>JAPLDX010000036.1 GCA_026391215.1 Bacteroidia bacterium
GGTAAAGGAATAAATGTATCTGTAATTGACCTTGGAAACAGGTTCAGGATGATTGTCAACAATGTGGAAGTTGTTAAATGTCCCGATATGCCAAAGCTCCCGGTAGCCAGCGTGCTGTGGAAACCGATGCCGGATCTCAAAACGGGAGCTGCTGCATGGATACTGGCAGGAGGTGCTCATCATACAGGCTTCAGCACTGCAATTGACAGGGAATATCTCCAGGATTTTGCATCCATGCTTGGGATAGAATATGTTCTTATTGATGAAAAATGCGATCTGGATAATTTCAGGAAAGAGCTCAGGTGGAACGAAGTTTATTATCACATTTCAGACGGGATTATATAGATATAAGGTATAACGATAAAAAAGTAAAGAGAAAAATATATGAAGCTCTATTCCAGTTATAAGAAACATCTTGTCGCAGTTGACTCAATTATTTTCGGATATGATATTCTGGAGAAGGAGATCAAGCTGCTTCTTATTAAGCGAAGTTTCAATCCGGCAAAAGGTAAATGGTCGCTGGCAGGAGGATTTATTGAGCCGGGAGAGAGCCTCGATATTGCCGCCAGCAGGGTGCTCCGTAATCTGACCGGACTCAAGAATATCTTCATGAAGCAGTTGTATTGTTATGGAGATCCTGAAAGGGATCCTGGAGCAAGAGTTATTTCTGTGGCATACTGGGCGCTTATAAAGATCAAGGATATTGACCGGAAAGTAACAGACAGAAATGGAGCTCACTGGCAGTCTATTAACCAGTTGCCTAAGCTGATCTTTGATCATCAATCTATGGTTGAAAGAGCACTCAAAGAGCTTCAGCTGCAGATCCGGATCAAACCTGTGGGATTCGAACTGCTTCCCGAAAAATTCACCCTCGTTCAGATGCTTGATCTTTATGAGGCCATATACCAGAGAAAGATTGACAAGAGAAATTTCAGGAAAAAGATCCTTTCAATGAATATCCTTGAAAAGCTTGAGGAAAAGGAAAAACAAACATCCAAGAAAGGAGCATTCTACTACAAGTTCATTAAGGAAAGATACAAGAGGCTGATAAAGAACGGTTTCTATTTCAGCCTGGATGTGAATTGAAAACATCTGCCTAAAATTTGAGAACATGCTTGAAAAGTTAAAAGCAAGTGTCTGTAAAGCAAATCTTGATCTTGTAAATCACGGACTGGTAATTCATACCTGGGGCAATGTCAGCGGCAGGGACAAGAAAACCGGGCTGATTGTAATAAAGCCATCGGGGGTGAATTATGAATCAATGAAGCCAGGTGATATGGTGGTACTTGATCCGGATGGAAAGATTGTTGAAGGTAAATTCAATCCGTCAACAGATGCCCCCACTCATTTATTATTATATCAAACCTTCATGGCGATAGGAGGAATTGTCCATACTCATTCAACATTTGCCACATCATGGGCTCAGGCAGGAAAAGATATTCCCCCCCTGGGTACAACTCATGCTGACCATTTTTATGGGGAAGTGCCCTGTACCAGGAAGCTGAGGAAAAATGAGATCGAAAATAAATATGAGATCAATACGGGAAAAGTGATCATCGAGAGGATGAGAGGCACAGATCCTATGGCAGTACCATCAGTGCTGGTCTGTTCCCACGGTCCTTTCTGCTGGGGCTCAGATCCTGAAGAGGCTGTTTATAATGCGGTTGCCCTTGAAGAGATTGCCCGGATGGCCTTATACACATTCCTGCTCGGAAAGGACGAACCTGTTGACAAGTTCCTGCTTGACAAGCATTTCGGCAGGAAACACGGGAGGGATGCATATTACGGACAGGGTAAAAAATAACAAATCATAAATATAATCATGGCAAAGAAATATGTGATCGGGATCGATTATGGAACCGATTCAGTCCGTTCTGTCGTAGTTGATACAGGCAATGGTAAAATTATCGGAACATCTGTATTTGAATATCCCAGGTGGAAAAAAGGTCTCTATTGTGATCCTTCCCTGAATCAGTTCCGGCAGCACCCGCTGGACTATGTTGAAGGGCTAGAACAATCAGTAAAGAATTCGCTGAAAGGTTTAAGCCGCGAGATAACAGATAACATTGCAGGTATTACAATTGACACTACCGGTTCAACACCGGTACCTGTTGATAAAGATGGTGTTCCTCTATCAATGAAGCCAGGCTTTGAAAATGATCCTGATGCAATGTTTATTTTATGGAAAGATCATACTTCAGTCAAAGAAGCTGAAGAGATAAATGATCTTGCAAGATCATGGGGAGGTACTGATTTCACCAGGTATGAAGGAGGTATTTATTCATCGGAATGGTTCTGGGCAAAGATACTTCATGTTCTCCGTAAGAACGCCAAAGTAAGAGAGCATGCTTTCTCATGGGTAGAACACTGTGACTGGCTGCCGGCGCTTCTATGCGGAAATACAGATCCGCTTCAAATCAAAAGAAGCCGTTGTGCTGCAGGCCATAAGGCTATGTGGCATCCTGACTTCAATGGTTTGCCGGATGAGAAATTTCTGACAGGGCTTGATCCTTTGCTGGCCGGATTAAGAGGCCGTCTGTATACTGAAACATACACCTGTGATATTCCCGTGGGTAATCTTACCCGGGAATGGGCCTTAAAGCTTTCTCTCCCTGAAAATGTTAAGGTGGGAGCAGGATCCTTTGATGCGCACCTTGGTGCAGTAGGTGGTGAGATCAAACCATATCAGCTTATAAAAATTATGGGAACCTCTACATGCGATATGCTTGTATCACCCTTAGAAGAGGTCGGAGATAAGCTGATAGCAGGCATCTGCGGCCAGGTTGAAGGATCTATTATGCCAGGGATGCTTGGTCTTGAAGCCGGGCAGTCAGCTTTCGGAGATGTTTACGCATGGTTCGGAAAGTTGTTGCTGTGGCCCGTAAATGAGATCATTTCAGAAATGAAGTGGCTCGATGAAAAAACAAAAGAAAGGATCAGCAATGAGACTTCGGAAAGGATCATTGCCGAACTGAGCAGCAAGGCAGAAAAGATTCCTGATGACGAAACAGCCCTGGTTGCTCTCGACTGGCTCAACGGCAGGAGGACCCCTGATGCCAATCAGGCATTAAAAGGGGCTATTGCAGGCCTGTCACTGGGCTCTGATGCTCCAAGGATATTTAAAGCGCTGGTAGAGGCAACAGCTTTTGGGTCACGAATGATAAATGAGAGATTCATCTCTGAAGGTTTAAGGATAGATGGCGTTATAGCCACCGGAGGGGTCGCCAAAAAGAATCCCTTTGTTATGCAGATTGTCTCAGATGTACTGAATATGCCAATCAAAGTTGCCAGCTCGGAACAGACCTGTGCACTGGGTTCCGCAATTGCTGCGTCGGTAGTGGCAGGTATCCATAAGGATATTCCGGCTGCTCAGAAAGCTATGGGCAGTGGATTTGAAAAAGAATATAGACCTGATCCGGCAAGGGCAAAGAAGTACGAAGCTCTTTTTGAAAAATACAAAAAGTTAGGCTCGTTCGTTGAAAAACAATTAATATAATCCTTTGTGTTACTTCGTACCGAGTACTCGGGACAAAGGGACACAAAGAAAGGAGCTAAAAAAATAAATCGAAAAACAATGAAGAAGTTATTGCTCGTTTTTTTTACTATTCTTTTTAGTGCATCCTTCACTATAAATGCTCAAAAAGAAAATACTGGAGCTATAAACCAACTTGTAATAGTTGCAAATCACACAGGGCCTGTTATCAGCAAAGATATCTACGGCCATTTCTCTGAGCATCTCGGTGCCTGCATTTATGGCGGGATATGGGTTGGAACGGATTCGAAGATCCCAAACACTTTCGGAATAAGGAATGATGTTCTATTTGCTCTTCGCGAGATTAAGATCCCTAATCTGCGGTGGCCGGGCGGCTGCTTTGCCGATACGTATCACTGGAAAGACGGGATCGGGCCTCAGGAGAAAAGGGCTTCTATAATAAATACGCATTGGGGAGGTGTGACAGAGGATAATTCATTTGGAACTCATGAATTCATGAAGCTTTCGGAGCTTCTGGGCTGTGACGCATATATTAATGGTAACGTTGGTTCAGGAACAGTCCAGGAAATGGCTGAATGGGTTGAATATATGACTTCGGACTCTGAAAGCCCAATGACAAAACTGAGAAAAGAGAATGGCCGTGATGAGCCATGGAAAGTAAAGTTCTTTGCCATTGGCAATGAGAACTGGGGTTGCGGCGGTAATATGACGCCGGAATTTTACGGGGATGTGATGAGACAATTCTCTACCTATCTTAAAGATTTTTCAGGGAATCATCTGTACCGCGTAGCCTGTGGCGCAAGCGACTTTGATTACCAATGGACAGAGACACTGATGAAAGAACCAAAAAACCGTGGTATGTTCCAGGGACTCTCCCTGCATTATTATTCAGTTCCGGGCGGATGGGGGAGTAAAGGCAGTGCTACAAATTTTACTGAAAATGACTGGTTTGAAACATTCAGGCTCAATTATCAGATGGACGCTATCATTAAAGGTCATACAGCCATTATGGACAGGTATGATCCGGGAAATACAAAGGGACTGGTGATTGATGAATGGGGCAACTGGTTCCAGGTTGAACCAGGAACAAATCCGGGTTTCCTGTACCAGCAGAACACTCTCAGGGATGCGATAACTGCAGCCATTCACCTTAATATTTTCAATCACCATGCCGACAGAGTAAAAGTGGCAAACCTGGCTCAGGTAGTGAATGTGCTTCAGTCAGTGATACTTACGAAGGAAGACAAAATGGTGCTTACTCCTACTTACCATGTCTTCAGGATGTTCAGGGTTCATCAGGAAGCACAGCTTCTTAACATCGACCTCCGTTGCGAGGATTATGTTGTCGGAGAAAGGGCAATCCCGGCAATATCAGCCTCTGCTTCTGTTGACAAGGAAGGTAAAATCCATATTTCACTTGCAAATCTGAACCCGAATAAAGAGATTACCCTGACTTGCCCGGTAATAGGGGAAAGTTACAAGAGCGTCACAGGTGAAGTCCTTACAGCAAATGAAATGGCCTCATTTAACAGCTTTGAAAAACCCGATGCAGTTAAACCATCAGTATTCAACGGATTTAAAATGAAAGAAGGAGTATTGACCGTTACAATGCCACCAAAATCTGTGGTAGTACTTGAGTTAATAAAATAACCTCTCCCCCTAAATCCTCCTCCAGGTGAAGGGGCCTCTCCCCAAACCCCTCCCCCGGGAGGGAGGGGCTTAAGAACATAAAAGAATCAGCTTCCCCCTCTCTCACCGGGAGAGGGGGACAGGAAGGGGTGAGGCAAACAAACAAAAGAGAGGGGGACAGGAGGAGGTGAGACAGAAAACCAAAAGTATTGTTATGAAAAAATCGCACAGTCTCTTAATATTGATTTTATCAGGAACCCTTGTTTATTCAGGATGCTCAAAATCCATCTCTTCCGGCGATTATCCCATTCAGCCCGTTCCATTTACTTCAGTTAAGCTTACTGATAATTTCTGGGCTCCGCGTATAAAAAAGAATGCATCAGTAACCATCCCTATTGCATTTTCATACTGTGAATCTACAGGCAGGGTAAAGAACTTTGAAATTGCCGGAGGGCTTGATACAGGAAGATTTCTGACAATATATCCCTTTGATGATTCCGATGTATATAAAATAATTGAAGGCGCTGCCTATTCACTACAGACATTTCCTGATCCTGAACTTGATGCATATCTTGACACTCTTATATATAAGATCGGTCTGGCTCAGGAGGATGACGGCTATCTTTACACGAACCGGACAATAGCAGAAATGCATGGAGGCAAGGGACTTCATGAATGGGCAAGCCCGAACAGATGGGAGCTTGACTTTATACTCAGCCATGAGCTTTATAACCTTGGACATCTTTACGAAGCTGCGGTTGCCCATTACCAGGCGACAGGAAAAAGAACGCTCCTCGATATAGCGCTTAAATCAGCAGATCTTGTCAACAAGGATTTCGGTTGGGATAGGATTAAAGTATATCCCGGACACCAGGTCATTGAAATGGGCCTTGTGAAGCTCTACAGGACGACAGGTGACAGGAAATACCTTGACCTGGCAAAATTCTTTCTCGATATCCGGGGACCCAAAGGAGACTCATACAACCAGGCCCGTATAAAGCCTGTTGATCAGACTGAAGCAGTAGGTCATTCAGTAAGAGCCACTTATATGTACTCTGGAATGGCCGACATTGCAGCTATAGAAAAGGATAAAGCATACCTGAATGCTATCACCAGGATATGGGAGGATATTGTATTCCGCAAGATGTATATTACAGGTGGCATAGGCGCCACAGGAGGAAATGAGGGTTTTGCAGAGCCTTATGTGCTTCCAAATATGTCAGCCTACTGTGAAACCTGCGCATCAATTGGTGATATTTTTACCAACCACAGGCTTTTCCTGTTGCATGGGGAAAGCAAATATATCGACATTCTTGAAAAAACATTGTATAATTCAATGCTGTCGGGAGTCTCTTTGTCAGCTGACAGGTTCTTCTATCCCAATCCTCTTGAATCAAATGGCCAGCATGAACGAAGCGCTTGGTTTGGATGCGCATGCTGCCCGTCAAATATTGCCAGATTCGTACCAGCCATCCCGGGATATATCTATGCAGTTACAGATGAAGATCTTTATGTCAACCTTTTCATTTCCAATGATGCTGACATAACTATTGGCAAAAACAGGGTAAGGATATCACAGGAGGCAAATTTCCCATGGGATGGGAAAGCTGAAATCACAGTATTCCCTGATATAGATAAAAGATTCTCACTGAAGATACGTATCCCCGGATGGGCGCTTAACGAGGCGATGCCCGGAAACCTCTACAGGTTTGATGATCAGAATGCAGAAACTTATACCATCTCCCTGAACGGAAAAGTAATAAAACCTGAATTTGAAAACGGGTATGCTGAAATTGAACGGAAATGGAAGAAGGGAGACCGGATCACAATAGATCTTCCAATGCCTGTACGCAGAGTTATTGCAGATGAACGGGTCAAAGAGGATATAGGCAAAATGGCTATCCAGCGTGGTCCTGTCATTTACTGCGCCGAATGGCCGGATAACAACACCGGTAATGTAAGGAATATTGTAATTGACAGAGAGTCTCCACTTACAACAGAGTTTGTGCCCTCCCTTCTTGATGGTGCTCAGGTTATAAGGACACAAGGCTTTCAGACAAAGAAGATGTTGAATGGGGAGATCGAAAAGATGCCTTCGGAGCCTGTGACACTGATCCCATACGCTTTATGGAACAATCGCGGACCAGGACAGATGATGGTCTGGCTCCCTTTTAAAACTGAAAGCACACATCCGCTTAATAATGAACCTGATAACAAGAGATGAAAAATATCCCAGCAATCATTTTCCTGATCGTTTTGTTATCAGCTTTTTCCTGCAAGTCCGAAAGGAATCTGAATCCGCCTGCCGGGTACTTTATTGATGCACGAAGAGGCGATGATAATAACAGCGGAGATGCTAAAAATCCGGTTAAGACAATTACAAGGATGAATGAGCTTCTCCTGGGTAAAACATCCAGTGTATATTTTTCAGGAGGACAAATCTATGAAGGAACTCTGATCATTAAAGACGGACGAGGCAATGATAAAGATCTTGTTTATGTCAGTTCCACAGGAGAAGAAAGAGCTATTATTAATGGAGGAAACGGAGAAGCGATCAGGATTGAAAACTGCAGGAACATAAAGGTTAGCAACATTGATATTAAAGGAAACGGGAGAAAGAGTGGCAATTTAACCAATGGTCTTGCACTTGTTAGTTCAGTCGGCTGCACGGTTGAAAATATAAGGGCAGAGGGTTTTCAGAAATCGGGACTCGATCTGTATGACTGCAGGGATATCCGTGTAAAGAAGGTATATGCATTGGATAATGGCTTCTGCGGTATCAACGTCATGGGATCAGGCCTGAGGCGCTCAGGGAATATTTTGATAAAGTATTGCAAGGCTGAGAATAACGCCGGAGATCCGACTATCCTTGACAATCACAGCGGGAACGGTATTCTGGTGGGCGTGTCTGACAGTGTAGTTATAGATCATTGCACGGCGACTAATAACGGCTGGGATATGCCGAGGCTTGGCAACGGACCTGTGGGTATTTGGGCATGGCAGAGCAATCATGTAATAATTCAGTATTGCATAAGTTACAGGAATAAAACTTCAGAAGGCGCAAAGGACGGAGGAGGCTTTGACCTTGACGGAGGAGTCACGAATTCAATAATCCAGTTTTGCCTCTCTTTTGAGAACCAGGGTGCAGGATACGGTTTATTCCAGTATCCGGGTGCATCCGACTGGTCAGATAATATTATAAGGTATTGCGTAAGCTATAATGATGCCTCGACTACAGAAGGAGCAGGCAGCATATTTATCTGGAACGGGTCGGATGAAAGCAGCCAGCTGACTGATTGCAGGATTTATAATAATTTGATTTACAGCTCATCAGCACCTGTAATTAGTTATGAAAATGCTTCCGCCCATGAGAACTTCAGATTCTTCAGAAATATCTTCATCTGTGACAGCAGCTTTTTCTCAGGAAAGAATTCAGGAAGCTCATTCCTGGGTAATCTATGGTGGAATCCGAAAGGAAACCGTTAAAAATACTATTTTTGATGTCACAGGATGTTTTCAAATGATGAAGAAATATTCTATTTATAAGCCATCGGTTGAGGGAACAATTTACGAAGAATGGACCCAATGCCTTGGCCAGATAAAGGAAACATGGCTGGCCGGGAACAGGCCTCTTAAGCTGAATATCTTCACTTCGCTTACCGATAGCGCTGCCCACCACAGGACCAGGGATGAAATACTAAGATCTGTAATTGATACATTTGATGACCAGGCACCTGCAATAAGTGTTACTGTTCATCCTCCTCAAAAGCCATGGAAAATAGCAGTCGAGGCACTTTTTATTATTTCCTGTCCATCTGATGTAACCACAAAATTCTTTGATTCAATCCCTTATGTCGTAACTAACAATAAATGGGGAAAAGAGGTATGGGGCGCAGGTCTTGGCAGCGATTTTTACTCGGATGATACGAGAAAAGCCGCAGAAGCTGCTTTTAACCAGTCAGTTGCTGTTCTGGCGCAAGAAGATATGTCGCTGAACCACATTATAAGACAATGGAACTATATAGGAAATATCCTTACTATCAGGGGAGGATTTCAAAACTACCAGGTTTTTAATGAGGTCAGAAGTGAGTATTACAACCGGTACAGAACAGTTATCGGTTATCCGGCTGCAACGGGCATCGGGATGAAATTAGACAGCGTAATTATTGATTTCTGTGCAGTTAAACCTGATGAATCAGTCCGGATAAAGGGTCTGAGTAATCCAAACCAGGTAAATGCATATGAATACGGGCAGAAGGTTCTGAAGGGAATTAAGAATTCGGGCAAAGAAAAGAAACAGCCTCCCCAGTTCGAACGGGCTCTCATTATATCATTTGAAAAGAGCGGAGCGCTTTTTATTTCAGGGACAGCTTCAATTATTGGACAGGTTACAATAGGAAAGAATAATATAAATGAACAAACCATTGTGACCATCGAGAATATTAAAAAGCTTGCAGATGCCGGGAGGATAAGCCAGGTCATAGGGGAAGATATCCAGTATTCGGTGAAATATAATTTGCTTCGGGTTTATATAAAATCCCAGAAAGATTTCATCGCGGTTAAGGCAATCTGCAATGAACATTTTCCTTCAGTTCCGTCAGTTTTTATTGAAGCTGACGTCTGCAGGAACGATTTGCTGACTGAAATAGAGGGGGAACTTGTTCTGGAATTTTAGGCTCTTTAATAAATAATTTTACCGGTAAAATGAGAAAGCTACTTTTACTTACCGTACTTGCACTGTTTTTTACAGCGTGTTCTTCACAGGCCTGGGAAAAAACACCCGCAGGATTAACGGTTAACCTTAAGGGGAAAGCCGGTCAGGATACGAGGAGATTAAAACTGGAGGTTGTCAGCGACCGCATAATACATGTAATTGCCTCACCGGAATCCGGATTCTCTTCAGAGAAAAGCCTCATAATTGCAGAAAATACCGGGATGCCGGCACCCGCTTTTGAGGTTGCCGGTGACAAAGACAGCGTGACCTTATCCACATCTGAGATCAGAGCCAGAGTCTCTCTTGAATCAGGACAGATAATATTTTATGACAGGAATTATAAAACAATTCTTAAGGAGCCTCAAGACGGAGGAAGAAGTTTTAAGCCTTATTCCGTGGAGGGAACAGACGGTTATTCATTGCACCAGGTATTTGAATCGCCTGGTGATGAGGCATTTTACGGACTCGGTCAGCATCAGTCTGATGAATTTAACTACAAAGGGCTTAATGAAAGTCTTTTCCAGTACAATACCAAAGTCTCAGTCCCATTCGTGGTCTCAAACAGGAATTACGGCATCCTGTGGGATAATTATTCTCTGACAAAATTCGGCGATCCCCGGGATTATTCCCAGATCGATATCTTTAGACTGTATGATGAAAATGGGGAAAAGGGAGGACTGACAGCAACTTATTATATCAATTCAGATACAAACAAAATCTTTGTAAGGCGTAAAGAATCAAAAATAGATTATGAAACTCTTGCAACAATAAAGAACTTTCCCGGGAGTTTTCCTTTTTACAGGTCGACAATCTCATGGACCGGCCAAATTGAGCCAGAGGAAACAGGGCTTTATCATTTTAAGCTTTACTATGCAGGATATACCAGGGTATTTATCGACAATGAACCTGTTGTCCGCGAAAGATGGCGCACAGCCTGGAATCCGAATACATACAAATTCAGGAAGGAAATGGAGGGAGGAAAGAAGTACTCAATACATATTGAATGGCAGCCTGACGGGGGTGTATCTTATCTTGGACTCAAAGCCCTGAGCCCCAGGTCCCCTGAAGAACAGGGTTCATTATCGCTTTTCTCCGAAATGGGAGACCAGATTGATTACTACTTCATAAAAGGCGAAAGTATTGATGAAGTGATCAGCGGTTACAGGTCGATAACAGGAAAAGCTCCGATTATGCCAAAATGGGCCATGGGTTACTGGCAGAGCCGTGAACGCTATAGGTCACAGAAGGAACTTCTGGATGTAGTGAAGGAGTACCGTAGACGGAATATTCCCATCGATAATATTGTCCTTGACTGGTCATACTGGCCAGTTGATTCCTGGGGCTCACATGAATTCGATCCTAAGTTTTTCCCCGATCCCGAAGGAATGGTTAATGAGGTTCATAATCTTAATGCCAGGATTATGATCTCAGTGTGGCCGAAGTTCTATTATACAACAGAACATTTTAAGGAGTTTGATAAAAAGGGATGGATGTACCGTCAGGCTGTAAATGATAGCGTAAGAGACTGGATAGGAAAGGGTTACATAGGTTCATTCTATGATGCTTACAGTCCGGGGGCACGGGAGCTTTTCTGGAACCAGATGAAGGAGCATATTTATACAAAAGGATTTGACGCATGGTGGATGGACGCTTCAGAACCTGATATCCTGTCAAATGCCAGCATTGAATACCGGAAAAAACTTTCAACACCGACCGCGATTGGACCTTCTGCAAAATACTTCAACACATATGCCCTGGTAAATGCCATGGCAATATATAACGGTCAGCGTTCAGTTGATCCCAATAAGCGTGTTTTCCTTCTGACACGTTCAGGTTTTGCCGGACTGCAGAGATATTCAACCGCAACATGGAGCGGAGATATAGGTACACGATGGGAAGACATGAAAGCACAGATACCGGCCGGACTGAATTATGCTATGTCTGGGATCCCATACTGGACGTTTGATATCGGCGGTTTCTGTGTTGAGGGAAGATATGCCTCGGCCAGGGAAGGATCTGAAGACCTCGAGGAATGGAGGGAGCTTAATACCCGCTGGTACCAGTTCGGCGCATTTTGTCCGTTGTTCCGGAGCCATGGACAATACCCTCTCAGGGAAGTATATAACCTATCGCCTGAAGGACATCCTGCATATAAAAGCATGGTTTATTATGACAAGCTGAGGTATTATCTGATGCCTTATACTTACTCACTTGCAGGGTTGACTTATTTCAACGACTATACCATAATGCGGGCAATGGTCATGGATTTTGGAAGCGACAAAAATGTAGAGAGCATCGGTGATCAGTATATGTTTGGACCTTCAATACTTGTTGCTCCCGTTTACAAGTACAAAGCACGCTCCCGCGAAGTTTATTTGCCTTCATCCTGCGGATGGTACGATCTTTATACCGGAAAATATTTCACAGGAGGTCAGCGACTTAATGCGGATGCACCTTATGAGAGAATGCCGTTGTTCGTTAAGGAAGGCTCAATAATTCCTGTGGGTCCTGAAATCCAGTTTACTGACGAAAAACCGGCTGATCCGCTGACACTGTACATATATTCAGGCAGGGATTGTGCATTTACACTTTATGAAGATGAAGGGACCAATTACAATTATGAACAGGGAGCATGCACCACGATTAAATTTAGCTTCAGCAACAGTAAAGGAGAACTTACTATAGGAGACAGGCAGGGAGAATATAAAGGAATGCTTGATTCAAGGGCTTTCAGAATTATCTGGGTGACCAGGGACAAACCTTTTGCTTTTGATCCTGAAGCCAGACCTCATGCTGTCGTAACTTATAATGGAAAACAGGTAGTTGTTTCGAAAAATAACAATTAATAATTATACTTTCAAAACGAAAAATTAAATGAGAAAAGCAGGTATTTTAATTATCCTGGCATTGACCCTTTTAGGTTGCCAGAAGACTCGTTCCAGGCTGGAATTGCCATCGCTGATAGGCGATAATATGATTCTTCAGCAAAAAACTGATTCAAAGATCTGGGGAAAAGCAAATCCGGGTCATAAAATAGATGTTGTTGCAAGCTGGGATGCGAAAGCTCAGGCTAAAGCCGGGAAAGATGGAAAATGGTCTGTCTCCCTGCCTGCCCCATCGGCCGGAGGACCTTATACAATGACCATTTCCTGCAAGGACACAAGCATTATAATTTATAACATTCTTTCAGGTGACATCTGGTTCTGTTCGGGGCAGTCTAATATGGAAATGCCGATGGCTGGGTGGCCTCCTGTTGACACTGTAATGCATTCAACATCAACAATTAACTCAGCGAAACTGCCGGAGATCCGCCTTTTCAATGTGCAGAGAAAAATATCGGGCGAACCGCTGGAAGATTGTACCGGCCGTTGGGAAATATGCGATCCGTCAACTATCGGACAGTTCAGTGCAACTGCTTTCTTCTTCGGCAAGAAGCTGTATGATGAGCTGCATATACCAATAGGATTAATTGAATCAGCATGGGGAGGAACACCTGCTGAATCATGGATATCATCACCAGTTCTTGAGAATGCAGGTGAATTTCTCAATGAAATAAATTCAATAAAAGAATCTGTGCCTCTTCTGACTCAGTACCAGGCCTGGCTTGATGGACATAAGCAGCTGATAACAGAACCATCCGGCAATGATCAGTGGAAGAATCTGAGCTTCAATGATGAAAATGTTCCGTCAGTTGAATTTAATGATAGCTCATGGCCGGCAATGAATCTTCCGGCGAAATTTGAAAGTGCCATAGGTGAGTTTGATGGAGCAATCTGGTTCCGCAGGAAAGTTGAAATACCTGCGAATTTTAAAGGCAGAGAGCTGGTTCTGTCATTAGGGCCTATTGATGATATGGATCGTACCTATTTTAATGGTAATCTTGTCGGATCAACCGAAGAATCAGGTTACTGGCAGGTGGATAGAAATTATGATATTCCCGGCGAACTAGTCAGAGAAGGCATGAACACTGTTGCAGTAAGAGTAGTGGATAACCAGGGTAGTGGCGGTATCTGGGGGTTTCCGGGATCAATGAAAATTAATATGAAAGACAGAAAACAGGCTCCGGTCAGCATAGAAGGAGAATGGAAATATCAGCCTGCTGCAGAACTGGTTGGCAATAAGTTCTATATTCTTGATCTGTTAAAGAATGAATTTTATACTCAAAAAAGACCAGTATCAATTAATGCATACACTCCATCTGCTCTTTTTAACGCAATGGTCAATCCTGTTGTCACTTACCCGATAAAAGGTGCCATCTGGTACCAGGGAGAGTCAAATGTCGGAAGGGCAGATCAGTATGCGAAGATATTTCCGTTGATGATACAAAACTGGAGGGATGCCTGGGGGATAAAAGATTTCCCTTTCTATTTTGTTCAGATTGCGCCCTATGTTTATGCAAATGTTGACTCAACAGAATCTGCATATCTTCGTGAAGCTCAGGAAAAAGCTCTTCAGCTTCCCGGCACCGGGATGGCTGTAACACTCGACATTGCAACTGTTATGAACATTCACCCTCCGTATAAAAAAGAGGTTGGTGAAAGGCTCGCAGCTCTTGCCCTGAATAATGATTATGGAATAAAAACATCCTGTGTGGGCCCGGTCTATAAATCAATGTCAGTCGACGGAAGTACAATAAAACTGCAGTTTGAAAATATTGAAGATGGTCTTGTTTCAAGGAACGGGCGCCTTAAAGAATTTGAAATTGCCGGAAAGGATGGGAAATATGTCATGGCCAGTGCAGGTATCGTAAATAACGAAGTAGTGGTCTATTCTCCTCTGGTACCCGAGCCTGTCTCGGTAAGATATTGCTGGCGCAACGGGGCAGAAGCTTCTCTCTTTAACAGCGCAGGCTTGCCTGCAGGGCAGTTCAGAACAAAATGGAATTGATTAAGTAACTATATTAACATAACCTGAAATGAAAAAGACTTTATATTTTTCGCTGATCCTGGTTGCATTTTCACTTGTCTTTAATGCCTGCAATCAGTCATCCGGGAAGAAGGTAATGGTGCAGAAAGAGAATTACGGTGTGCAAAACGGGAAAGAAGTATTTCTCTTTACTCTGACTAATAAGAATGGCAATGTCATTAAACTGTCAAACTTTGGAGCCAGGATAACCTGGATTGAAGTTCCTGACAGGACCGGGGAAAAGGAAAATGTCACTCTCGGATTTGACACATTTGAAGAGATGGTGAAAGGTGATCCATTTTTTGGCTCTGTTGTTGGCCGGTATGCCAACAGGATAGCAAAAGGAAAATTCAGCCTCGATGGAACAGAATATTCCCTGACGCTTAATAATGGGACCAATACCCTTCATGGAGGCCCGGGAGGGTGGCACAGCGTAATATGGAATGCAGAAGTGCAGGAAAAAGCAGATTATCCTGCAGTGAAATTCACTTATAACAGCCCCGATATGGAAGAAGGGTATCCGGGAAATATGAATGCTGAAGTCTTATATACATGGAATGACAATAATG
>JAPLDX010000112.1 GCA_026391215.1 Bacteroidia bacterium
AAAATGCACCTTCCGGAGTTAACTTTTTCTGCCCGCAGGCACCGTTAAGCAGAGACAGACAAAAAATCAAACAAAACAATTTCAGCTTTGTCATGATTACATTATTAGAAGTGATTATTTTTCTATTCTTTTATAACTTTAGTATTCAAAGTTACCTAAATCCCTGATCATGAAAAAAAATCTTTGTACAGCAATCATATTCATTTCAATACTCATAAACTGTTTCTTTTCAGGTTGTAATTCAACAAAGACTTCAGTTGAAGAGATAAGAGCAGTATGGCTTCATCCGGGTCTTTTTAACAAGGACCATGATACTGCCCTGATACAGATGTCTGATCTTTTTGAATCTTATAAGGAAACAGGCATCAATAACCTGTTCTGTTACAATACACTAAGAACACAAAACGGTTTTGAGTGGGATTACCTGCAGGTGCTTATTAATGAAGGCCATAAACGAGGTATTAAAATCCACCCTATATTCTACCCAGGGTATGATGTACGGATTGAAGGAGAGATAAAAGAGCACCCCGAATGGCTCATTAGAAATATCGACAGTACAGTGATGCCTAACCTGAACCTTACCCTGCCTGCTGTGAGGGCTTACTGGCTCAGAAAAATATCAGACGCTCTTAAATATGATATTGACGGAATTCACCTTGATTATACCCGATTCCCGATTGATCAGAAGTACAGTTACGACAGCATTACAATTGCAGCCTTTAAAAAAGAATCTGGCGTCTCCCCTCTTGAGATAAGTCCCGATTGCGGCAACCTCTACTGGTGCGAATGGATCCAATGGAATACCGATCAGATCACCTTGCTTGTCAGTGAAATACGCAAGCTTCTTGATAAGACAGGAAAGGATCTGCTCCTTGGGGTTGATGCATTCCCGGACATTGAGACCTCACGGATACTCATTGGCCAGGACTGGACCCGGTGGGCTGAAGAAGGTCTGGTTGATATTCTTTGCCCGATGCTTTATACAAATGATACTGTACTTTTAAGCAAGTACCTGAACGCCATAATTGATGCTGTTGGTTCTGACTGTACTGTCTGTCCTGGTATAGGTATTGTAACAGCGGAGAATAAGATCACCAAAGAGCTGCTGGTGAACGAAATAAAAATTGTAAGAAATGCCGGGGCCAGGGGGATGGCGTTCTTCTCAGGCTACTCCTTCAGTGAGGAGTTCAGGGATACTTTAAAGAGGACCGTGTTCAGTAAATAATCGTGCAATCATGCAATCATGCAATTTTGTAATCGTGTGATTATTTTACTGTCTTATCCAGTTCCCTTCCAAGGCTTTCGTATAATCCTTTTCTTCCGGCTTTATCGTTTGTGAGTATCCCGCTTGCATATTTTGCAACCTGTTCTGCTACTGCGCGGGGGACAATAACTACTCCATCTCCGTCGGCTACAACGACATCACCCGGGCAGACCAGTACTCCCCCTATTGAAACAGGACGGTTTACCGATTCAATTTCATTTCTTCCCGGACGTATGCCTCTGCCTTTCTTTCGCAGGTAAAGAGGAACCCCCTCAAGGCCAATCTCATCGGTATCCCTGGCTCCTGCATCAGTGACGACTCCAACCGCTCCCATCCTGTACCAGTTAAGTATATTATTTGAACCTATGGATCCGATATCCATATCCTCAACATCATCAATGACAATCGCTGTTCCTGGTCTGATCAGTGGAGTAAATGCCTCTGTGGATATCGTGTTGTAGAAATTGCTTTCCCACTTTGAGAAGTCCTCTCCCGGTGCAGGCAGTGCAGGTCTTTGTGTCGGGACATAACGAACTGTTATTGCGATACCTCTGAAGACATGCTTAAAATCCTTCAGATCAACCCAGCAGGCATGGATTTCAGGGCTGACCAGACCGGTACCTGGCAGACCAACAATATCCAGACCATCGGATACATCAGCTACACGCAGATTTTTGTACAATTCCAGGATTTTCGCATCATCTTCTGCAGAATAAATCTGCGTTTCTATGAAATTCATTCCTTTTGCTAGAATTGCTTTATCACCAGGTTGTGCATATACAGATAAGTTCATTATTATTAAAAGAACTATCAAAGAGTATTTCTGCCTTTTCATATATTTATTATTTATCGGTTCTTATTGATCAATGAGTTATATATTCTTCTGATAGATCCTGTACCTGCGTAATAATTTGGCATTGAGCTTGTTAATGGCATTGTTCATCGGAGCATTATCTTCAAGTACATAGTTTATCTCAAGCCATGTATCCGGTGTATAAAGAGACTCACATAAAGCACGGTACAACAGACTGTCGATGCCTTTACCCTGGTACTCCGGGAGTACTCCCAGTGCAAACATCCGATACCTTTTTAATCTGGGTATTCCAAATAACAGCTTCATCCATCCAAATGGGAAAAGGTGTCCATCAAGATCTTTAATAATAGTGTTAATATCAGGGATGGTTATAGCAAATCCGACGGGATTCCCATGTTTATCTTCGGCAAAGATCACCCCTTTTGGCTGGATTATCTGCTTCAGATCACGGGCAATAGCTTCAGCTTCTTCCTTTGTCACAGAAGTAAAACCCCAGTTATCGATTAAACTCCTGTTAGAAAGTTCAATTATCTTAGCGACTTCATTATCATAATCTTTCATGTTAACCTGCCGTGTATGGATATCATACCGCTTTCTGACATCATCAGTTAGTGTCATTATCCTTTCTGGAATAACATATCCTTCATTTACTGAGATATAATAAACAAGCAAATCCTTTATTTTCTGCAGATTATAAGAAGTAATATGGTCAATATAATACTCAGGATTATATGGGGCCATGACAGTGGGCGATGGAGTAAATCCTTCCACCACCAGTCCCCATTCCTGTGATACAAAACTCCATGGACCACGCATAAATTTCATACCCTTTCCCTTTAACCAGGAGGAAGCAGTATCCAGAAGCATTCCAGAAGCTGTTTTATCATTGATACACTCATAGTAACCGAAAAGTCCGATCGGCTCTTTCCATGTTTCAAGAGCCATCGTGTCGATGAATGCAGAGATGCGCCCGATAATCTGATTGTCATGCTCCAGGAGTAAAAGAACATATTGGCAATGTTCAAGAGTGGGATTAAGTTTCTTATCGAATTGACCACGCACTTCACTCAGCAGTGGCGGCACCCATACTTTATCATTTCTATATAACCTGTATGGCAGCTCAATAAATCTCCTGAGTCCGGCAGGAGAGGTTACGGGGATGATTTTCATGCTAATATGGTATCGAACATTCTTAAATAAAATTACTCTATTTTTTGAATACTCCCGGTGATGGAATATTTTCTTTATGCACCTTGAACCATAATCTTGCATCATACCGGAAATAATCGTACTTTTGAATACTTACATCAAATATGAATTCAAGCTGGTTACTGGAATATAAGATCAAGATCAACCGCTCCGGACTCTGTTGAACAACTGAGGAAAATCCTTTTCCCTTTTTATTTATTTTAATCCGATCTGATCAGATTGGGATCTTATTATCAACAGTGAATTTAAATCAATAATATAATCGAAATCATGGAAAAATTAATAATAACCGGTTCAAAGCTGACAATTTATGATGTTGTCAATGTTGCCCGCTATGGCCAGAAAGTTGAGCTTCATCCGGATGCCCGCAAAAGAATAAATGAGTGTCGTGCTATGCTCGAGAAAAAGATCGTGGCACATGAAATTATGTATGGGGTGAATACGGGTATAGGGGAATTTTCAGAGATTGTTCTGAATGATGACCAGATAAAGGATTTTCAGAAATATCTCGTATATAATCATGCTGCCGGCATAGGCGAACCTGCTTCAATAGAAACGGTCAGGGGCGCAATGCTGGGAAGGATTAATGTTCATGCCCATGGCAACTCGGGAAGCCGTCTTGAAATTACCGAGACATTTGTTGAGATGCTGAACAAGGGAGTCACCCCTTTTGTGTGCCAGAAAGGATCTGTTGGCGCTTCAGGCGACCTGGCGCCAATGTCACAGATTGCCCTTCTTCTTATGGGTGAAGGAAAGGCATATTATAATGGTGAGCTTCTGGAAGGAAAAGCTGCAATGGATAAGGCTGGTATTCAGATCCCGGGATTGCATGCACGCGACGGGCTGGCTGCTATTAACGGATCAAATGTACTTACCGCTATGAGCGCTATCTGGCTGGTTGATGCCAACAACTGGCTGAAACAGGCTGAGATAGCAGCATCAATGACACTCGAAGCCCTTAAGGCAAATATGAAACCTTACACTCCCCTTCTTCATGAAGTAAGAGGTTTTAAAGGGGCCATCAGGAGTGCCAATGCAATCAATAAATGCATTACGGGAGGTGATCTGAAAGAGGGGAAAGTTAAATCAAAAGTTCAGGATGCATACTCAATGAGATCAACACCACAGGTAATAGGATCTGCTCATGATATGCTTGCTTATGCCCGCAGCCAGGTGGAAATTGAACTCAACGGCGTCGGAGATAATCCTATATTCTTCCCGGAAAAGAACCTTACGCTGTCAGGAGCCAACTTCCAGGGATCTCCTGTGTGCGTTCCAATGGATATGGCCGGCGCAACTATTACAATGGTAAGCGTTATGTCGGAAAGAAGGATGAACAGACTTAATAATAAAGCTCTAAGCGTGGGATTACCGGATTTCCTTACAAAGGGTGCAGGTATGTTTTCCGGTATGATGCTCAGCCAGTATACTGCTGATATGCTGATAGTTGAACAAAGGATTCTCTCTGCTCCGGCTTCAATACAGTCAATTCCTGCTGCTGCCGACCAGGAAGATTTTGTTTCGATGGGAATGAATACAGCGATAAAAAATAACCAGATACTTGAAGCAGCATATGGAGTGCTGGGCATCGAACTTATGGCTGCAGCCCAGGCGCTCGATTTCAGGAAGGAAGAGTACAAATTCGGCAAAGGAGTGCAGAAAGCCAAGGATGTGATCCGCAAACATGTCAAATTCCTTGATATTGACAGACCTCTCTATCCTGATCATACAATAATGAGAGAACTCGTCAGGTCATGTGAGATACTTAATGAAGTAGAAAAAGAAGTCGGTTCTCTTGAATAATTGAAACATTTAACCGCAAAGCAAACAAAGAAGGTGCAAAGAACGCAAAGAGGAATAACGTTAATACTTTGCGAACTTTGTGTTAATCCTTTGCGACCTTTGCGGTTATTTTTTTCTTTTCTTTATATTTACAATTAACCAATCCATAACGACCATGTCACATAAAATCTTTCTTTCACTGGCGTTACTCACAGCAGTAACCGTTAATGGGCAGACTACATATATGCCAACTCCTGAAAATCTTAAATCCCGCGAATGGTTCCAGGATGCAAAATTCGGACTGTTTATTCACTGGGGAGTTTACAGCGTTCTGGGAGACGGGGAATGGGTAATGAATAATCAGAGGATAGATAAACAGACATATCAGAAGCTTCCTGCTTTCTTCAACCCTGTTGACTATAACCCAAAAGAGTGGGTGGCAATGGCTAAGGCAGCCGGAATGAAATATATAACGATTACCAGCAAGCACCACGACGGATTTGCAATGTTCGATTCCAGGATCACCGACTGGGATATTGTTGACCGCACACCTTACAAAAAGGATGTTCTGAAAATGCTCGCTGATGAGTGCAGGAAAGAGGGAATCAAACTCTTCTTCTATCACTCTCAGCTCGACTGGAACCAGGATAACTATTACCCGCGCGGCGGCACCGGTCTTACAGCAGGACGTCCTGAAAATGGCGACTGGTACAAATATCTTGATTTCATGGATGGCCAGCTGACTGAACTGCTCACCAATTATGGTGAAATCGGAGGTATCTGGTTTGACGGATTTTGGGATAAGAAAAATGCTGACTGGCGTCTAGATAAGACTTACAGCCTGATACACAGCTTACAACCCGCCTGTCTTATAGGCAGTAATCATCACCTGGCTCCGTTCCCGGGTGAGGATTTCCAGATGTTTGAGAAAGATCTTCCGGGACAGAAAACGACCGGCTTCAACCAGGAGCAGACAGTCGGAGCCCTTCCCCTGGAAACTTGCGAGACGATGAATAACTCGTGGGGATTTAACCTGCAGGATAATAACTACAAATCAGCAAAGAACCTTATACAGTACCTTGTAAAAGCAGCTGGACATAACTCGAATTTCCTGCTCAACGTTGGTCCGATGCCGAACGGTAAAATCCAGCCTGAGTTTATTTCCACACTTCAGGAAATGGGTAAATGGATGGAGAAAAATGGGGAGACTATCTATGGAACCCGCGGAGGACCGGTAACTCCAAGAGCATGGGGCGTGACAACTCAGAAGAAGAATAAGATATTTGTCCACATCATGAGCCTGGAGGACAATAACCTCCTTATCCCCGATTTCGGGAAGAAAGTGAAGAGTATTACTCTGTTTTCTTCAGGCGCTAAACTGAAATTTAAGCAGGACGCGTTCGGAATAACAATTACCGTCCCTGCAGAATCAGTTGATGAAATTGATACGATCCTGGTAATAGAAGTATAAGACGGCGCACGGCGCACGGTTCAGTGTTAGTTTTACTATTTAAGCTCACTTATGAGGTTATCGATATAGATTTTCATTTTTTCGAAATGTGAGCCTTCCCAGTAGATATTGCCGCAGAGGGGACATTTCCTGAACTCAGAATAGTATTCTTTTGTTTTAGGCTGAAGTTGTTCAAGGATTTCTTCTTTGGCTACATCAGTCAACAAGCCGTTACATTCCAGGCAACGGGTGAAAGGTCTTAAATACCTCTTCAGATCAAACCTTATTAAGACCTCCTTTAACTGAATCTCAGGTTTCACTGACCTTACCCAGTAACCATGTGTCACTTTCCCGTTTTTCAGTAGTCCTTTATCACGTGTGAGTATAATCCTGTGTTCGCTGAGAGATATCTTAATGATCTCAGGATCAGTTAATTCTTTAGAGTAATGTGTATCCAGACCGCACAATCTCATGTTTTTTACCAGTCTTCCCAGATGAACATCAGGGATGAACTTCGGATCCCTGAGAGGTTTTTCCCTCAGATGAGTGACTTCAGAGATATCCAGGCTTTCAAAAACCGGGTAAACTGAAATCTGATCATCATTCCTCAACCTATAGTCGAATCCAACTGATGTGCCTTTCACAAGCACCATATCAACTTCCACATGAGGGATGCCCAATGCTTCGATGGCATCCTTTACTGATGGGTTACCTGTGAATGAATAAGGAAATGATGTTTTCTTCTTCTCCTTAGGAAGAAAATCATTCAGCTCCTCATAAAATCTGAACCATGCAGTACTCATTCTACTTAAATGAATCTTTCCAGTAAGATCTCCATCAGATCGCTGGTTTCAAGATTCACCGGATTATTCTTTATTTCGGTAATTGAACAGATCTTTTCCAGATCATTTTCTCTTATACCATATTTCTTTAAACCGGGCAGATGCAATTCGTTAGTAAGGAGGCGGAGATACTCAATAAAACCATCTGAATAAAAATCCTCTCCTTTTCCTTTCTCATCAAGGAAAAGCTCGCCAAGGAGGGCGTATTTTTTCATTGC
>JAPLDX010000001.1 GCA_026391215.1 Bacteroidia bacterium
TAAGGGTTCCTTCGTAACATATAAAATGGACAATGTTTCACAGGAGATGTCGTTTCTTGAGATGCTGGACGCTCTAAATAAAACGCTTATTGAAGAGGATAAGGAGCCGGTAGCTTTCGACCATGACTGCAGGGAAGGGATCTGCGGATCGTGCGGGATGTATATTAACGGTCATCCCCACGGCCCTGTGCCGGCAATAACCACATGCCATCTGTCGATGAGATATTTCAAAGACGGGGAAACAGTATGGGTTGAGCCGTGGCGGGCAAAGCCATTTCCCGTTATTAAGGATCTTATTGTTGACAGGAGCGCTTTTGACAAGATCCAGATTGCAGGCGGATTCATTTCTGTAAATGCAGGAGCGGCGCCTGAAGCCAATTCGATACTTGCTCAGAAGAAAAAAGCCGATGATGCATTTGATTCATCAATCTGCATAGGCTGCGGCGCATGTGTTGCAGCATGCAAGAATGCATCGGCAAGGCTGTATGTTTCGGCAAAAATATCACAGTTCGCCCTGCTTCCCCAGGGACGTATTGAAGCAAAGGAAAGAGTGAGGGCGATGGTTGAGAAAATGGATGAGCTTGGCTTTGGAAACTGTTCAAACACCGGGGCTTGTGAAGCTGAATGTCCCAAGCAGATCAAGCTGACCAACATAGCCAGAATGAACCGGGAATATTATAAGGCTTTCTAGTTATTGGGAACTGAAATAAGATTCATAGTATTTATTTCAAGGGCTGACAGATTTCCATACCCTATCTCCTTTTCATAAACACAACCTGTGTCAATCGGGATAACATTCGAATTCTCACTTATAAGTTTTCTAACATAGTCAATTGTCTTGGGACGATGACCATGTATAATTGTCATTCCCTGCAGGGCAGGATTCTTATAATAAGGGCTGCACTCCCACACCATTGTACGCTTATCAGCAAAAGGATCAGTGTCATGATCACTGAATCCCGCATGTACAAACAGGTAATTTCCGGCTTGCTCATAATAATTAAGACTATTGAAGAATTCGAGATATTGCCTGCCGATTTCATCTACTTCCTGGATTCCGAAGCTGAATAAAGTTGACATTCCACTGTTCATGAACCACTGATAAAGCATGCCAGGGTCGCTATACGATTCAAGCAGCATCTGTTCATGATTGCCGGTAAGAGCTGTAATGTCGAATCCCTTCTTTTTAAGGTCAATTATAAAATCAATTACCTCCCTGCTTTGCTCACCGCGGTCAATATAATCTCCAAGGAGAATGAGCCGGTCAGATTTTGACAGGTCAATGACCCTTACAACCAGTTCATAGAACGGATTGAAACAACCGTGAATATCGCTTATTGCAAAAAGCCTGCTCATTTTTTAATCATTCCCTGAAACATTAAAAGTACATTTTTCGTATAATATAGTATGTGAAAGTGTTATTAACAACACACACCTGATTCATTCTTTTTTGAACATTTTAGTAATCAGCACAATTAAAATGCGAATAGTATTTGTTATTAACAAATATATATTATATTCGCAGGAGTTACTAACAGTTTATTAACACCTGACCGAAATGCCTTACAGAAGATTGCCCAACACAGATACGGCTAGGATCAGAGCCCTGAAGACCGCTCTCGATAAAGGGAAAGAGCTTCCACCAAACAAAATGGCTTATTCAGCAAAAACAATTGTCAGATTGCAGAAATTCCTTCCAATATTTGAACACAACATTCAGCTTCAGAAGCAGTCACTTGCGTCACAGAATAAAAAGAGCAAAGACTATAATGAGGTTGCAAAAAAAGCAAGGATCTATCTGACGCATTTCATAAGGGTAATGAATATGGCAATATTCAGGGGTGATCTTCCTTCAGAAACCAGGGCATATTACGGCCTTGCAACAAATGAATCCACTGTTCCATCGCTTAATACCGAAAACGAGCTTATTAGCTGGGGCCGGAGGATCATTGAAGGTGAAGAGTTCAGAATACGCAAGGGAGGAAGCCCGATAACTAATCCGACGATTGCAGTTGTGAAGGTTCGGTTTGAGAATTTTATTGAAGCCTGCGATTACCATAAAACCCTTGCCAAAAAAACCCAGGATTTTACAGAAAGGACTGGTGATCTGAGGAGGGAGGCTGACAGCATAATACTTGATATTTGGAATGAGGTAGAAACTGCATATGGCTCACTTCCTGAAGATGTAAAAAAGAAAGAGTGTGAGGATTACGGTCTTGTATATTTCTACAGGAAAAGCGAACTTGACAGGACAGGCGCAGCAGCAGCTGAAAGTACCATCTGGTCTTAGCATTATCTATTTGAAAATAGGCAACATATCGTTGGGTGATCACCCATTGTTCCTTGCGCCCATGGAGGATATAACGGATCCCTCTTTCCGCATGGTCTGTAAAATGAACGGCGCCGATTTCATGTATACTGAATTTATTTCATCTGACGGGTTGATAAGGGATGGCGAAAAGAGTGTCAGGAAGCTTGATATCTATGATTTTGAAAGGCCTATCGGGATCCAGCTTTATGGTCATCTTACTGATGCAATGGTAGAGGCCGTCGTGATAGCAGAGGGGGCAAAACCTGAGCTTATAGACATAAATTTTGGATGCCCTGTAAAGAAAATCGCTAACAGGGGTGCCGGTGCTGGTATGCTGAGGAATATACCGGGAATGATCGATATGACTGCCGCTATAGTAAAAGCAGTAAAACTCCCGGTTACAGTCAAGACGCGGCTTGGATGGGATGATGAAAGCAGAAATATTGTAGAGGTCGCTGAGATGCTCCAGGATGCAGGCATTCAGGCTATTACAATTCACGGTCGGACAAGGACTCAGTTATATAAAGGCTCAGCTGATTGGACACTGATAGGCGCTGTAAAGAATAATCCGAGGATGAAAATACCTGTTATAGGTAATGGAGATATTGACGGTCCCGTTAGGGCAAAGGAAATGTTCGATAAGTACGGTATTGATGGCATAATGATAGGTCGTGCATCTGTGGGAAGACCCTGGATTTTTAGGGATATAAAGCATTACCTTAAAACCGGAGAGCTGCTTCCTGAACCCTCTGTAAATGAAAAAACTGACCTTGCATTGTTACATCTGGAAAAATCCCTAGAATTTAAGGATGGTCCCCGCGCCATTTATGAAATGCGCCGGCACCTGTCAAATTATTTTAAAGGCTTACCCCATTTTAAAGAGACCAGGCTGAAGCTTCTCACCACCATTGATGTAAATGAAATCAGGAGCATTCTGGAAGAGATCAGGAAAAACTGGGGTGATTTCAGGTCCGAGGAAAAAACATCAGTTTATGGCATCTGAGCAGCCGGGCCGGGCTTTTCAACTTTTTTTAACAGGACTGAAAAATTTTTCCATTTGAAGATCATTTTCAGAATAAAAATGACCAGGATCCCCATGATCAACATCGTTAAGAAGTCAATCCATGGATCGATTTTCAGTTGTTGATACAGCGCGGGAGTCTGAAGCGCTGAAGCTTCATTTGTGACCAGAATACATAAGAAGGCATTATTTGCTGCGTGTGCTCCCATTGCTGCCTCAATGCCGTCGTCAAGAATGGTTATTATGCCAAATATCAGACCAAATAATAAATACTGGGGCATCATGGCCAGGAATCCGAATTCCTTAACTTCCGGGTTCATAATATGCATAAGCGCAAACAGCACTGATGTAATTATGAGCGGGAACCACCTGTTCCTTAATACTACTGCAAATCCCTGCATCAGGTAACCCCGGAATAATAGTTCTTCAAATGCTGCCTGGAACGGTATAAAAAGAACTGAAATCAAAATAAGGGGGATGAGGGTAACTGATCTGTTGTTTAAAACAAAATTAGCGGGATCAATCTTCAGGAAAGCAAACAAATATATTGCTGAGATTACAACCCAGACGAGCGCAGAAATAAAAAATCTGTTCCACCTGAACCTGCCTGTGCCGTTTATTATGGTCAGAAGACTCCTGTTGTTCAGCGGTTTTATAAGCAGAACAAATGTGATAAATCCGATAAGGAAAGGGAACAGCAATGTAAACAGGTACAGGTTCGGATCTAGCCCCAGAACAGTAAGATCATTAGGATTTTCGGCCAGCTGCCCTATTACTCCCGGATCAGCTGCTGACTTTAGCCCCATGGCTATTAACAATGGTATTCCACCTATAGTATTTGTAGCCGTAAATAGCGCTATCAGCATTATCGCGTATCTCCATAATGCGTTTTTCCCGGAAAATGATGATTCAAGGTGGTTCATAAAAACGGTACAAGGTTAACGATACACTGCATACGACGCACGGCGCACGGTATACGGTTAATTATTAATAATTCAGAGTTCAGCGGTTGTTTTTTTGGGATAGTCAATGGAGTAATGCAGGCCGATGCTTTCCTTCCGGTTCATAGCATGCTTTATTATAATGTATCCGACATTGATAAGGTTTCTGACTTCGCATATTTTCTTTGATATCAGTGAGCGCTTATAAAGACTCTCAATTTCCTGGTAGAGAATTTCAAGCCTGACCATTGCTCTTTCAAGGCGGAGATCAGATCTCACTATCCCGACGTAATTGCTCATAATCATCTGAACTTCCTTGATGCTCTGCGTTATAAGGACCATCTCCTCGAGATGTGTTGTTCCTTTGTAGTCCCATTCAGGGATCTTTTCCTCATAAGTAAGCTCTTTAAGCCGTTTGCCGGCATGCATAGCGGCTCTGTGTGCATATACTGCTGCCTCTATCAGTGAATTTGATGCAAGCCTGTTTCCACCATGCAACCCAGTTGATGAAACCTCGCCGAGCGCATAAAGCCTGTCAATATTGCTCTGACCGTCCATATCAACCTTTATGCCGCCACAAGAATAATGAGCGCATGGGACAACAGGTATCATATCTTTTGTTATGTCAATCCCTTTTGTTATGCAATGCTCATAGACATTCGGAAAATGATCCTTAAGTCCCTCCGGATTCAGATGTGTACAATCCAGCCAGACATGATCGTCGCCCCAGATTTTCATCTCGTTATCTATAGCCCTTGCGACTATATCTCTTGGTGCAAGGGATCCCCTGCTATCATATCTGTTCATGAACTTTTCACCTTGCATATTTTTCAGGACAGCGCCAAATCCCCTCAGTGCTTCAGTTATCAGGAAAGAAGGTCTCTCTTTCGGATCGTAAAGGGATGTCGGGTGAAACTGTACAAACTCCATATTCTCAATTGTTCCCTTTGCCCTGTAAACCATTGCAATACCGTCTCCTGTAGCAATTTCCGGATTTGTGGTTGTAAGATAAACATTGCCTATTCCCCCGGTTGCCACAACCGTGACCTTTGAAAGGAAGGCGATGACTTTCTGGTTTACAAGGTCTCCGACATAAGCTCCAAAACATTTGATATCAGGATAATTACGCTTGACAACTTCTCCAAGATGATGTTGTGTCAAAAGCTCTATGGCGAAATGCTGTTCATACAGATCTATGTTCGGGTCTTTCTTTACCCTCTGCATCAGGGTTTTCTGAATTGCCTCCCCTGTCTTATCCTTATGATGAAGTATCCTGTATTCTGAATGGCCTCCTTCTCTTGCAAGATCGTATGTGCCGTCAGTTTTCTTATCGAAGGGGACGCCCAGTTCAATCAGGTCTTTTATCCTGTCGGGAGCTTCGCTTACCACCATCCTGACCACAGCTTCATCGCAGCAGCCGTCACCGGCAATAAGGGTGTCATGGATATGTTTTTCAAAATTGTCTGGTTTGCTAAAAACAGCTGCAATGCCGCCCTGGGCATAACGGGTATTTGTATCCTCAAGATGTGCCTTTGTAACAACTGATACTTTCCCGAATCTTGAAGCCTTCAGAGCAAAAGTCAGTCCTGCGATCCCGGAACCAAGTACAAGGAAATCGGTTCTTTTCTTCATGATACATTAACTTGAGAAGAATGCAAAGATAGCAATTAAAATCTCATGTATTCATCCTTCCAGGGCCCCCTCTCTGCTGTCCTGGTCCTCATGTACTCACCCCCCCTGCCCCCTCCCCTGCTGTCCCATGTACCCACCCCCCCAGCCCCCTCCCTGCTTCGCAAGGAGGGGGAGCCAATAATAGTTGCTACCTTTGATCATGTAGTGAACTTTATAAAGATGTCAAAATTTCAGAAGTTTGATTTCAGAGGAATAAAGAAGCAGGCTCAGGAATTAAGAAACAATATGACTGAGTCTGAAAAACTTTTATGGAGGGAAATAAGAGGGAAGAAACTTTCAGGATTCAGGTTTTTAAGGCAACATCCCATATTATATAAGGGTAATCTGATAAGA
>JAPLDX010000113.1 GCA_026391215.1 Bacteroidia bacterium
AGATAACATCAGCAATACGGTCAGCCTCGTTTCTCCTATTAAAGGTTATCTGAAAGCTGTTAATGTAAACATCGGAAAATATGTTTCACCAACCGATGTTCTTTTTGAAATTGTAAACAGCGACAAGCTTTTCCTGGAACTTACATTGTTCGAAAAGGATGCAAATAAGATCGCCTCCGGCCAGAAAATAAAGTTCTACATTAACAATGAAACTGAAGAGCATGAAGCTGTGATTTCACAAACCGGGAAATCGGTGAGCGACGAAAGGACATTCAGGGTTTACGCAACAGTAACAAGCTCCTGCAAAAATATATTACCAGGAATGTATGTAAATGCATTTATTGAAGAGTCTGATTTAAAAGCAACTGCGCTTCCTTCCGAAGCAATTGTAAGCTTCGATGATAAGGATTACATATTTGTCTTTGATAAGGAAAAGGAAGAAGAGGGAAAACCATTCACTGAATATCGTTTTATTGAGGTGAAAAAGGGAGTCTCCTCATCAGGATTTACCCAGATAACGTTACCCGAAGGGTTCGACCTGGTTACTGCTAAAGTTGTAATAAAAGGAGCTTATAACCTTCTTTCAGCAAAGAAGAATGCCGGTGAGATGGCATGCTGATTAGTTATCTTTCTTAACTTCTTTTTCTTTCGTTACCTGCTTTGCGGTATAACCAAGCTTTTCAATAGCTTTCTTTATTTCTTCGGGATTATTTTTATCCTTCTGATATGTAACTGTCACCTCTTTGGTTCCAAGATTACATTTAACATCTTTGATCCCCTTTTCCTGCGGAAGATTAGTCATAATCTTATTGACACAATTATCGCAATGAATTGATGTCTCGAATTTTATAGTTTCAGTCGTTTTATCTTTATCCTGTGCTGTCAGAAGAACAGGAATTGCAAATAAAAGAATGGTGATGAACAGTTTCTGAATAGTTTTCATAATTAAGAATTTTTATTGTTTGTAATTTAATTAAACATCCCTGTTAAAAAAGATCCTGAATCCGGCATAGATTTTTCTGCCATGCACTGGTCCCCATATAAGACCTGAATCAAAGTATTCGCTAAAGGGATCATCGGCAGCAATTACAGGATTGTGTTGTTTAAAGTTAGTAAGATTTTCACTTCCGATATACATATTCCATTTCCGGAAGTTCCGTGTAACCTGAGCATTCATTATCAGATATGATTTAAAAGTATCGTCCCTACTGTATAATTCAGGATTTGATGCAGTTGATGGTATCCTCCCAGGTCCGTTAAGCTGGAGGGTATAATCAAACTGCCATCTTCTGAGATGTGTCAGCCATGAAGCTGTCAGAAGCCCTTTGTATTTGCTGGTAAGCGGTTTTTCACGAAGGATACCGTCAATTGTCATCCATACATTGTTCCATCTCCATGCGGCAAGCAGATCGAATCCTTCAAAAACTGTAGAGGAAGCCTCTACCTGGAATACATTTGAAAATGACTTCCCGTCCAGGTTATAAAACCGTACTTCATTGATATCAGCATCCATATCTGTAATTATCTGTTTCATAAAACTTGTACGAAAATACTCAGCTGAAAGTTTAAGCTTCTTTTCTGCAACCGGGATATTTCCGGTTAGACTGAGGCCGGTATTCCACGCCTCTTCTATGTCCAGATTATTTGCAATTTTCATAATCCGGCTGCTTGCCAGGAGAAAACTGTTTTCTGCCAGGATATTCCCCGCCCGGAATCCCTTTCCCGCCGATGCTCTTAACGTTATTGCAGGTCTTATATTATATTTCAAATGAATCCTGGGTGTTACAAGTGTTCCATACAGGTTGTGAAAATCGGCCCTGATCCCTGCAATCACAGTGATTTTTGCAGAATCTGTATAGGTGTACTGAGCAAAAAGCCCGGGAACAGACTCTTTTCTTCCGAGAGAGATTGTATCGAGCTTTTCATCATAAAGGTCATATTTATAGCTTAATCCGGCCTCAAAAGTATGTTTGCTAAAGCTGGGATTCCACATATAAAGGAGGCTTGAATAATAGCTTTTTTGTGTCCCGTTGTAAAGCTTCCTCCCGAAAAATGAGTGTCCATGTATCCGGATCATTCCTTTGATAATTGAACTGGCCTCCGATCCTTTGTTCATCGAGATAATGCACCCCGGCCCGTAAAGTAAGAGTTTCAGTCATATAATCCCACCTGTTGAACAGATTGTATTGTCTTATATCGGGTTCATCCCTGAAACCATCATTGTTATGATCGCTGCTGCTATTCTGAAACTCTGAATGAATGCTGAGCATAGTACTCAGGTTTTTATTCAGGATGACAGATGTATTGGCGTTTATTTCCTGGCGGCCTGCATCGTTAATAAATCCATTCACGTATAGTTTTTCACTTGTCCGCGGCTTTTTGTATTCTACATTTATCTGGCCTGCAATTGATTCATATCCGTTTCTAACTGATGAAGTTCCTTTTGATATTTGTATTGATTCCATCCAGGGACCAGGAATATAATTAAGACCGTAAGCAGTTGAGAGACCATATACTGCAGGAATATTCTCCGTAAGGATCTGTGTGTAATTGCCGGCCAGACCCAGCAGCTGAATTTGTCTGGCTCCGGTTGCTGCATCAGAATAATTAACATCAACAGAAGCGTTTGTAACAAAACTTTCTGCAAGGTTGCAGCAAGCGGCTTTTCGCAGCTCTGCCCCGGTAATGCGGACTGTAAGCTGTGGATCGAATCTGCTTATATATGTTCCTGATGCTTTTCCAGAAACAACTACCTCAGCTGTCTCATTCTGCTGATTTAAACCATGGGTAAAATACTCCTCATCCTCACCGACTGTAACTGAATCGGTTTTATATCCAACAAAGCTGATTACCAGCTTTTCGACCTGTTTCACACGCTTAATGCTGAAATAGCCGGCAGCGTTTGTTGTCGTTCCAACTGTTGTTCCAGCCCAGACCACATTGGCACCCGGAAAGCCAAGTTCATCCTTATCGGCAGTATCAAATATCTTGCCTTCAAGCTTCGACTGCCCGTAAAGCATTCCCGGTATCAGAAGAGGGAAGATAAAGAATAAAAACTTGATTGATATTACCCTTTTCATTGACTTCAAAAATAGATATTGTTTTGACCTGAAAAGGTTAACAAAATATTAAAAGAAAAGTTCACTGAGGAGTTGTCAGGGCACGGATGCATTGACTCAATTCCTTGCAAGTCTTTTGAAAATAAAATAGGCAGGCACTCCTGCAGCAACTGTCAGCAAGGCAATTGATGACTCAAAAGACCTTTCAAGGAATGAAAGGACAAGAATAAGTATGCCAGCACTGACATAAATAATCTGTGCAACGGGAAATCCATTAAGGCGTAAAGCCCCCGGATCCTTTTTCCTTAATTTCCAGACACCCAATACCGTCAGGATAGGGAATATGCCCAATGCAAATCCCATATAGGTAAGAACCTGCTCAAATGATCCGGAAATAACCAGGATTGCTGCTATAAAGCCCTGAAGAACTATTGAATTGGATGGAACCTGGAATTTAGGATGGATCCTGGCTGCGAATTTGAAGAAGAGTCCATCTTTTGCCATTGAGTAATATACTCTCGGACCTATTATAATGAACGCGCTCAGCGATGAGAAAAGGGCAAATGCAATAAGCAGCGAGAAAAGCACCTCGGCTGATTTCCCAAAAAGGTTTCCCATGGCAAGTCCGCCAACTGAAATAACACCCTTCATCTCCTCCGGATTAATGCCGTAGACATATAGAATATTCAGAGCAAGATACAGTATTACCACTATCCCGGTGCCATAGATCAGGGAACGGGGAAGTATTCTTGAAGGATTTTTTATCTCACCTCCCAGATAGGTAGAAGCATTCCATCCGCTGTAGGCAAACATGATCCACATGAGTGAAAGGCCGATGGTTTTCCAACCTGCAAATCCCGAATCTAAAGTACTTTCAAAGCCGAAGTTTGCGATATCTCCTTTCCCTGACATTAATCCAGCGAAAATAAGAACTACGATCAGAAGAACCTTAAGTACCGTGAGGACATTCTGGATTCGTGCACCGGTCTTGATGCCACGGTAATGTATAAATGTGAAAATCAGTATTATGCTGATAGAAATAATCTTGCCGGTCACATTTTCATTCATTATTCCTGCCGATGAAAGCCATTCCGGAAGAGCTGGGATTGCCCGCAGGAAGTATTCACTGAATCCCATTGCCGATGCAGCGATAGGAGCTGAGAATCCTACAATAAAAGATACCCATCCACTGAGGAATCCGAAAACAGGATGATAAAGCTTTGAGAGAAAGAGATATTCACCACCTGCACCGGGCATTGCTGCACCAAGCTCTCCGTAGGATAATGCGCCGCAGAGAGCAATAATTCCGCCGACAGCCCAAAGGATCAGCATAAGGATGGGATCATTCAGCCCCGACATCAGCAGTCCCGATGTCGTGAATATCCCGGCACCTACCATATTGGCTATTACAATATTGGTTGATGGGAAAAGACCAAGCTTTCTCTGAAGTTTTTCTTCAGCCATGAATGGACAGAATTATTTTTCAGATTTTTTATAACTGATCGAGACTCCTCCACCATTTGAGTTGACAGAAGTCTCATAGTTTGGAAGGCTCCTGACATATTCAAGAAATGCAGACTGTCCGCTATATCCTCCGTATCCACGACCTCTGTCCGAAATATTATGGGCAGTAAAGCATCCGCCGGTCTTTAATTTAGGATCAATATCAGTAAAATAGTTTTTATACCACTCCTTGTCAGCATCACTGAATACAAAATCAAATGGTCCTTTCAGCTCTTTCACAAGCTTATGAGCGTCGGCCAGCCTGGCATCAATGTAATCCGATAATCCGGCCTGCCTGAAATTCTCAAGAGCCTCATTATACCTTCCCTCATCTATATCTATTGTGATAAGTTTACCGCCTGTTTTACTTAATGCCCAGGCGATCCATATTCCCGAATGTCCTGTTGAGGTGCCGATCTCAAGTGCACTTTTATAATTGTTCTTAATGATAATATCATAAAGTAACTGTCCGTCAGCTGATGGTATGTTCATATCGTACCACTGCCGTGAATGGTCGTTGAGAAATTTTCTGACTTTATCGTCAAGAGCAGAATTTGGACCTGACGTCTGGGATGAAGCAGTTAAAATGCTGAAAACAAAAACCAGGACAGTACATGATCTATAAACGAAGCAGTTTTTTCTTTTCAAGGCAAGCAAGATTAAATACTAAAACAAAGCTATAACTATTTGACATATTTGATTCCTTGTTTATTCCGGATTCAAAGTAAACCTATAACTTTAGTGATATTATTACTGGTGAGCATGAAAGCATTTCTCAAAAAGTATTTTGTTATTCTGACATTGTCAGGACTGGCTCTTTTTAATGTTATTCTGCACCTTGTTGTGTCATATAATCTTGAATTTCACAGGGATGAGCTTCTATATTTTTCACTTGGACAGCACCCCGGATTTGGATATGCCACAGTGCCTCCGCTTATTGGATGGATTGCCTGGCTGATGCAGAATATTTTTGGTTATTCACTGTTCGCAGTCAGGCTTTTTCCTGCCCTTTTAGGCGGGGTAATGGTCTTTCTTATATCGGCACTTGCAAAAGAGCTGGGAGGATCTGACTTTTCCAGGATCCTTGCGGCTGTCGGGATAATCATATCAGGATTTGGTCTCAGAACGTTCCTATTATTTCAACCGGTGCATATCGACCTGTTATTCTGGACCCTCTCTTTTTATCTGGTAATTAAATACATAAATACAAAGACAGACAAGTACCTGATCCTATTCGGAATAGCAGCAGGAGCAGCATTATTGAATAAGTACCTTATAGGATTGCTTTTCTTATCATTTCTTATCATAATCCCTTTTACTCAATACAGGAATATCTTCAGAAACAGGAAATTCTGGCTCGGTATCCTTGTCGGAACAGTTATTTTTCTTCCAAACTTAGTCTGGCAAATAGCTCACGGACTGCCTGTCATAAACCATTTTTCCGAACTGGTCAGGACACAGCTTGTGAATGTCGAAAAGACAGGGTTCCTTGTTGAACAGCTTCTGAATCCAATGGCTGCATCTATACTTGCTGTTGCCGGGATCATTTTTCTTTTTGTCAACAAGCGTGTAAAAAAGTTCAGGTTTCTGGGATTAACAGTTATTTTCATAATAATCTTCCTAATGTTTTTACGGGGTAAAGGGTACTATACACAAGGTTTATATCCGCTGCTAATAGCAGCAGGGGCAGTGTCGTGGGAGAGATTATTGAAAAAGAAGTGGTCAAGAATTCTTTTAACGGTTATGTTGATAATCCTTACATTACCGATGTTGCCTATGGGCATCCCTGTGTATAAGACAGAAAAGCTGATCAGCTATTTTAAGAGTCTTGAAGAAAAATACGGAATGACTTTTGGCAGGAGATTTGAGGATGGCACAATACACTCATTGCCTCAGGATTATGCCGATATGCTGGGATGGGAAGAACTCACAGCTGTCACAAGCAAGGCATGGCAGATGGTTAATGACAAGAATGCCTGTTTTATCTATTGCGAAAATTACGGACAGGCAGGAGCAATCACAGTAATCGGCAAGAAATATGGCCTTCCGGAAGCAGTCTGCTTCAGCGAGAGTTTCATGTACTGGTTCCCTGAGAAATTCGATCCTGATATTAAATCCCTCATCTATATAAATGATGAGATGGGTGATGATGTTGCAGCGCTTTTCGGGAAAATCACTAATGTGGGGAGTATAACCAATCCTGATGCCAGGGAATATGGCACCACGGTTTATCTTTGTGAGGACCCTGTCAGAAGCTTTAATGAATTCTGGATTGAAAGGACATAGGAATTAAGACAGGATAATTAAAATATTAATTCATTTGATAACATAAAATTAACTGGCATTATTTTTATAATTTTAAACCAGACAATTATTAATCTTTTAATTGAAGAAATATGAACTTCTCAGACTTTACAACACCCCATGGCAAAAGAGTTAATAAGGAAGCATTTATTCATCTTGTGCAGGTTTCAAGGACTGATAAGAAAATGAGCGAGGAAGAGCTTGACCTTCTCCATAAGGAGGGAAGGAAATTCGGATTGACCGATCCGGAAATTGATGAGCTGATGCATACACATAGAAGCAATCATTATATGCCCCCCTACAGCTTTGACGAGCGATTCACACATCTTTACCAGATTGCACAGATGATACTTGCTGATGAGGTTATAAAGGAAAGTGAGCTGAAGATGATCAGGAAGTTTGCCATTGAAGCGGGATTCAGCGATAAAAATATCGAAAAACTGATTGAATTGCTTTTCAGAGGCATTAAAAACAATGAATCTGAAGAAGCTCTTCTGAAGGAATTCAGGAAGAAACATCTGTTCAAAGATTAAGACAGAGCAAAGCGAAATGAGGAAAATTTTAGTCAGGAAGCATACAATTCAAAAATCA
>JAPLDX010000101.1 GCA_026391215.1 Bacteroidia bacterium
CAGGTTTCCCCCTGAAATTCTCAAAAGGAATGTGAGCTTCCTTCGGAAACCTGGACGTGTAAGCCGGAGTGACAAGAGAGATGACTGCCTCCTTTAATTCTCTGATCTTTGGGTACTTCATTTTACAGCATCTTTATAATCGTCTTTCACGCTTTTCTTACCAAGTTTTATCCCGAAATGGTATGTACCTCTTATTAGTGCATGTGCTCCTGTAGTGGATGCGAAGAAAAGTATAGGGATCGCGACCAGTGCTTTGATACCTGCATCGCTGAAACCAAAATGAAACAGGACCCCCACCAGGATACTGCAACAACCCAGGGTAACAGCTTTGGTAGCAGCCTGGAGCCTGTTATAAGTATCAGGTAATCTGATAATTCCAATGCAACCTAACAGGTTGAAAAGTATTCCGATCGTTATGAATATTAAACTAATCATATTATTCATTAAGTTTTTTCCCGGTCAGGTATTTTGCCAGAGTCAAGGTACCTATGAAACTCAGAATTATCCATGCGATCCCAATATCAAGAATAAAGGATTTCTCTGATTGAATAGATATTATGGCACATACGCCAACAACCAGAATTCCGAAAATATCAACTCCAACCATTCTGTCGGGAATAGTAGGACCTCTGATAATTCTGTACATACAGATTACACTTAATCCTATCTGGACATACAGCAATATATTAAGGTAGTTGCTCATTCTATTATTCTTTTAATATATTTCTCAAAAGCACCAGTTATTATTTCAGTATATACTTCAGGATCCTCTGACTTTATATAGATCCAATGTATATAAAGATAGTCATCTATAATATCAACCGAGATTGTCCCCGGAGTCATTGTAATTGAATTTGCAAGCAGCATTTTTGCCATGTCTGATTTTAATGTAGTCTTCACTTTAACAATTCCGGGACGTATTGGCATAGCAGGATGGAGCACCCGGTATGCAACATCTATATTAGCTTTTAAGCATTCCCACACAAAAATGAAGAGATAAATAATAAACCAGAAATAACGTTGAGGCTGCAGTAATTTATAAACATTTGTAACAAAGAATCTTCCGAAAAACAATGAACATATTAATGAGGCGACTGATCCGACAATAATATTGGGAACAGTCAGCTTAAATGTAAGCAGGAGCCAGAATACCAGGGATAATATGAAAAGGGTAATATATTTCATTTTATTGTCCGATTATTATTGATGTGTATTTTGACGGATCCATAAGGATATCTATCGCAGGTGAAAGCACTACATCCCGTATCTGTGGGATTACAAGAAGACTCAGCAATATGCATAATATACTCATAATGATCATACTGAATACCATAGGAAATGGTACTTCCTTTATTCTCCTTTCATTCTTATCATCCTTTTTGTTAAAGAATGCATATCGCTGGAATTTCATAAATGATGCCAGAGTTATTATACTCACTATGACTGCAAGAAGAGCCAGGAAGTAGTAATGTGCCATAATGGCCGCAATAATAATGATCAGCTTGCTGAAGAATCCGTTGAACGGTGGTATTCCTGAAATTGACAACGATGCAATCAGTGATGTTGCAGATGTTGCCGGCATTGATTTTGCCAGGCCTCCCATCTCTTTCAGGTCGCGTGTCCCGATTGTGTATTCAATTGAACCGGCATTTAAAAACAGCAGACCTTTAAAAGCAGCATGATTTATAAGATGGAAGATACCGCCGGTTATTGCCAGGGCGGCAATTTCCTTGCTGCCGCCTTTTGAAATGATCATCATACCAATGCCCACTGAAAGGACAACATAACCCATCTGGCTGATGCTGTGGTATGCAAGCAGCCTCTTAATATCCCACTGGCCGATAGCAAGGAAGACACCTGTTACCATTGATAATGTTCCCAGAGTAGTAATAAGGATAGACATTCCACCACTTATTGGGAACATATTAAAGAATAACCTGATAATAACATAAATGCCCACGGCTTTAATAAGTACTCCTGACAACATTGCCGAGATGGGAGAGGGCGCTGATGAATGTGCATCAGGCAGCCATGCATGGAACGGCATAATGGCTGCTTTAAGTCCAAAACCAGACAGAATTAAAATCTGTACAAAGAGAAAATATGTCCTGTCATATCCGGTACTGAAAGCTTCTTTAATATCTGCTATATTGAGTGTCTTGGCTTTCCAGTAAATGAATCCTATTCCAAAAAGTATTAAAAATGAGGCAATCCCTCCCAAAACCTGGTATTTGAATGAAGCCTCAAGCTCATTCTTTTCAACTCCGAAAGCCACCAGTGCATACGCTGATATAACTGAAATCTCAAGGAAAACAAAAATATTGAACAGGTCACCGCTTATTACCACTCCGTTCATCCCTGCAATCATAAGACAGAATAATGCATAATAATAGTTTTCAGCAGTATACCTTTTCATATATGAGATAGAATAGAAGGCTGATAAGAAACCTACAATATTTATTATGCAAACTACAATTGCAGTAAAGCCATCCATAACAATATAAATACCTATCGGAATCTTATCTATTGGTTCCCATCCTCCGACTTTGTATACAGATACATTTTCTCCGGTAATAAAGAGAAAATACAAGCTTAAGCATGCAAGAAATAATAATATCAGTGATGCAAAGTACTTATTAAATTCCTTGATGAACCTTCCGATAATCATTATCAGGAATGCCCCGGCAAGTGGTGTTACAACAAATAATGGTAATAGCGGATTCATAATTTATCCTCTTAAGTTCTTTATCTCTCTGATGTCGAATGTCCCGTACTTTCTGTAAAGTCTTATTATAATTGCCATCAGCATTGCGGTTGTTGCCAGTCCTATTACAATTGCAGTAAGCACCAGGGCCTGTGGTAACGGATCAACATAGGTTTTGACCGGATCGGCAGGATCAACTATTGGTGCTACACCTCCATCGATATAACCTATCAGCGCAAAGAACAGGAACGTGCTTATTTCCATAATAGAAAGTGAAACGGCTATTTTTACAAGGTTTCTCCGTGTTATTACCCCGTACAAACCCACAAGAAACAATATGAAACACATTATATATGCGATCATTGCGGTGACTCCTCCTTAAAGATTATTAATGAAAGAAATATTATAAATATTGATGATGCAACTTCGGTTCCGACAAAAATATTATAAAGAGGTAAAACGCCTGCACTGACAAGTTCTCCGACATTACCTTTGGGAAGGAAGTTGTTAAAAAAGATCTGTGTCCCGAACAGGAAACCTGCCGTGGCAACTAAAATGACCATAATAGTAGCCAGACTTTCAACAATAGTGGTCCCCGCCTCTTCCTTTACAAGCTTCAGAAAATCACCGCCATAGGCAAGGGTTACAAGTATAAATGAACCAGCAACTATAACTCCGCCTGCAAATCCTCCTCCCGGAGTAAGATGGCCATGAATAATGACATAAATTCCATACATCAATATCATACCAGCGATAAGCTGTGTGGTCTTTTTTACTATTAATGTCATCCCTTTCATCTATTTCTTCCCTTTTAATCTTAGAATAGTAAGCACTCCCAGTACAGCAGTTACAAGCACAACTGCTTCGCCCATAGTATCATAGCCTCTAAAGTCAAAAACGACTCCGGTAACAAGATTAGCGCTCCCGGTTTTTTGCGCAGCTCCTTCTATATAATAGTTTGCCATTCTTAATGAACTTTTCCCAAGAACATCAAGGTTCTGTATTGATACTGTAAAGAAATAGAGGAGTACCAGAATTATAACCACTGCGGTAGCGGCAGAGATATATCCTTTGATATCAAGTTTTGAATATGATTCTTCTCTGGAACTGTCGAGTACAACTGCAACCATAATAATCAGAGTTATTGTATCAACTACGATCTGAACAATAGCGAGGTCGGGAGCTTTCAGCAACAGAAAGCATATTACCAGGCTATATCCCACAATACCACATGCAATTACTGATGAAAGCAAATCCTTTGCATGGATTGCATAGAGCACAAACTTCTTTGAAAGATCATAAATATCAAACCATTTCTCTTCAGCTTTCTTATAGATCCAGGAAAAAAATCTGAATTCTACGATAGTCTTATAAAATTCAGGTGTAGCAAAACTTGCCTGATCCTGAATTGTTTCCCCTCCAATGAAGCTGTCCTCTCTTCTGAATTTTTTAAGGTTTAAAGCAAGGTATAGGATTATTCCAAGAACTAATGAGATTAATACCAGCAACGAAACAAATGATGAATTCCAGAATCCCATAAACTGGAATTCACCTGTTACTGGCATGAACAGTTTTGGTACTATTACGTTTGTGGCAAATACGCCGAAGCCTATACAGAACAAAGCCAGTATTGCTAAAGGTAACCACATGAGAAATGGCACCTCGTGCACATTCTCAAGGGAATGCCGGCGACGACTGAGGAATATGCCTCCGATGAGTTTAATAAAGCTTGCAAGGGCAAGAGCTGATCCAAGAACAGCCAATCCAAGCCATATTACCCAGAGTTTATTTGCAATACCAGCTCCGGAACCGAAGTCAATTATTCCCTGGTAGATCATCCATTT
>JAPLDX010000019.1 GCA_026391215.1 Bacteroidia bacterium
GGCGGTGTTGAATATCTGTTATTTGTGAAATCTAATTCAACACCCTCCGGGGTTGATACTCCTCTTTCAATTCTACCCCGGATGTAACCGGGGATATTGGATTTCAAAGCCTCCGGCTTTAGAACAATCTAAAATTCTATCCTTTGCACCATTGTCCCTTTGCACCGTTCATTTTGAATAGTCCACTATCTTTCATAATTTAACAGCCTTATTATTACAGAATGAACTGGATTGATCTTATTATAATCATCATTCTTGGTGTTGCCCTTGTCAGGGGATTTACTGACGGCTTTGTTAAGGAAGTAGCCTCACTGGCTGCCCTGATACTGGGAATATGGGGTGCAATAAGATTCTCAGTTTTCACTGCAGGGAAGCTTTATGAATGGTTCGATATGACCGGGCAATATGTTGGTATAGTTTCATTCCTGGTGACATTCGGGGTGATTGTTGTATTAATTAATTTCATAGGTATTCTGGTCGACAAAATCGTCGATACTATCTCCCTGGGTTTTCTAAACAGACTTCTGGGTATAGTCTTCGGATTTTTCAAATCAGTGCTTATCCTGAGCGTTTTCTTTGTGATACTGAATGCTATTGATGTACGCAGGCCATTTCTTCCCAAAGAGAAGATAGAGGAATCGATGTTTTATAATCCTATTGCCGACGTTGCCCCGGCACTATTCCCGATAATCGGAGAAGGTGATTTTCTGAAGAGCTTTGAAAGGTTCAGGAAAACCCCTGATGTTGTCCCGGAAACTGAACCGGAAACAGAACCAAAACCGGAAGAGGTCCCGGTTTAACCTTCTTTACTATATTTGCAATTCTGAAAGTTAGAATTTATGAATTTTATTGAAGAACTGAAATGGAGAGGTATGATACATGATATCATGCCCGGAACAGAAGAATTGCTGAAAAAGGAGATCACTACAGGATATATAGGATTTGATCCTACTGCTGATTCACTTCACATCGGACACATGGTCCAGGTCATGCTCCTGGTGCATTTTCAGCGGGCGGGGCACGTTCCAGTTGCACTGGTAGGCGGAGCTACCGGTATGATAGGCGATCCTTCAGGCAGATCAGAGGAAAGATGCCTGTTAGACGAAGCGACCCTCCAGAAAAACCAGGAAGGGATAAAGAAACAACTGTCAAAATTTCTTGATTTTCAACCGGATAAAAAGAACAGGGCTATCATGGTCAATAATTACGACTGGATGAAGGAATACTCTTTCCTTGGCTTTATCCGTGATATCGGGAAGCATATCACAGTGAATTATATGATGGCTAAAGACTCGGTAAAGAAAAGATTGGGATCTGAAACAGGAGAGGGAATGTCATTTACAGAATTTTCTTACCAGCTTGTACAGGGAACAGATTTTCTTCATCTGTATAATAAGTATGGATGCCGTCTGCAGATGGGCGGTTCCGATCAATGGGGCAATATTGTCACCGGCACCGAACTGATCCGGCGAAAGACCGGCGGAGAGGCCTTCGCATTGACATGTCCGCTTATTACAAAATCGGACGGTTCAAAATTCGGGAAGACTGAATCAGGAAATGTATGGCTCGATCCTGAAAAAACCTCGCCATATCATTTTTACCAGTTCTGGCTCAACGTATCAGATGAGGATGCTGCGAAATACATAAAAATATTCACCCTGCTTGAACAAAATGAAATAGAAAATCTTATTTCAGAACACAATAAGTCTCCTCATGAGCGCCTGCTTCAGAAGCGCCTTGCAGAAGAAATGACAGTCATGGTCCATTCACGTGAAGAGCTGGAAGCAGCCATTGAAGCATCGCAGATACTGTTCGGAAAAGGTACGACAGATTCTCTGAAAAGAATGAACGAGAATATGTTACTGTCTGTATTTGAGGGAGTTCCGTCTTTTGATGTACCTGAGAAAGTACTGACCGGGGGAGTGACTTTTGCAAATCTTTGTGCAGAGCATGCTCAGGTATTCTCATCAAAAGGAGAACTTAAGCGCATGATTGAAGGAGGAGGAGTAAGCCTTAACAAGGTGAAGGTTGAAAATCCTGATATAATGGTAGGGAAGGAACAGCTGCTGAATAAGAAATATCTCCTTGTTCAGAAGGGGAAAAAGAACTATTTCCTTATACGGATTATCTGACAGCTACCTGAGATCGGCAGCAATTATTGACACATCATCAAAGAGATACGGATTTGAATTATCGGGTATTCCCAGGAACTCTATCATTGCCTGAATATTCTCTTCAACCGGCTTCATGTTTGAAATATACCTGATAATTACACCAGTCCCGATATCCTTACCGGTATCATCCTTCAGCTCTGAAAGCCCATCGGTATAGCATACTATCTTGGTATAACCTTTTACAGGTATCTCAACTTTTTTAACAACCGGTATTTCATCGAGCATTCCGATGCCAACACAGCAAGCTTCAAAATGCTTTACATCGCCTGATGAAGTATTATAAAAAACAGGAGCATTATGTGCTGCATTAACATATTCAAGGATCTTATTTTTATGATCATAACGGGCGACGAAGAAAGTAATGAATTTTTCACCGGCAGCATTTGAGACCACTATTGAATTAAGCTTATTAACCAGCAGTTCCAAATCAATTTCTGCAGTAAGCAATGCACGCAGGCTTGCCTGGAAATTTGACATCAGTATTGCAGCAGAGATCCCCTTTCCGGAAACATCGGCTATACAAAATCCCGTTTTTGTTTCCGACAGCTTTATACAGTCATAATAATCGCCGCCTACTTCATAGTGCGGGTGATAAAAGCCATTCACAATAATTAGAGGATTGCGGGGCATCTGACTATTATCGGGAATCAGCATTTTTTGCATTCTGGCAGCCAGTTCCAGCTCTTTTTTCATGGCTACCTGGCGAAGGCTTTCCTTATGCAGCCTTATATTCTCTATTGCTACAATTATGATACTTGAAATTGTCTGGATGAAATTCAGATGCTTGAGCACCGGGCTCATTCCTTCTCCCTCTTCTTCAATATCCCCGATGAAGAGAAAAGCAAGATGGACATTGTTATTGAAGACAGGCACAATGATATCGACTCCCTCAAAATCCATATCAGAAGATACGTAGGTAATATCATCAAAGCCCAGAAGGCGTTCCTCTACATTTATTTTCTCAAAGCTTTTCGGGAAGCCTCCGTTCATAAGGCACTCCCATGTCTCGGAGCGTTTAAAGATGAGTATCTTGCCTATCCCGAGATTCTCCCTGAGGATTGATTCGTATTTGGAAAGAAGAGCCTCTGTCGGCAGGTTTGCATTGATCGATAATGTAACATCGAGCAACGAATCCAGCTTGAATTTGGATATTTTAAGCCTGTCGTTCGGGATCTTTTTGTTTTCCATTTCAGAATCTAACTCTTTACCCGATCCATATAGGTCCTGTTGCGGGTATCAATTCTTATTTTATCTCCTATGTTGATGAACAGAGGTACCATTATTGTACTTCCGTTTTCCATTTTTGCCTGTTTATAGGCGTTTGTTGCTGTGTCTCCTTTCAATCCTCGTTCGGAATAAACAACTTCCAGAACAACAAACTGCGGGAGTTCAACAGACAGAACTGTTTCTGTATCAGCATGCACAACAACCTCAACATGTTGTCCTTCAAGCAAAAATTCAGGAGAGTCTATCACTGCTTCCTCAACATGTATCTGCTCAAAAGTTTCAAGGTGCATGAAATAATAACCGATATCATCTTTGTAAAGATATTGGCAGGGGCGCCTTTCCACCCTTGCCAGGTTAACTTTTGTTCCTGATGAAAATGTATTGTCAATTACTCTTCCGGTCTTGATGTTCCTGAGCTTTGTCCTGACAAATGCCGGTCCTTTTCCGGGTTTTACATGTTGAAAAGAAACAATGGAATAGAGGTCATTATTAAATTCAATAACCATTCCATTCCTGAAATCTGCTGTACTTGCCATAAATTTAGTAATAATTACTGAGTTATTCTATTTCTTTTTTATATCAATGGGATATACCAGACCTTCGTAGTCAACCATATCTACCATAAATGATCCCACAAATATATCAAAACGGATTTTAACCGGTAAAAAATTTTTGTCATCTGAAAACCAGAATGAAACATCCTCCTCGCTTTTAAAAAGTCTTCCCGTTTCAGTTACAGGATTGAATTTATGACATCTCAGCTTCCCGGCTTTTGTCCTGACCTCTTCTGTTCCCATGTACCTCATTTTGATAGGATACAGCTCATCAGTAAACCAGGTCAAAACGGTGATCGTTTCACCCTTTTTTATTTTATCAATATCCGGGAAGATGCGATTCCGGTACCAGTAAAAGCATGAAAGGATATCATGAATACCCTGCTGTGTGATATGTATTCCCGTAAGATCGCTTGAAAGTATAGCAGAATCCTTTCTGGTCTTATGGTCGAACGTCACCTCATTGTACCTTCTGTATCTGCCTTCGCTTATGTTTCTTACCGATAAAACAGGCAATTCGGTCTTTGGATCAATATAGCTTTCATAAATATCCACAACCTTGAAAACAGCATCGGCAAAGCCCGTAGTTCTTCCAACCAGCACGGAATGCCATACATCTTTCCCGTTTAATGTTTCTTTTTTAATCTCCAGCGACGCAGTGCCTCCAGTGACAACACCATAATGAACCAGATATGAAACCCTTTCTCCCGGCTTATATGCAGTAACCTGCCCTGTTCCCTGAGCCAGGAACATGAAAAGTAACCCTGAAGTTAAAAATAGCTTCTTCATTGTATCAAAATCACAGGCAATTTGCGGGCCAATTATTTTTAAAGTATATTTTTGACAGGTTTAGTGGCTAAAAAGTCTTTCAGATAGAACGGTTCAAAATATGCTGTGTTTTCAATACGGGATTCTTTAAGATATTCGTATGCAGGTCGTTGCATAAATGAAGCGGATATTCTGAAATCTTTGTCAAAGAAGATATTATTACGTTTAATGAGATCCCTGCATTTGCCGCTTCCGTCTCCAAAGAAAAAAATCCTGGAACGATCAGGGATATCAGAAAAAGAATCTTTACCAATGACCTCAGCCCTTATACCTTTTACAGTATTGCCTTTTACATCAAAAACAGAATAATAAACTTCCATCCTGCGGGCATCCAGGAGGGGACAGAAAAGATCGGTTTCCTGAACTGTTTCTGCCTTAGAGATATAACCCCGGAACATTGAATATGTTGTATCCACGCCTATCAGTGGTATTGAGGCTGCATAGGCTATTCCTTTTGCAACTGAAACCCCGATACGGAGACCGGTATAGGATCCGGGTCCCTTGCTGACTGCAACAGCCTCGAGATCTGTTGTCCTGATCCCTGCTTCTCTTAAAAGTTCATAAATAAATACTGTCAGCAATGAAGCATGTGACCGGCCTTCGTCACTTTCTTTAAGAGCAATCACACTACTATCGTCACATAATGCAACGGAGCAGAGGGATGTTGCGGTTTCAAGGCAGAGTATCATTTCTCCTTATACAGGTCCTCTTTTTTGACAATTTCAATCAGGGTGCTGTCGGATAATTTTTTGCTAATAGCGCTGAAAGGTGCTGAAATAACACGGGCGCTGTCCTCAACACCCTCTGTTATTTCAATGTAATTATTATCCTGAATGCCTGTTTTGACATCCTTTGCCAGTGCATATTCCCCGTCGGTGATAAAGACAAGAGTGCGGATCTCCTCATCAGCAGCAGTGGAGGTTACCTTTGTCGTATCGACACGGGTTGTCACTGACTGGATCGGTACAGTAATTATGCCGGGTTTTGATTCAGTCTCAATATCTACCGTTGCGGACATACCGGGACGGAATGGATTATTACCCTCTGATGCCAGCTTTTCATAAGATTGCGGAAGAACAAGGATCTTTACATCAAAATTTGTTACCTGGTCAGCAGACATACCGGTTGTCTTTGCCGAGTTTGCGATTTCTGTGACAATTCCCTTGAATTTTTCATCAAGATAGGCATCCACTTCAATAATAGCAGTATCTCCGAGGCCTACCCTCACGATATCATTTTCATTCACCTCGACCTGTGCTTCCATGCGCGAAAGGTCAGCAACACGCATAATATCCGTTCCAGCCATAAGGTTTGTTCCTGCAACTCTCTCGCCCAGTTCGACAAGCAGCATGGAAACAGTGCCTGTCATCGGTGAATATATTGATGTTTTAGTAAGGTTTTCACTTGCCTCTTTAAGAGAAGCCTCAGCGCTCACTATAGAGAATTTTGCGGCATCCACCTCGGATTTTGCCACATTGTAGGAAGCTTCAGCCTGTTCATATTCCGATTTGGAAATGGTCTGTTCCTCATAAAGTTGCTTTGTCCTTTTATACGATAATTCTGACTGTTTGAACTGTGCTTCAACCTGTGCAAGACGCGCCCGTGCTGAGCTTATAGCTGCCATAGAACGGTCTCTCTGGGAGATATAAATGTCAGGCTTTATTCTAAGGAGCAGCTGTCCCTTTTCAACAGGATCTCCCTCTTTTACAGTGAGCTCAATAATCTCACCGGAAACATCGGGAGTTATCTTTACCTCTTTTTCGGGCTGTATTTTACCGTTAGCTGTTATCGTTTCGGTGATCATGCGCTTTTCAGCATATTCAACTGCAACCTTTACTGTTGCAGCTTTACCGAACCAGCCTGCTTTCTTTCCGATTACTGCAAAGACTAAAAGTACTACAACTACAATGATCAGGATTTTTAATATCTTATTTTTTTTCATGATATTATGCCTTAAATATTTGGATTTACTTATTTAGATTTAATGGTAAGCCTTTATAAAAGTCAAGAACTTTAGTCTTGAAAATATATTCATATTTTGCCTGCGACATATCTGACTGGGCATTTAATAGCTGTGACTTTGCAGCGTTATAATCAAAAGGAGTTACCATTCCCACATTAAATTTCTGCTCGGTATACCTGAATGATTCCTCCATTGAAGTAACAGCCTTCATACTGGCGCTGTATTTTTTCAGGGCAGCAACAGCGTCAGCATAAGCCTGCTGTATCCTTTTATAAAGATCTTTCTTTTCTGACTCAAGGGTATACCTGCTGCTTTCTATATTCAGCCTTGAGTTGGCAATATTCTTATTGACCTGCCATCCGTTAAGTATAGGGAGATTGAGTGAAAACCCAAGTCCATAGTTCATATTATCGTTAAACTGTTCAGAAAAAGGATATTCTCCATAAACCGGTCCGGTCAACGGATCAATGCTAAGTATTTTTTGTCTGATGTTGGAATACATTGTACTGGCGGAATGACTCATTGAGAGTTTTGGACTTCTTCCTCCTTTTGCTATTTTCAGATCCAGTTCACTAACGTTAAGATTCAGTTCAGCACTTTTTATTTCAGGTCTCAATCCCTGTGCCTGGGCAAAAATCTCTTCTACTTTTCCGGTGATGATTGTGTTGGTATCGATGGAAATCTCCGGAACAACGATCCGGAATCCTTCAGGCGATTCAAGCTCAAGCATCTGGGTGATTGTCAGGTAAGAAACATCAAGCTGATTCTTGAGGTTTATCAGCTGCAGTTCCTCGCTGGCCGCCTGTGCCTCGATTTGAAGGAGATTGCCTTTTGCAACACTTCCGGCATCGAACATTTTCTTGGTTTTCTGTATCTGCTGTATGGTAATCTGAAGCTGGCTGTCAGTGGCTGTAACCAGCTCATTATTAAGCAGTATCTGAAGATAGGCAAGAGCAATATTAAGCGATATGTTATCTTTAATGCTCTGGAGGTCAAGCTCGCTTGCCATAAGCTGATATTTATTCTTCCTGATTGCATTATAGCTCTGAAGGCCATTGAAAAGGTTAAGACTTCCTCCAAGATAGAACTGGTTTGACTGTCCATTCTGATCGACATATTGATAGGTAGTCTGGTCAAGAGTGCGGTTAAAAGAGTAATTGTGAGATGCCTGGCCGTTAAGAGTAGGCAGGAGATCCAGCTTCGACTGGGAAAGAGTATTCTCCTGGTACCTTGTCTGAAGAACCTGCTGTTTGATCTGGATATTATTGTCAATGGCGTACTTAACGCACTCCTCAAGCGACCAAAGCTTTTCCTGCGCCCTGATAAGCCCGGGCGATAGTGAAAGTACGAAGATAATTATTATCTTAATTTGACAGGCTTTTTTCTCTAAAATAATTATCTTGTGCGGCTATTTATTAAAAACAATGGAATATGTTACATTACAAAGATTTAGGATTAGTGAATTCAAGAGAATTGTTCAAGAGTGCCGTGAAAGGCGGATATGCCATTCCTGCATTCAATTTCAATAATCTTGAGCAGATGCAGGCAATAATAAGCGCCTGTGTGGAGACAAAATCTCCGGTGATCCTTCAGGTATCAAAAGGTGCACGAAAATATGCCAATCAGACACTTCTCCAGTATCTTGCAAAGGGAGCTGTGGAATATGCCAAGGAACTTGGGTATGCAATTCCAATAGTTTTGCATCTTGATCATGGCGATTCATTTGAAACATGCAAGTCGTGCATTGAAACAGGTTTCTCCTCAGTAATGATTGACGGATCGCATTTTCCGTATGATGAAAACGTTAGACTGACAAAGCAGGTTGTTGAATATGCACACCAGTACGACGTGACTGTAGAAGGGGAACTTGGAGTTTTAGCCGGAATTGAGGATGAAGTATCATCAGAACATACAAATTATACAAGGCCTGAAGAAGTGGAAGACTTTGTGAAGAAAACAGGAGTTGACTCACTGGCCATTTCAATAGGAACATCACATGGTGCTTTCAAATTCAAGGTAAAGCCGGGCGAGCTTCCTCCACCACTGCGTTTTGACATTCTTGAGGAATGTGAAAAACGTATTCCGGGTTTTCCGATAGTCCTTCATGGCGCTTCTTCGGTACCGCAGGATATTGTGGCCGAGATCAATAAGTATGGAGGGAAGATGGAAAACACTGCAGGCGTATCTGAAGATCAGCTGCGCAGGGCTGCAAAATCAGCTGTATGCAAGATAAATATTGACAGTGACGGCCGGCTGGCAATGACAGCTGCAATACGCAAGGTATTTGTTGAAAAACCGGGTGAGTTTGATCCGCGTAATTACCTTGGTCCGGCACGCGATAAACTGAAGGAGCTTTACAAGCATAAGGTCGTAAATGTGCTTGGGAGTGCAGGGAAGGCATAAAGCAAAGAACCCCCCTCTCCCGCTAAAGCGGGATCTACCCCTGAAGGTGGAGAAAAACCCAAGTATTTTAATAAGATTTTAGTTGAATCAGGGGTTTCTTCTCCCCTTCAGGCAGGGGGGAAGAAAAAGGGGGATTATAAGATAAAGTTGTTAATACAGTAATTGTCAGAAAATCTGTCATTTACAGACTGGATTTCTTTTTCTGTTAAAAACTGTCCTTTTTTATATCCACACAGGATTCAATGATTTAGTATTTTAGCCGGACAATCACGAAACCGTTACAGGTGAGGCATCTGGTATATAAAGAGGATCAGTTAAAGAGGACCAACAGGTTCACAGTGATGCTGAACGACAGGGAGATGAGAGCCCTGGATATTTTCTGCAGCCGGTACAGGATAAAGAACAAATCAGAATTTTTCAGGGAAACCATAATGAAAGCCATCCTGAAAAGGTTTGATGATGAACATCCTACATTATGGGAAGAGCCTGAACAGACTCTTTTTAACCAGAGCGGATCCAAATCCCTCTGACTCTTATTCAGTTAAGGAAATTTTTATATTTTTGCACCGTCATAGTGACCCATGGTGTAATTGGCAATGAGGGATTTTGAGGCTGGGAGAATAGGAAAATATCAAACACTCCATTAAAGTGGCTACAGCAGGCGACTTTAACATTATAATATTATATACAGTTTTATATATCAGCTTACAAATAAGATTGACTTTGGTTTAAACAAGGTGTAATGAACCGGCCCGGGAGAAATGCTGTTAAGTGTTAATTATTTATTTTTATGCTGCCAGCCTGTATAATGACTTAAATTTGTAATATGTTTAAAAAAAATATATGAAGGCATTAAAAATTGGAAGTCTTTTAATTGCTGTTCCGGTCATTCAGGGTGTAATGGGAGTTGGTATTTCTCTTTCCGGACTGGCAGCCGCAGTTGCAAATGAAGGCGGGGTTGGGGTAATATCAAGTGCAGGGCTTGGACTTTTATACAAGGACTTTTCTGAAAACTTTCTTGAGGCAAGTATTATCGGGCT
>JAPLDX010000110.1 GCA_026391215.1 Bacteroidia bacterium
GGACTATTGGTAGTAGTCCATAATTCTTCCTGAGATCAGAAGTAATGATATTTCAGCCAGCTTGGCCAGGTACTTTACAGAAAGGAGGCTCTCCTTTGCATCAAGAAGGCTCATTTGCACCTCGCGCAGATCAATTCCCGATAAATTTCCAAGCCTGTACCGTTCCATTGCTATTGAAAGATTCTCAGTTGCAGTGCTGAGATTCTGCTCCTCAAGGGCTACCAGCCTCTGGTAATTGCTATATGCACTGTATATTGTTAAAAGATCTGCTTTAACCCCCTGTTCAACCTCCTGGTATTTAAGCTCTTTATTCATTACCTCAATAGAAGAATTCTGCAAGCTTCTCCGCTGATTCATTCCATCGAATATATTTAATCCCATTGTAAGACCGTAGTTCATTCCATTTGTGAGCATGTTTTTTGTTGTGCCGGCTGAATAAGTATTATAGTAATAATTATAGCCTGATGATAAATTTAAATAAGGGTAGGAGCGGGAAGCAATTATTTTGTAATCGTACTCAGAAATTATTTTGTTAGCTCCTGCAATTGCCAGGCTGGTATTCTTCGCGAGTGTCTCCTCAAGAAGCTTTTCATATAAAAAATCAGGTATAATATCAATTGATGTATCCTTAGAAACAAATAACTGCCCCAATTCTTTGACAGCCATCAGTTCATTAAGCTGTATACCAGTTGCCCTTACTGTTTCAGACTGGCGGGCGAGTCTTGAACTGTCTGAATTAAAATAGACCCTTGATTGCAATACATTAAGCTTGGAGCTCGATCCCAGAAGATAACGTTCTTCATCAATCCTCAGACGCTCCCTGGATAATGTCAGAGCGTATTCCAGGTTATTCAGCTGCTGTACCTGATTTATATAATTATAATACGCTGATACTATGTTTGAAACAAGATTCTCAATTGCCATCTGGGTATTCAGTTCCCCGATCTGCTTAAGCTCATTCAGCTTCTTATAGGTGGTCTGTACATTAAATCCATTGAATATTGTCAGACCAAGGTTTACTCCTGCGGATGTCGTTGTACTGAATATATCCGAAGTGACATCCTGAGTACCATCTGTAAGATTCAGTGTGCTGTTATTAAGGGTTCCGGAATGTTTACCGCTCAGATCCAGTATTGGCAGGTATCCTGCATTGCCAGGAGTGAAATTGTTCTTAGCAATTTCTTCACTGTTCCTGGTGATCAGCAGAGAGAAGTTGTTTTCAAGGCCGGTATTTATACAATCCTTCAGGTTGTAAACCATTTGTCCCTGAGCAATTCCGCTTATAATAAATGCAGCAAGGCTAGGAAAGAGCAACTTTATTTTCATCAGGACTCTTTTTTGATTCACTTGAAACAAAGGTATAAATTGCCGGTACTACAAACAGAGTAAGAAATGTAGCGAAAATCATTCCGCCTACCACTGCAATACCCATTGCAACCCTGCTCTGTGCACCTTCTCCAAAACCGAGAGCCAGAGGCGAAATACCCAGTATTGTAGCAAGGCTTGTCATAAGAATCGGTCGGAAACGCGCAGCGGCCGCATATTTTATAGCATCAATTTTTGTCATCCCTGCTTTTTTTCTCTGGTTTGCAAATTCAACAATAAGAATACCATTTTTCGACACCAGACCAATAAGCATTATTAATCCTATCTGGCTGAAGATATTCATTGTTATATCGAAATACCACATGAAAAGCAGTGCTCCTGTAAGTGCAAGAGGCACAGTCATCATAACTATCAGCGGATCCTTAAAGCTTTCAAACTGGGCAGCGAGAATGAGGAAGATCAGGATCAAGGCAAGCATAAAGGCAAACAATAGGCTTGATGAGCTTTCCTGGAAGTCTTTTGAATCACCGGCCAGAGCTGTCCGGAAAGAATCATCAAGAACTTCATCAGCTATCCTGTCCATCTCTACAAGACCTTCACTTATTGTTTTTCCTGGTACCAGACCGGCGGAAATCGTTGCAGCCACAAACCTGTTATATCTGAAAAGCTGCGGAGGAGCCGTCTCTTCTGATAACGTAACAAGATTATCGAACTGAATCATCTCTCCCCGGGTATTCCTGACATATAGTGACTTAAGATCCAGTGGTTTATTCCTGTCAGAACGTGCAAGCTCCCCGAGTATCTGGTACTGTTTCCCATTCATGAAAAAATATCCGAAACGCTGACCGCTTAAAGCAAGCTGAAGTGTCTGTCCTATATTCTGGGTAGATACCCCAAGTGTTGTTGCTTTATCACGGTTTATATGTATCCTGAGTTCAGGCTTTGAGAATTTCAGGTTTACATCAGCCATTTGAAGTACATCGCTTTCCATCACCTTAGCCATAAATGCAGGGAGTATTTCCCTGAGCTTTTCAATCGAGGTTGCCTGAAGAACATACTGAACAGGCATTCCCATTCTGCGGCTGCCAAAGGTCGATTGCTGCATTACAAATGCCCTTGCTTTTGTCTTGCTCCTGAGATCTAACGACAGTCTGTCGGCAATTTCCTGTTGCGAACGTGCTCTTTCATCAGGTTTTCTTAGCATGATCCTGATGTTTGCAAAAGTTCCTCCTCTTACCATTGTAGTATAACTAATTCTTTCAGGAACCGTCTTCACGACAAGTTCAGCAAGGTCATCAGCATACGCAAGCATATACTCATAAGTTGCTCCTTCAGTTGCTGACATGTTTATCGTAACCTGGGAACGGTCCTCAAGTGGAGCCATTTCTGCGGGAATTGTATTCCAGAGAAGAAATATCAAACCGACGGTAGCTACCAGGATAATAAGTGCATACTTACGATGTTTAAGAAATGAATTCAGAGTGTTTCTGTACCAGTTAAACAGATTCTGAAAAAAATGTTCGGTTTTCCTGTAGAACCATGTATGTGTCTTTTCCTGTCTCAAAAATTTAGTTGAAACCATTGGAGTCAGCGAAAGCGCCAGAAAAGCAGAAATTGCTACAGTGCCAGCCATAACTATGCCGAACTCCCTGAAAAGGCGCCCGGTTATACCCTGGAGAAAAACTATCGGGAAAAAGACGGATACCAAAGTTATTGTTGTAGAAATAATGGCAAAGTAGATCTCCTTGGATCCTTTCATTCCTGCTTCATAAGGGCTCATCCCGGATTCAACCTTGACGTAAATATTCTCCATGACAACTATAGCGTCATCAACGACTATCCCAATTGCAAGAACCATAGCCAGCAGTGTGAGAATATTTATTGTAAATCCGGCCAGGTACATAACAAAGAAAGAACCTACTAGCGAAACAGGAATAACAAGTATAGGAATGATTGTTGCACGCCAGCTTCGCAGGAAGAAATATATAATGACCACCACAAGGGCAAATGCAATGAAAATCGTATTTTTGACTTCAGTAATTGAGGAGCGGATATATTCAGTGTTGTCATAATTAACATTGACCTTAACATCTTCGGGAAGGTCTTTTTGAATGTATGACAAACGACTGAAGATTTCATCAACAATCTCAATATGATTAGATCCCGGTTGTGGTACAACTGCTATCTGAACCATCGGGACTCCGTCATTTTTCAGTATACCTCTTATATCCTCAGGCCCCAGCTCGGCCCTTCCAACATCCTTAAACCTTACTATCTGATCACCTGATTGTTTGATAATAAGGTCATTAAATTCCTTTGGCGTTGTCATCAGTCCCATGGTTCTTATGGTAAGCTGGGTTGTTGTACCTTCGATAGCACCTGATGGCAACTCTACATTTTCGCGCGAAATGGCACTTCTTACATCCATGGGAGTAAGTTCATAACCGGCCAGCTTGACCGGATCAATCCATAATCGCATCGCATATCGCTTCTCGCCAAAAATATTTACTGAACTTACTCCGGATACTGTCTGAAGCTGTTCCTTAAGAGTCAGATCGGCTATCTCCGAAAGTTCAAGCAGCGATCTCTTATGGCTTTCCACGGTCAGAAAGAGTATAGGATTGGCATCAGCATCTGCTTTTGTTACAGTAGGAGGGTCGCAATCTTGCGGTAGTCTTCGCTGTGCCTGTGATACTTTGTCCCTTACATCATTTGCAGCAGTCTCCAGATCAACCGAAAGCTCAAATTCTACTGTTATATTACTGCCTCCCTGACGACTCACACTTGTCAATGTTCTTACACCAGGAATACCGTTGATTGATTGTTCAAGAGGCTCAGTTATCTGAGTCTCAATAACATCTGAATTAGCCCCCGGGTACGATGTACTGACGGTTATTATAGCCGGATCAACACTCGGGAATTCGCGTATACCAAGGAATGTAAACCCTACTATGCCAAAAAGCAGAATTATAATAGCGAATACAGTAGTTAGAACAGGTCTGTTTATACTTACTGATGATAGGCTCATTTTTGTGGTTTTGGCTGGTTTCTAATTAACTACTAATGTATCCAGCACAACCGGCAGACTCTCCCTGAGCTGCAAAATGCCTGAAGTAAGCAGAGTATCTCCAAATTTCAGTCCGGAAGTAATCTGAATAAGTGATTCAGTTCGTAATCCGGTGTTAACCCTGACGACATTTGCTCTACCTTTCCTGTAAACATAAACTAATTCACCTTCCATTTCCGGAACCAGAGCTTCGGTTGGAATTGCTATTGTATTATCAATCTTTGAAAGCAGAAGGGTAACTGAAGCATAACGACCCGATTTAAGCTCTTCATTTTTGTTCGGATACAAAGCCTTGATGACTATTGACCTCGTATTCTGTTCTATCTTGGGATCAACTGCATAAACATTAGCCTGGTAGGTTGTATTGCTTCCATCTACTTTAAACGTGACAGGATACCCGATATTCACTTCATCCATATATCGTTCAGAGATTGAAAATTCAAGCTTTATAGGACTCATCTTTATCAGATGAGCAATTTTAATTGAAGGAGAAGCATAGGTTCCTTCGCTAAGGCCTCTTAATCCGATGATTCCGTCAAAAGGAGCACGCAGTTCAGTTTCTGAAATACGGGCGTTGATCAGGTTAATATCAGCTTCTATTGTCTGGAGCTCGGTAACTATCTGGTCATAGCTTTCCTGGCTTATTGCATCCTTGTCAAGCAAGCTTCGCTGACGGAACTCTTTCTCTTCAACAAGCTTCTTCTGTGCCTGCAGCTTCTGCAACTGTGCCTGAAGAGGTCTGTCATTGATCTTGGCAAGAAGATCTTCTTTTTTAACCCTTGTACCCTCAGTGAAGTTAATGCTTACAATTTTCCCAGAAGTTTCAAAAGAGAGGTCAACCTCTTCATCAGGTCTGAGTGTGCCGTTACTGATTATAAGTTCACTCATATTAGACGGTTTTATAAGAAATCCGCTCACATTAAGTGCCTGCCTCCCCTGCATCCCTCCGGGACCGGCACCCGGTCTTCCTCCCGGATTTTGGCCGGAACTGACCGGACCTTTTTGCTTTGAGGCAAATAACGGCTTTATCTTGGGATAAAAAATTATTCCCGCTAATACCACAATTAACACTATCGTTAATACCAGTTTTGCTCTTTTATTCATAAATCAGAGTAATGATAAACTTAATCCTGAACAGTTAGAATTCAAGTAATATATAATTTTATTATCAGGCTGCAAATGTAGATAATTTGCACATTATTGAAACATTATAATTTTGAAAAAAGTGTTAAATAAATATAAAACAACATATATTCAATCATTCTGTTTTTAATCTGTGATTTGAATAAAACAAGTTATTTTTACATGGTGATTAAAGAAAGAAATTATGATCCAGCGTATTCAATCCGTTTACCTGATATTGACAATTCTGTTTGCTGTTTTATTCCTAAGCGGTAATATCCTGAAGTTCAGTGGAGATTCAGGTGACATTTTAACAGTAACAATGGGAGGTCTTAGCAGGATTACCGGGGAATCAGCCCACGAAAACCTCGGAAAATCTTTCCCCATTACAATACTTGTAATACTGATTCCGGTATTATCTTTTGTTGCAATTTTCCTTTACAGGAACAGGAAACTGCAAATGCGATTTACACTGGGATTGTTTATCCTGACAGTAGTGGTTATTGTTGCTGAAGGCATCTATTCAGTTTATTTAATGCGGAATTATAACGCAGATATGAATTGGGGAATCAAAATGATCCTGCCATTGATGATGGCTGTATGCACATACCTGGCTTACAGGGGAATTAAAAAGGATAAGGATCTGGTTAAGTCTTACGACAGGCTACGGTAATTGATTAGATTATCTGCAGATTCTCCTGGTCTGTAATCTTCTCACAGTAGTAGCATTTGAGTGCTACATTTTTCTTAGATACCACCCTGAACCTGGTAGTGACATGTTCAAAATTTGTTATACATTTTGGATTCATGCATTTGGCTATACCCAGAATTGTATCGGGAACTTCAACCACCTTCTTTTCCACTACCTCGTAATCCCTTATGATATTCAGCTTTGCATCCGGGGCAACAAGCGCTATCCTGTTGATATCATCATCCTTGAAAAATTTATTTGATATCTTGATAATGGCTTTCCTGCCAAGCTTCTTGCTTTCAAGGTTTGTTCCGAAAGTTATCTGATTATCAATGTGATCCAGTCCAAGTATCTGGATTACTTTGAATAACTGCTTTGCCGGTACATGATCAATGACAGTTCCATTCTGAATGGCGCTGACAACCATTTGTTTCGGTTCTTTCATGATTTATTCATTATTACTTGATCCCTAAAAGCGTACAAAGAATAGCCTGCCGCGTGAATACACCGTTAAGCGCCTGCTCAAAATAATATGCTTTCGGATTAGAGTCTACATCCGTGTGAATCTCATTTACCCTGGGTAACGGGTGCAGTATTCGCATATTGGGCTTTGTATTCTTCAGCATGTCATTCTTAAGGACATATACATTCTTTACTTTTTCATACTCAATAGGATCGGAGAATCTTTCCTTTTGCACCCTTGTCATATAAATAATGTCGGCTTTTGTAATTATATCTGAAAAATCAGAGTGTTCGTAATATTTCAGACCGATGTTATCAAGGTAAAGCTTGAATTCATCAGGCATTTTCAACTCTTCCGGTGAAATGAAATTGAATGTTGCGTTCCATCTTGACATAGCCATCATCAGCGAATGAACAGTACGTCCATATTTCAGGTCCCCGACCATGAAAATATTAAGATTATCAAGCGTTCCCTGGGTTTTTCGTATTGAATAGAGGTCAAGCATCGTTTGTGTCGGGTGCTGATTGGCTCCGTCTCCCGCATTTATAACAGGAACAGAAGCTACCTCGCTGGCAAACCGGGCACTTCCTTCCACAGGATGCCTAATCACTATCAGGTCACTATAGCTGCTGACCATCTTTATTGTGTCATGGAGTGTTTCACCCTTGGTTACACTGGAGCTTGATGAATCGGAAAATCCGACTATTTTTCCTCCCAGCCTGTTAATGGCGCTCTCAAAGCTTAACCTGGTTCTTGTTGAGGGCTCAAAGAATAAAGTGGCAATTACTTTACCTTCCAGCAGCTTCCGTATCGGTTGCTTTTCAAATTCTTCAGCCAGGTCAAGGATTTTAACTATTTCCCGTTTAGAGAAATCATCTATTGAGACTAAACTTCTGTTTTTCATTCGATTGGCACTATAATTAGAAGCAAATACCTGTCTGCTATAAAATTACTCAAGAATAACCAGAACGCTGATACATGTTAATAATTAGTTAAAAACTTTAACATTGTTGTCATCATTACCTGACTAATATAAACTTATAGGTAAGTCCTTCAATCCTCGATAACCGGGTTAAAATTCTTTCTCTTGCAGATGACCTGAAACTCAAAATAATGGTACATTCAAGATCAAAGGAGTGCCCGGATTGTAATATATTTTCCTCTTTTATGATCTTCATCACGTCATTCATAGCTGGATATGGATACTTTACTTCATAGCATTCATGGATTATATGATCAACTATCTCTGCAGATTCCAGAGCATATTCTGCTGCCGACTTGTATGCATTTATCAATCCACTGACACCCAAAAGTGTCCCCCCGAAGTACCTCGAAACAATTATAAGAACATTTGTAAGTCCATGGGATCTGATCTGTCCCAAAATGGGCCGGCCAGCCGTACCGGATGGTTCTCCGTCATCATTTGCCCTCCATGTTAGTCCTTCCTGTCCGAGAATATATGCATAACCATGGTGTTTTGCCTCATGATGTTCTTTTCTGATATCCTCAATAATTGGCTTGATCTCAGCTTCCTCGAATATGGGAAAAGCTGCTGCAATAAATTTGCTGCCTTTTTCTTTATAGATGCCCCTGGAAACAGACCTGATTGTTTTATAGGTATCAGCAGCTGCCATTTCTGACTATGGTTACGATATTTTTGATGACAATACAATATTAATTAAATCTGTCCGTCAATCTGACAGTTTGCGTAAAAAATGGTATTTATGTTTTCAAGTGCGGATTTTTATGAGTGTTTTATTAGATCAAAAGGATCTTCAGAAGCTAATAGTTATAGGCGACAGGATTCTTATTAAGCCCAAAACGCCGCAATCAAAGACAAAAAGCGGGCTTTTCCTTCCACCAGGAGTCAATGAGAATGAGAAAGTTCAGATCGGCTATGTTC
>JAPLDX010000020.1 GCA_026391215.1 Bacteroidia bacterium
TCCGGGGCAAGTTATATTGTTACCCAAATGTTTTTTGATAACAGCAAGTTTCTCAGGTTCAGGGATGAATGCAAAAAGATTGGGATTAATGTCCCTGTAATCGCAGGACTGAAGCCAATCTCAGCTCTTAATGATATAAGGCTTCTTCCTCAGACCTTTCACATTGACGTACCTGGCGACCTTGTTTCAGCAATAAAAAAATGCACAACGGATAAAGAAGCCCGGGAAGTCGGGATAGAATGGGCGGTAATGCAATCCAGGGAACTTATTAAAGAAGGTGTTCCCGGAATACATTATTATACTCTCGGCCGGTCGGATAATGTTGCCAGGATTGTGAAGGCAGCTTTCTGACCCGCGGCCAGCTAAAGCTGGTCCGCCCACTAAAGGGTGCTTGAATCCAAATCTAAATTATAGTTTGGAATGGGTTTTAGCCCCCCTGCCTACCGTCAGGCAGGCCTTCAGGGGGGTGCCCCGCTTCGGCGGGGCGGGGGGTGCTAGATATTAAATGCCTTCTTGATTTTATCTACGTAATCCAGCTTTTCCCAGGTGAAGAATTCAACTTTTTTCTGCCAGACTTTTTTCCCGTTGCCTTTAACTGCTTTTGGCTTACTGCCAGGAACCTCATAATAGACATCAACATTTTTTGTGAAAGGATCCCGGCCGAAATGTCCGTATGATGCTGTTGGTGAAAATACAGGATTTTTCAATCCCAGCCTTTTAATGATGGCATAGGGACGCATATCAAAAATCTTGCTGATCTTCAGAGCTATTTCCCCATCATGCAGTACCTTGCCTTTTTCATTTTTTACATGCGCGGTGCCGAAGGTATTTACATATAAACCAACAGGTTGTGCAACGCCGATAGCATAAGCCACCTGGATCAGTGCCTTGTCGCATACGCCTGCAGCAACCAGATTCTTGGCTATATGGCGTACTGCATAGGCAGCGGACCTGTCAACTTTTGATGAATCTTTCCCTGAGAAGGCGCCTCCTCCATGAGCTCCGTGACCTCCATAGGTATCTATAATGATCTTTCGGCCGGTAAGTCCAGTATCTCCGTGCGGGCCGCCGATAACAAATTTACCTGTCGGATTGACCAGAAGTTTCATATCTGATTTAAACAGTTTCTGTATCCGCAGAGGGAGTGATTTCTTTACCCTGGGAATAAGAATTGCTTCCAGGTCCTGTTTGATTTTACTCTGCATTGCTTTCTCAGCACTTTTCTCAGCAGCATTAGACTTGTTTTTTGGAAGAACAAATTCATCATGCTGAGTGCTTACAACAATAGTATCAATCCTTAGTGGCTTGTTGTTATCGTCATATTCTATGGTAACCTGCGATTTGGAATCCGGTCTGAGGTATTTCATCTGTTTCCCTTCACGCCTGATTGCTGCAAGCTCCTGTAAAAGAATTTGGGCAAGTTCAATGCTTAGCGGCATATAATTATCCATCTCCCGGCAGGCATAGCCAAACATCATTCCCTGGTCACCAGCTCCCTGCTCTTCGGGTTTTTCACGCATGACACCCTGACGGATATCCGCTGATTGTTCATGAATTGTAGATATCACACCGCATGAGTCGCAATCAAAACGGTATTCCGCTTGTGTATAACCGATGTTGCGGATCACCCTGCGGGCTGTTTCCTGAACATCAACCCATCCTGATGTCAGAACTTCACCTCCACAGACAACCAGGCCGGTTGTAACAAAAGTTTCGCATGCCACCTTTGAGTCCGGATCCCATTTAAGGAATTCATCAAGCAGTGCATCGGAAATCTGATCGGCTACCTTGTCAGGGTGACCCTCTGAAACTGATTCTGAAGTAAAAAAATATCCCATTGTGTTATTTTTAGTTATTGTTTAACAACAGATGGGAAGAATGGTTGATTGAAATAAGGATTTTTCAGCATTTTAGCATTTTTTTCCTGTGGTTGCAATCAGAGCAAATCTTTCCACCAGATAATTAAGGCACAAAGCAAATAAAAATTTCCGTAAAATAAAAATATTATCCGGCAGTAAGGTGCCGGAATACCTCTTCCAGGTTACTTTCCTCCTTCTGAAGTGAAAGAACCGTCAGATCATTGTTCACAGCGAATGCAAACAGGGCCGGCCTTATGTCCTCTTCTCCTTCAGACTCAATAAGCCACTTTCTCTGTTCTATCTGCCGGACTTTGACAACATTCTTTAGATCTTTTAAAGCCTGTTCATCAGTTTCCCTGTCAAATTCGACATGGATTATCTGTCGCTGGTGCTTTATAATTGAATGGATATCGCTTTTTTTCTCATCTATAACAATAGTGCCCTTGTCAATAATAATGACCCTGTCACAAATTGCCTCAACCTCCTGCATGATATGTGTTGATAGCAGGATGGTCTTTTCCCTGCCGGCATCCTTTATGAGGTTCCTGATCTCAATTATCTGGTTGGGGTCAAGGCCGCTTGTTGCCTCGTCAAGTATCAGAACACAGGGATTATGTATCAGAGCCTGGGCCAGACCTACTCTTTGCCTGTAGCCTTTTGAAAGGGATCCAATCTTCTTTTTCTGCTCGGGAGCAAGGCCGGTAATTTCTATGATATTATCGATTTGTTTCTTCACTGAACTGCCGGTTTTATACAATGAGGCCACAAATCCAAGGTATTCCCTTACATACATTTCAGGATATAATGGATTGTTTTCAGGAAGATAGCCGATATTTCTTTTAATTTCAGGATTATCTTCAGAGGACTTTATTCCGTTAACGAATACGGAACCTGATGTTGCAGGAATGAACCCCGTAATGATCCTCATCATTGTTGATTTCCCTGCTCCGTTGGGACCAAGGAAGGCAACAATCTCTCCTGTTTTTACTTCAAAGGATACATTATTGAGAGCTTTCTGCTCTCCATAGAGTTTTGTAACTTCCTGAACTACAATGGACATATTTATGCTCCCCAGCCTCCCATAAACTGGGATGTGTTCGCAAATGAGGCTTTTGGATTTACACAACAAACAGGTATTTTGGAGCTGTTAGCAATAATATACTGCTCTGAAGCTCCTACCATATAATCAGCAAATGTAATGTTCTTGGTGGTCACAATAAGGATCAGGTCCGCATTTATCCTCTGGGCAAAATCAAGTGTCTGCTGAGGGAAATTGCCTTTGGGAATCTCATGGATCTCATATTCTATATTATTCTGAATGAGATATCTGATGGCAAAATTTAGGTTGACCTTAGTTTTCTTTAGAATACTTGGATCGGTGGAAGTGGTGACAATAATATGAATTTTTGACTCAAAGAACTTACCCATATAAATTGCCATCTTGGTTTTCTCCTTGTTCTCTTTTTTGAAATCAACAGGGAAAACAATATTATGATATCTCTCCTGGGCCAGAGGCGGATCCTGAACTACGATAAACGGTACTTTCGATTTCACGATAACCTTCAAAGCCCAGCTGCCGGTAAGCTTCTGCATGCCTTTCATTCCGTGGGTACCCATTACCACCAGGCTGGCATCCTTTTCATTCACAAAATCAGCGATTGCACTGAAAATGCTTCCTTTGGAAATTTCAGCACCGATCGGCATATTGTATTTCTTGCTGCTTTCTTCAGCAACGTGAGCCAGGAGCACTTTCTTTTCACCTTCTTCATTAGGCTTAATGCCTTTATCAACAATATGAAGAAGACATACTTCATTTCTTACCATGCGGCTTATCTTAGCAGCATGAGCAAGGGCATTTTCTGCAACAGGAGTAAAATCCCATGGTACAACTATTATTTTCTGGTTCTCTTCCATGATCGATTGAATTTTCAAATTATACCCAAAGTTATTCAGATTTTACCATTTTTCAAACCATTTGGCAAAGTCAGGTATTCTTTTAGTGCATTCCTGATGCATTACATAACTTAAATGGAGGTTAGCGACTAACAATTTATTATTTTTGGGTGGTCATATTTTTAAAAATAATGAAACAAACAAAGATCAGAACTCTATTATCCTCCCACAATACAGGGGAAAATGTGCTGGTGAAAGGGTGGGTGAGAACAAAACGCGGAAATAAGAACATTGCCTTTATTGCTCTTAATGACGGATCGACCATCAAGAATATACAGGTAGTCGCCGATGTATCGGTGTTCGGTGAAAACCTACTTAAAGAAATCACTACGGGCACCTGCCTTGCTGTTACCGGCAAGCTTGTTGAATCACAGGGACAGGGACAGAATGTGGAAATCGCTGCAACATCAATTGATATCTACGGGAAATGTGATGCGGAAACGTATCCGCTTCAGAAAAAAGGACATTCAATGGAGTTCCTCAGGGAGATAGCCCATTTACGTCCCCGGACAAATACATTTGGTGCTGTTCTCAGGATAAGGCATGCAATTGCATTTGCTATCCATAAATATTTCAATGACAAGGGATTTTTTTACCTTCATACTCCAATTATCACAGGAAGTGATGCAGAAGGTGCAGGAGAAATGTTCCATGTTACGACCCTGGATATGGGGAATGTTCCGCGCACTGAAACCGGAGCAGTTGATTTCAGCATTGATTTCTTCGGAAAGCCGACAAACCTGACTGTTTCAGGCCAGCTTGAGGGTGAGCTGGGAGCTCTGGCTCTCGGTGAAATTTATACATTCGGCCCTACTTTCAGGGCTGAGAATTCAAATACGCCCCGCCATCTTGCTGAATTCTGGATGATTGAACCGGAGATGGCTTTCTATGAACTTAATGATAATATGGATCTGGCCGAGGATTTTGTGAAATATCTTATCAGGTATGCGCTGGACAATTGCCATGATGACCTTGAATTCCTTAACAATATGATCGATAAGGGATTGCTTGACAGGTTAAGGTTTGTTACAGAAAATGAGTTTGTGAGGATGACATATACCGATGCTGTGAAGATACTTGTTGATTCAGCTGAAAAATGGGAATACCCTGTTGGCTGGGGAAAAGATCTTCAGGCAGAGCATGAAAGATATCTTGTTGAGAAACATTTTAAACGCCCTTTGATACTTACTGACTACCCGAAGGAAATCAAGGCATTCTACATGAAAATGAATGATGATGGAAAAACTGTCAGGGCAATGGATGTTCTTTTCCCGGGAATAGGAGAAATTATCGGAGGATCACAGCGTGAGGAAAATTACGACAAGTTGCTACAACGAATAAGGGAAATGAATCTTCCGGAAAGGATTTACTGGTGGTACCTGGAAACCAGAAAATTCGGGACCGCACCCCACAGTGGTTTCGGACTGGGATTTGAGAGGATGATCCAGTTCGTCACCGGGATGTCAAACATCCGCGATGTTATACCTTTCCCCAGGACACCAAAGAACGCAGAATTTTAGGAAGGATGTTAAATCAGAGGTTACAGCAGAAGTTGCTTCAGAAGCTTTCGCCGCAGCAGATCCAGATGATCAAGCTGCTGGAGGTACCTACTCTGCAGATAGAACAAAGGATAAAAAAGGAACTCGAAGAGAATCCTGCCCTTGAGGAAGGAACTGAGGATGAAGAAGCATCTCCCGAAGAAACTGATGATGATCTTTATGAAGAGGACGACAAGGATCAGGATGAATTCACTCTGGATGATTATATGGAGGATGATGAGATCCCCGATTATAAACTTCAGGCAAACAACTACAGCAAAGATGATGATAAGAAGTCCGAGATACCTTTTTCGGCCGGCTCATCATTCCATGAACACCTTGAAGCACAGCTTGGACTGAGGGAACTGACGGACAAGCAAAAGATTCTCAGTGAGTATATAATCGGTAACATTGACGAGGATGGCTATCTCAGAAGAGAACCGACAAATATTGTCGACGATATGGCATTCCTGCAAAACGTACAAACTACCGAACATGAACTTGAGGAGGTTCTTAAAATAGTGCAGGATCTAGAGCCTGCAGGTGTAGGCGCAAGAACACTCAGGGAATGCCTTATGCTTCAGCTTGAAAGGAAAGATTTGTCCGATCCGGTATTAAAGTTAGTTTATTTAATTATAGATCAGCACTTTGAAGAATTTTCCAAAAGACACTATGATAAAATCATAACAAGACTTGGCATAAGCGAGGATGACCTGAAATCAGCGATCGAAGAGGTTCTTAGACTGAATCCCAAGCCGGGAGGCCTTTTCAGTGATCCATTTACAAAAACTGCACAGCCAATAATCCCTGACTTCATCCTTGAACATTCCGAAGATGGCTTTGACCTTCACCTTAACTCCCGTAATCTGCCGGAGCTCAGGCTCAGCACTGCATACAGCGAAATGCTGCAGGAATATACCAGGGATAAAGCAAACAAAAAGGAGATGAAGGAAGCAATCCTGTTTGTGAAACAGAAAATCGACTCTGCAAAATGGTTCATTGATGCCATAAAGCAAAGACAGAATACACTTCTTCTTACTATGAATGCCATCCTGGAATATCAGCAGGAATATTTCATTGATGGCGATGAGACAAAGCTGAAACCCATGATCCTTAAAGATGTTGCCGAGATGACAGGTCTTGATATTTCAACAGTTTCAAGAGTCGCTAACAGCAAATACATACAGACCCATTTCGGGATCTATCCTTTGAAATTCTTCTTCTCGGAAGGGTTACAGACCGACAGCGGAGAAGAAGTTTCAACACGGGAAATAAAAAGGATCCTTCAGGATTGCATTAATAATGAACAGAAACGGCGCCCGCTTACTGATGAAAGGCTGACCGAAATCCTACAGGAGAAAGGATACCAGATAGCACGCAGGACAGTTGCCAAATACCGGGAGCAGCTTAATATCCCGGTAGCCAGATTACGAAAGGAGATCTGAAGATGCCCGGAAAGACAATGCATGCCGGTAATGCACTGGCAAAAACAATTTCAACAGTTTTTCATCCTTTACTAATACCGCTCTACGGCCTTTTAATAGTATTCTCTGCCCCTACGCTTATTGGTTATCTCCCTTATGCCGTCAAAAAAATATTGTTTATGATAATACTGATCAATAATGTATTATTACCATTCTCCTTCATCCCCTACTTTAAATTCAGAAATTTAATATCCACATGGACCATTGATAACAGGCGAGAAAGAATCATACCGCTTATAACCACTTCATTCTTTTATTCCGTCACAGTTTTTATCACATTCCGCTACAATATTCCTGCCTTTATAAAATCTTATATCCTTGCTGTCGCATTCCTGGCAATTGCACTTACCATAATTAACTTCTGGTGGAAAATTTCTATCCATGCTGCAGGATCAGGAGCTTTGATAGCTCTTGTGGTTATCCTTTCAGTAAAAATGCAGGCTCCCCTTCCCTGGTTCCTGGCAGCAGTAATCCTTTCAGCAGGACTTGTTATGACAGCAAGATTATGGCTTAATACACACAATCCAAAGGAAATATGGGCTGGCTTTTTTCTTGGATTTATCTGTTCAGGCCTATTCCTGTTCCTTTACTAACAGCTCTTTAAGCGCTCTTTCGAGCAGTATTTTGCTTTGGAGGTTTAATTCATCCGGCCATAGCGGCTTCATGGAAGCCAGATCTGTTTCTTCTGTTAATTTATTCTGTGATATGGTTGTAAACCAGCCCTTTTCTGAAAGGCTGCGGGCAAGATATTCCTGCTCTGTCTGGCCTGGTGTCGGTATCAGCCGGGCGCTGCATCCAAGACTTATAAGTTCCATTATTATCGTGTATCCCGATCTGGTAACAATGGTTTCGCTGGTAATGATCACTTCTTTCATTGCTGGGGAATGAAGGTGATCATACCATATTATATTACCGGTTCTGGACATGTCGTCTTTACCGGCAGGCATGCCGCCAAGAAAAACTGTGACAGTTTTCTTATCCTTCAGAATGTTGGTCAGCTTTTGTTTAAGTATCCCCTTCTGTGGTTCTGGCCCTGATAAGATAACGGTATTATGAGCGACATTCACGGGATTATCTGACGCTGTTGTATCAATTCCTGAAAACCTTGATAAAAGTCCGATATATCTGACATTCCCCGGAAGCCTTATGCCGTGCGACAATCTTCCCGAAACATTTACTTCACCCGGCAGATCGGGAATAAAACAAAAAGTATATCTTTTTATTACAGCCCTGTGAAGAAGAATGCCAATGAATTCAAGAAAGGAGAATGCCCCGGGAAAAGGTATTAGCGGCATATGGGTTATATAAACCGAGGTGATCTTTCTGTTCCACAGACCGAATCGGTTATCACTTATCACCATATCAATATCATGCTTCCCGATTAATTTTTTCAGTTGTCTGTGTTCGCGGAAAATATGGTACAGAAGAACCGGGACGCTGAACAGGAGCTTCAGATACTGGGGCAGAAACCGTGAATAGCCAGGTTTGTAGCCAGGGAAATTAATGTATGCAAGCCCTGGCAGTTCTTTCCGGAAGAATGAAAGGTGTTCTTCACCGGCTCCGATAATGATGTTATTCCCCGTCTCCATTAGCTTTGCTGCCAGGGGGATCATCCGGCCGGCATGCCCCAGTCCCCATTCAAGAGGACAGATCAGTATATTGCGGATTTGTTTCAATATCAGCCTGAAACCTGTGTTTTAATGCCAAGGTCATTAACAAGGGATGCGATCTGCTTAAGCTCTGCAAGAGGAATCTTTGACAGCTGCCCTCCCTCAGGAGTATCCCTCGATATTGTGTAAATCATCACTTCCGAAGGTCTGATCATTTCTACTGCCTTAAGCCATGCGGTAATCTCTTTTTTTGTCGTATTGTCAATTGTCTTGCCCTTGAATGTCCCCCGGAGAAAAAGTGTCTGCACTATCAGCTGTCCTTTAAATTCCTTCAGATCCCTGATAAGCTCGTTGACCTTTATATTTACTCCTGGCTGATTATGTATTTTTATTGTAAGGTCGAAAGCTGAATCCAGCTTCAGGATATTCTGATCTACTTTCAATAGAGCCTTTTTTATATGCGGCTTTGAAATTGCTGTTGAGTTTGACAGTACAGCAATTCTTGCTTCAGGGAAGTACTTGTTTCTCAGCTTTATACTATCGTCAATTATCCCGGGGAAATCGGGATGAAGTGTCGGTTCTCCGTTGCCCGCATAAGTGATCACATCTGGTTCTTCCTGTTTTTCCTTCATCGTGGACAGCTTCTTTTCAAGAGCTTCGTATACTTCTTTCCTTGAAGGAATATCCTGGCCGGAAGGATCCGAATTATGCGTCCAGCCGCATTCGCAGTAAATGCAATTAAAATTACAGATCTTCCTGTTTGCGGGAAGAAGGTTGATCCCAAGCGAAACCCCCAGCCTTCTGCTCTTAACCGGACCGAATATTATTTTATCAAAAAGAAAAGTAGCCATTCCTTAAAATATGCTGTCTCAAAATTAGCATATTTTAGATCAGCCTTGTAATATAAGACTCAGGTAATAGCCTCATATTAATCAGATCGACATCCTGCAGCAGCAGCAGCCCTGGTTTCATCCCTGGTTCGATTTTTCCATACTGCTGTTCTTTCCCGAGAGCCCTGGCTCCGTTTATAGTAGCCCATCGTATCAGTTCCTCAAGGCTAAGAGACGGGAAATGTTTTTGAAGGATCTTAAGTTCAGAAAGTATACTCAGCCTGTGGTTTGATGCAAGACTGTCAGTCCCTATTACTATTTCGCATCCTTCCGAAATAAGCATTTCAACCGGAGGGATCTTATTTTCGATGTACAGGTTTGCATTGGGGCACAGGCACCAGTATGTATCCTTTCTATTAAGGATCTCTTTAACTGTCTCCCTGTCAGCAAAAGTATTGTGGACAAGAATAAGTGTGCCGGATGATGTAACCTCATCCAGTATTGCAGAAATGATGCTTTCTGGTGTCTTAAGCTCACGTGGCAGCGTCCATGCCTTCTCTAACGATTCTTTCAGAGGACCCGAATGATCAGCAACGAAGGAATCCTCACCTTCGGTTTCCATAAAATGAATTGATGTAACCTTGTTGTCAGTTGTTTTTGCTTTTAGCTGCCTGAAAAGAGGCAGGGAAACAGTATAAGGAGTATGAGGCACAATGAAAGAATCCAATCCTGCTTTAGCAGCAGTCTCTGATAATCTTATGATTTCATTCATTCTGTCCGCTGCTATTTCGGGATCTGTTCCGAAAACCTCAAGCAGATTCAGATAACGGATCCGGCTTTTCTGTTTAATGCTGAATGTTGCCGGAGTGTTGCAAATATCCGCACAGAGTTCAACCCCATCATTGAAAAGATCATTATCAGCAGAAATTGCGGAGGATAAAATAGTATCAGGATCATTATTCCTGATGTTTTGCAGCTGTATTAAAAACTCGCCAAGACCTTTCTTCTCAGCCATTGCCCCTTTCAGATGGGATAGTTCAAGATGACAATGGCAGTTAACGAATCCGGGAATTATTATCCCGTTATGGAATTCTAAAGAGTGACTTTCCTTCAGGGAGCCATTCATGTCTTCGACACTTATGACAGTCCCATCATCCTGTGACGTGATCACCCCTCTCCTGAGGGGCTGACCCGAATTCGTAAAAATGAACTGGGATGAAAATCGTTTCATCTTACAGTGCCGGAATAATAAAATGATATATCCTCAATCATGGCATTTTTTTCTCCGGAATCAGGATTGCTCCCGGAATCATACAGGAAACCTTTGAATACTATGCCCGTTTTACCCGGATGAAATCCTGCTATTGTATAACTATGGGGACGGCCATCCTTTATATACCAGATTGGCAGAAGATAGGTTCTTACCCCCGTTTCTGCACTGTCGATGTTACATATCCAGGCTGTAAAACAAGGATCATCTGACTGATCATCAGGATATATGGTTACAGAAAACTTTAGTGCATAATCTCCCGCAGTTATCATAGTCAGTTCAAAGCCAGGCTTCTCAACTCCCCCCGGATCAGGAAGTAAATACGAAGGTTCGCCTTTCCACTGATCCGCCACATACTCCGGAGATGCCCTATATTCCTTTTCCGTACGCATTTCCATTTCACTGAACCTGCCAAGCATTTCATCATAAATCTTAATCAGCTTTTTAGGCTTTTTAATGTAGTAATACTGGATGGTGGTGTCCATAGCTCCTGTTGTATATCCATATCCTTCTATTATATCGACATATAACTGTGAGGTATCCTTAATCATATACTGTGTCCTCATGTCCGGAAGTGCAAAGAGCCCGTTTGTCAGGTTAAGATCATAAAGTATGGAGATAAAATCTTTTTCCGGGATAAGTTCCTTGTATTTGGTTTTTTCTTGCCCGTGGAAACAGGAACCTGCTACCATTAAAATTAAGATTGATATAATAAATATCTTGTTTTTACTATTCATTTTCCTTGAGGTATTTTTTCGTCAGGTACCTTACAGGATACCAGGCAGCCCAGTAACCTATAAGAAGAACCGTTCCCGGAACTATAATAAAATCTTTAAGCTTCATTACCACGGGGTACGCTTTCATTATCAGGGATTCGCTGGGCAGTTCAATAATTCCATACGTTTGCTGCACCCAGCATACCAGAAATCCCAGGATTACTCCGGCAATTGCTCCTATTATTGAAATCAGCCAGCCTTCAAAAATGAAGATCCTGCGGATCAGGGTGTTGTTCGCGCCAAGGCTTTTCAAAATCTCAATATCCCTCTCTTTTTCAATAATAAGCATTGTAAGCGAACCAATGATATTAAATGATGCAATGATGAGTATAAGCGTTAGTATTAAGAAGATAGCTAATCTTTCCGAGCGCATAACCTTATAATAAAGCTCCTGTTGCTCAAACCTGTTCTGAACAAAAAATTCTTCCCCAAAGATCTTCGTAACATTTTTCTGAACTGCAGATGCTTCAGCATTATCGGTGAATTTGATCTCGATAGAGCTTATACCCTTTTCATTTTCAATCAGCCTTCTCGCAAAATCCAGAGGAACATAAATATATTTTGAATCGTATGTTTGCTCAACCTCGAAAATACCTGAAGGAAAAATGTATTCCTTATTGTAAGCATCTTCCGGGTTTAAATTGCTTTCGGTTGACCTGCGCAGGACATAAATGAACAATGGAGTTATAAAATTAACTCTGATACCCAAGTACTGGGCAATGCCAACTCCCGGAACAGCATGCGGCCTTCCCTTGTCGGATTTCAGCATGAATTCTCCTTCCCACATTGCACTATCAATAGAAGTCACACTGGCATAGTTGTCATCGACTCCCTTGATAGTGGCAATGAACTGCCTGTCATCATATCTTAAAAGCACATTTTCTTCAATGGTCAGTGAATAACAGGAAACACCATTGACATTTTCCAGCAGGGTTAACTTTGTGGTGTCAGGGACAAATGTTTTGCCGACAGCAGCAGTAATTTTAAGATCGGGATCAAAGGTGTTGAAAATAGAGGTTACAAGCAGTTCCAGACCGTTAAATACCGAGAGCACTATTATTAAAGCCATTGTTCCTACAGCTACCCCTGTCACTGACACTGCAGATATGATATTGATCGCATTCCTTGATTTTTTCGCGAAGAGATATCTTTTTGCTATGTATAACGGAAGCTTCACTTTTACTATTTTCTCGCAGTCACCAGTAACCCGGTTCCTGTTTTATTGGTAAATCTCAGGTCAATAAAGTTAAGTACGATTGAAACGGGTAAAACTATTAAATAATAGAACGGTAAAAGAACAAAGAAAATATAAGAAACATTAAGCATTTTCACCGGATATTTCATTATAAGACGCCAGGATATGTTGCCAGGCTTTCCGTAGGTATAATGTGCTTCAATACTTCTGAATCCTGCTTTTGAGAGTTTGCCAGTTATTTCCTCAATGCTGTACCCGTTTCTGACATGTTCATCAATAAAAGATACATCATCAGCAGCATGAGCATCAGAACCGCCCTTATCCGAAGGAGTTGAGATAAGGAGATACCCGTTTTTCTTCAACGATTCACTGAAATTGTTAAAAACCTTTTCATCTCCCCTGATATGTTCCATTACATCAACCGAAAGGATGAGATCAAAGGCGTCATGATCTTTAAAAGTCTCAAGATCAGCTGTTTTGAAAGTTGTTCTCTCTTCCAGCCTGGTTTTTTTAAAGAACCTCTTACAATCGTCTACCTGTTCACTGTCAATATCTACTCCGTTGACCGTCCAGTTTTTATTCATCCTGCACATGCGATATGAATACTGTCCCAGTCCTGAACCGGCATCCAGGATATTTGCCGGCCTGTTCAATTCCCGGTTTATTCTTTTCAATGCTTTTTTTACATGCCACGTACGCAAAAGAAGAAGATCCATAAGCCAATAGAGAGCTTTTCGCATAAACGAAGGTCCTGAAAGGAACCTGCCAAGCAATCTTTTTATTGGCTCGTACTGCATGAATATCAGGATTTCAGCAATTTGTCTATTTTATCAATATAATCCAGGCTGTCGTCAATAAAAAATGTGATCTCAGGCACAATGCGAAGCTGTGAGCGCACCTTATGACCAAGATCAAACCTTATTTTCGCAGCATGATCCTGGATTGATTGCAGTATATCGTTCTGATTACCTGACGGATATATACTCAGATACACTTTCGCATAAGAGAGGTCGGGGCTTATTCTGACTCTGGTTACTGACAGCATTTTTCCGTGAGCAAATTCATTGCCCTTTCGGAGGAATATTTCAGCTATCTCCTTCTGAATGAGCCTTGATACTTTTTTTTGCCTTGTTGATTCTTCTGATTCCACAGTTGCTTGGATTTTAATTGGGCAAAGGTAGTACTTTATGGGAAATATTTTCATCTTCATGTGATCTCATGTAACCATCCCTCAACGCTCTTTCCTGCTTTGTGATTACATGTACTCACCCCCTTCTTTTCCCCCTCTCTGCTTTATGATTACATGTACTCACCCCCTTCTTTTCCCCCTCTCTGCTGAAGCAAAGAGGGGGAAGGAACTTTAAAATATTTATTGATAATCAATGAGATACAACAAATATGCTCCCCCTTCTTTGCTTTAGCAGAGAAGGGGGTTGGGGGGATGAGTACATATGATACAAAAAAAACAATTAGATTTGTAACTACTTTTCAATTTTCTAAAAATGGAGACTGTAGTCAGCGGCATAAGACCGACAGGGAACCTGCATCTGGGAAATTATTTCGGCGCATTAAGCAATTTCCTGAAAATGCAAAGGGAGAATAATTGCTTTTTCTTTATCGCTGATTATCATTCCCTTACAACACATCCTAAGATTGATGACATTCATGGGAATATCAGGCAGGTGCTGGCAGAATACCTTGCCTGCGGTATAGATCCTGAAATTGCAACAGTTTTCATACAGAGCGATGTGCCTGAAGTGACCGAGCTTTACCTGCTGCTTAATATGAACGCATATATAGGCGAACTCGAAAGAACGACATCCTTCAAGGAAAAGGTCAGGAAACAACCTGACAATATAAATGCCGGATTATTGACATATCCTGTTTTGATGGCTGCTGATATTATCATTCATAAAGCAAATAAAGTGCCTGTCGGCAAGGACCAGGAGCAGCATCTGGAGATGACAAGACGTTTTGCAAGACGCTTTAATACAATGTATGATGTAGACTATTTCCCGGAGCCTGATGCATATAATTTCGGAAAGAAGCTAATCAAAATTCCGGGACTAGACGGTACCGGGAAAATGGGAAAAAGTGAGGGCAACGGCATTTTCCTTGCCGATACACCGGATGAGATACGCAAAAAAGTTATGAGGGCAGTAACTGATACCGGGCCAAAAAGCCCCGGAGAAAAACCCTCCGAACCGGTTCAGAATCTTTTTACAATAATGAAGGTCGTTTCAGACCCTTCTACTGTTAAATATTTCACAGAAAAGCATGCATCCTGCGAGATCCGTTATGGTGATATGAAGAAACAGCTTGCTGAAGATATCATCAAGGTTACAGATCCAATTAGGATAAGGATCAACGAAATCCTTGCCGACAGGAAATACCTTGCCCGGGTTGTTAAGGACGGGGCTGAAAAAGCAAGGGCAAGCGCTTCAAAGACTATCGGGGAGGTACGTGAGATCATAGGATACAGGCCTTTCTGATGCCTGAAAAATGAAAGCCAGGCTTTTTGGGGCCTGGCTGAACTTGAAGGATCAAGTATATGTTGAGATTGCCTGTACAATCATAATTTCAAATTGCGTGCCAAAATAGTTCCCGATATGAAAAATAAAAGTTCAAACTCCCGGAACAGCCATCAGCAGAAGGCTGTAAGAAATGTAACAAGACGCTGTTTTCTATCTTCATGCTCGGCATGTGCTGCATGCATGGCTTTTGCACCGGTCACTTTTCTCAGTTCCTGCGGCCGGTCATCGAAGGGGGCTCCGAAAATGAGAATCAGGATCCTGTATTCGCTTCATGGACCCATACAAACACAGCCAGACTGGCCAAATGTGGGATTTGACTTTAATCCTGTTATGGAGAAGATTAATACAGCCCTGATAAACCATTTCCCTGATTTTGAATTTATCCCGACACTTGCTACCGGACCTGAAGATGCTGAAAAGATAGTCCAGAAGGATACACTGGAAAATATAGGTGGTTACCTGGTTTACCAGATGAACTGCTGGAACCAGGTTGTACAGACAATAGCTAAGACAGAGAAACCTGTTCTTTATGCTGATTTTCAGTTCGCAGGCAGCGGCGGCTTTCTTGTCTATACTGCCACATTTCTCAGCAATAATGCGGCTAATGTGGGTTTTGTCGCATCCTCGAGGATGGAGGATCTTCTTGCAGCTGTAGAATGTTTTAATATTGTGAAAAACGGAGGATCAGCTGCTGATTTCGTTAAAGCCACTGAAAAAGCACGCATTGCCTCAACTCCTTCCGCCAAAAAATATTCAGTAAATCCAAATGACATTAAAATACTTTCATCCGGTGAATGTGTCCGGCAGCTGGGCAACTCAAGAATAATAGCTGTAAGGGATCAAACGGCAAGCATTGCTGATCCGGTCATGGGAATTCCGGTGGAATACATTCCCTTCGCAGAAGTAAATGATGCATGGAGCAAGGCTGATAAGGAAGAGTCAGCCGGGATAGTCGGAATGTGGCAAAAATCAGCGCTGGAAATTGTTGATGTCTCTTATGAAACATTGCTGACTTCAGCTGCTATGTACCTGGGTATGAAAAAAGTGCTGAAAAATCATGGAGCCAATGCAATAACAATGAACTGTCTTGGCGGTTTTTACGGCGGTCATATTCATGCTTATCCCTGCCTTGGCTTTCATGAACTATGTAACGAAGGGCTGGTAGGCGCCTGTGAATGTGATATAAATTCCACTGCAACAATGGTTGCATTCTCAACAATGACCGGAGGACGTCCTGGTTTTATTTCCGATCCTGTTATTGATACCTCAAAGCGACAAATAATATATGCGCACTGTGTTGCTCCCAATAGGATATTCGGACCTGAAGGTAAAACAAATCCATTCAGGATCATGACTCACTCGGAAGACAGGGCAGGAGCCTCCGTTCAATCGATCCTCCCTGTCAACTTCATGACGACTACTCTTGAAATCAACAATGACCGGAAAGAAATACTGATGCATCAGGCAGTTTCCCTGGATAATGATCCTGATGACCGGGCATGCAGGACCAAACTATGTGCCGAGCCCGTAGGAGATATTGAGAAGCTTTTCACAATGTGGGACAAATGGGGCTGGCACAGGGTTACATTCTATGGCGACCTGAAAGATCCTGTTTATGCTTTAGCTGATGAAACAGGTTGGAAGGTGATTGAGGAGGCATGATAGTGAGGAAGCGAGCGGCTATTATTTCTGTTATTCTACTTATTTCCGGTCTGGCAACCCTGGGATATTTCCTCTATGAAGGGCGAAAGACTTTTTTTACCGATCCTTATAAGGCTGTTGCCCCCACAGCTTCATTTGTCATAGAAACTATTGACCTTCAAAGCTTTATTAATTCTCTTACAACAGGCAAGGGCTTGTTCGGTGAAGTCTCAAGAGTAAAGGAATTCGATATTTTCAACAAAAAAATGAAATTCCTGACCGATCAGCTGAATAATGCAGCATATAAAAAGCTGATAACCGGCGGTCCGGCAATCATTTCCTTCTATAAGCCAGAAACAGGCAAGCTTCAGCCTCTATTGACCATGGCTGTCCCGGCCGAGATCCGGATCAGACAGCTCAGGGTAATACTGCGGCAGGCAGGCGTAAAAACTATAGATGAAATGAGCGTTCAGGGCAATAGCATCCTGACGCTTCCGTTTACTATTGACAACCAGAAGGGAACTGTTTTTATCTCAATTATATCAGGACTGCTTATCTGCAGTTCCTCTGAAGAGATTATGATAAACGCAATTGAACAAACCGGAAGGGATAATGATATCAGAAATGTTCCTGGTTTTTCAAGAGTGCTTGAGGCATCCGGGAAAAATGAGGATAAGGTTTTTGTGGTTTTCAGCAATCTTCCGGGGTTGTTCAGGTCTGTCTTCAATGAAGAATATTCCTCAACAGCTCAGAAAATAGGATCCCTGGCAGGATGTGCTGAAGGAGACTTCTATCTTAATGACAACGGACTGGTGCTTAGCGGGTATACTGAAAGTACAAAAACGACTGAAATACTGTATAAATATAAGGCAGGCAAGGTTGGTGTGTTCAGGACATATAAGATACTGCCGTCTTCCACGGTACTTTTTGAATCACTTTTTCTGAATGAAGAAAATTCTCCGGGAAAGAATGGTAACACTGTTTTTATAAAGGCCTCAGATCTGGCTTCCAAACTCCGTGAATATACCGGGGATGAGGTGACCAAGGCATACATCGATATTAAAGAAAGGCCTGCAAATGAGAATATTGTGATTATTTATGAGCTTAAATACCGTGCATATGCCGAGAAGATCTTTCTTGACGAATTTTCAAAGGAAACAGGAAAAACAAATATCCTTTATTTCCAGCCTGATGAACAGATAAAGATCCCGGTTTTTGTGACACCGTACAGAGGATTCTCAGAGGCAATGCTTCCTGGTTTCATAAAAGATTTCGATGATTCGTATTTCGCTTTTTATGATAATTTCCTGATCACAGGCAGTTCATATATCACTGTTTCTAGGCTTTTATATGATAATCTGCTGAATAAAACCCTGGCAAACGACCTGATATACAGGGATTTTGAAAGCACTCTTCCCACTGTTGCCGGATATTATTTCTATTGCGTCCCTGCACGCATTACAGATTACATTAAGGATTTCCTTAGTGAGGATCTGATGGAATTATTGCAGTCGAACAAAGCTTCACTTGAAAAGATCCAGGCAGCCGGATACCAGTTCACATCCAGCAACGATATGATGTACAACAGCTTATCTGTCCGTTTTAAAGAGGAAGCAAGAGAAGTATCAACAACTGAATGGGAGACATTGCTTGATACAGTCGCCGCTATTAAACCATTCTTTTTTACAAATCATACCACCGGTGCGAAGGAGATTTTCATTCAGGATCTGAAGAACAATGCATACCTTATAAACGCTGCAGGAAGAGTTCTCTGGAAAGTGCCTCTCAGGGAAAAGATAAGTGGTACGGTATTTATAATAGATTATTTCGGGAACAGCAAATATCAGCTGCTTTTTTCCGGAACTAATTACCTTCACCTCCTTGACAGGAATGGCAATTACGTGGAAAGATATCCAGTAAAGCTCAGGTCGCCTGCGACTAATTCCCTGGCCCTGTTTGACTATGATAACAACCTCAATTACAGGCTGCTGATAGCCGGTGAGGACAGGATGATATATGCCTATGACAGGAGCGGCAGTGTTGTAAAAGGCTGGAATCCGTTCAGGACCAGCGGTACGGTGAATGCGGAAATCAGCTGGTGCCGGGTTTCCGGGAAAGACTACCTGGTTGTTTCCGATATTTCTTCAATTTATTTTCTAGACCGTGCAGGCAATGTCAGACTGCGTCTAAGTGAACCTGTGACTAAGGCCGGAAGATCATCATTAAGGTTATCTTCCGGGACCAGTCCTTCGCTGGTCTGCACATCCCCCGAAGGCACCATTCAGCATATATATTTTGACGGAAGCGTGAAAAAGTTCACTTTAAGGACGTTTTCGGTTGACCATGCATTTGATTTTTTTGACGTAGACGGGGATGGTTTTGGCGAATATATTTTTATTGATAAAGGTATATTGTATCTTTATGATCATAACAGAACCGAAATGTTCAGCAGGGAATTCGGCTCAGCGGCGCTCGGGGGTCCGATAAATTTTGTTTTTTCAGCTTCCGACAGAAAAATCGGTGTTTTTGACATTAATAAAAACCTGATTTATCTGATTGACAAAAACGGAAAGACGATGAGCGGTTTTCCTTTAAAAGGGGCCTCGATGTTCTCAATCGGGAAGCTGTCGGAAAAAAGCGGCTGGCATCTCATTGTAGGCGGCACCGACAGGTTCCTGTACAATTACAGGTTGGATACGGAGAATAAATGATTCCGGGTATGAAAAGAAAATTATCTGTTTTTATTTTAGCGGCGGCGCTTGTTGCCATAGCAGGATGTGTCAAGGAGACTTATGAGATAGATAAGTTTTCAAAACAAGCTCATCTGATGCCGGGTTTTGGCGTCTCTGTGTTACAGGGAAACATCACCCTCAGCGATTTTGTTGAACCAAACGACACAATAGTTTTTGACTCAGATACTGTATTTATTTATGATGACAATGTTGTCAGCTTTGTCTTCAGAAAAGATTCCATTATCAATTTCAGGCTTGAAGATTATTATGACATCAATGATATGTTATCGCACAGCGATTCCTTTGAGGTTGGTGAGTTAAGCCTTGATCCCTTCCAGAGTAAGATAAGCTATACTCTCAGACAAATTGTTGATTTCTTCTCTCCTGCAGTAAGAGCACAGTTTGTCGTTCTTGACGGGGCCACAGCAAATTTCCCATCCTTTCCTCCTACCAGTCTTGGCGAAATAACTTATACAGCATTTAATAATTTTAAGTATGCCACCTTCTCGGAGGGCTCCCTTGAAATTTCTGTTAAAAATAATCTTCCTGCGGCACTACAGGGATTAAGCATACGACTTTTCAATTCTTCAGATCATTCACAGGTTGGCGACGAGATGATAATTTCCACTATTAATTCCGGACAAACCGGAACAGGAAGTATAAATCTGGCAAATCTGACGGTGACAAATCAGCTTATTGCCGCCATTGTGCTTTCCGGCAGTCCGGGCACTTCATCACCCGTGAATATTGACCTTGATGATAACAATATAGAGGTCACTGTTGCAGGAAAAGACCTGATCGTCAGATCCGGCATGGTCGTTTTGCCTGTCCAGGATATTTTATCTCTTGACGAGGATGACACAGTTTCCATTGATCCCGGCAATGATATTGAAATAAGCCTTATTAAAATACTTACAGGCGACCTTATTTACGATGTAAATGCAATGTCTCCGGTAACAGCTTCATTATCTATAACTCTGCCTGCATCTGAGCGTAACAGCGCGCCAATCTCTGAAAGCATAACTGTTTATCCGGACTCTGCTATCTCCGGGAAAATTCCACTTTCTAATTCAACCATTGACCTTGGAACCGTGACTTCAAAGCCGTACAATATGCTTCCAATTCATTATAGCGTTGATGTAAGCTCAAATGGCGAAATGGTTGACTTCAACAGTACTGATCAGGTTATTCTTGATCTGAAGCTGATCGATCCTGAGATTGATTATGTAAAAGGCTATTTCGGGCAGTATGGCGATACAATTGATACTGATACCCTTGACCTGGGAATAGAAGATATCCTTAAAGATGTATCGGGCAGTTTCCTGGTCTCAAGCCCGTCAGTCAGGCTTAACTATTCCAACTCATTTGCCATTCCCGTTGAAATAGACCTGAACGTTGTGGGATACAGGTCGGATGACAGTGTTGATCTTGATCTTGATCCTATAACGCTCAACTCTCCTGCTGCTCCGTCTGAACGTATTAAAAATGGCATCCTTACTGTTGACAAAAATAATTCACAGCTTCCGGAGATCATTTCACTTCCTCCTGAAAAGATACTTTTTGGAGGTTCTGCTGTTGTGAATCCTGATGGCAATACAGGCACCAGGGATAACTATATTTTCGGCGACAGCCGTTTTCTAGGAGATCTTGAAGTAGAGGTCCCTCTCGAGTTCAGGCTTAATAACCTTCATTTTGCGGATACTCTGGACAATCCGGTACAGGATGAAGATTTCAGCGACAGCCCGATTAATCCTGAAGATATTGAAACCCTTAAAATACTTATGGATATAGAGAACGGTTTCCCGCTTGGCATATCCCTGAGTGTGAGCCTGTATGATTCGACGACACACTCCATAAAAAGCACAGTCAATGCGGCTGATATCCTTGCACCTGCAACTGTTGACGCCAACGGACGCGTCACAACACCTGCTCAATGCTCAACCGAAATTGCGCTGACAAAGGATTTCTGGAATTGGATAAATGATACGGATAAGATCATTATCGGTATCACTCTTGTTACTACCGACGGAGGAACTAAAGATGTTAAGATATATTCGGATTACTACCTGGATTATAAAGCAGCTCTTTTCGTAAAACCGGATATCAAATTTAGTTTTGAATGAACTTCAATAAAATGATTATATGATCAGGAGATTCAAATATATTATGTTAATGCTGCTGGCTGCGGTGGTTTATGATTCCTCGGCCCAGAACAGCCAGGTCCTTTATTATATGAACCTGCCGCAGAGGCATTTTCTTAACCCCGCGCTCCGGCCTACAAATTCAGTCTATATAGGTTTGCCGGTGATCTCAGGGATCAATCTCAACATCAATAATAATTTTTTCAATTTCTCTGATTTAGTTTCGAAGAGCGGCGATTCGCTGATCACAATTCTTCATCCTGACTATGATATTAATAACTTCATTGCAAAGATCCGGGATGTAAATGCCATTGAGCCGCAGGTTCTGGTCCAGCTTTTTGGTCTTGGTTTCAATGCCGGGAAGGATCTTTATATTTTCTTTGATGTTAATGAACGGGTTGAGGCAAATTTTGCGCTGCCGGGAGATATATTAAAACTTGCCTTTCAGGGAAATGAACAATTTATTGGAAATAAGATTGATCTGTCATCCCTGAGAACTGATGTAATGTGGTACCGTGAGGCAGGATTGGGGTTTTCAAAGAACATTACCAATAATTTCCGGATCGGGGCAAAAGCAAAATTGCTTTTTGGAATGGCAACGGTTTCAACAGATATCAGATCTCTTGGTATTACAGTTAATGATGATTACGGCCATGTTTTTGATGCCGATATGACAGTAAATTTCAGCGCCCCCCTGGATGTTGTTATGGGCACTGACAACACGATTGAAGATTTTACATTTGATGACTCAAAATTTGATGGTACCCGCAACATAATAGATTACATCCTTAAACCCGGAAATATGGGCCTGGGCCTTGATGTCGGCGCTGAATATACCATTTTCGACAGGCTGAGGGTATCTGCATCTGTTACCGACCTGGGCTATATTAAATGGAAAAGAGATATAACTAACCTGAAGGCAAAGAGCTATTTTGATTTCACCGGTATCGATCTGATGGATATGTACAACAGAGAGATTTCAATTGATTCCCTGGGAGCGGAAATTCTTGATTCGCTCATGAATTCATTTTCGGCCACCTCAGATGATACTCCTTTTACAACATACCTTCCATTTGGTGTTTCTGCGGGAGCGAGCTTTGAACTTACTAAAAGTCTTACTCTCGGAGTTTTATCATATACAAGATTCATTGGGAAACAGATCAAAGAAGCCCTGACCTTTTCTGCCAATATAAACCTTGGTAATGCCTTGTCCACAACTCTTTCATATACTGCCGCAAACAACAGGTATGATAACCTTGGTTTCGGACTGGCAACGAGGGGAACTATTTTCCAGTTCTATTTCCTGGCTGACAGGCTCCCTGTGACATGGAACAAGATTGTTTCTGCTGATTTTGAAACTCCCCGACCCGTGAGTAAGCTTTTTGGAGAAAATTCCATTCCTATCCCTGCCAGCTGGAATACCATACATTTCAGATTCGGAATGAATCTTGCCTTCGGAAATAAGCTGAAAAAGAAAAATGACAAACCGATGGTTGTCATTCCGGAACAGCTGAAAGAAAAACAGCTGAAAGGAAAATGATCCTTTTGCTACGATTTA
>JAPLDX010000052.1 GCA_026391215.1 Bacteroidia bacterium
ACCTTGATCTTTTGAAGTGACTCCTTCATCAATGAGCGGGTAGAAAATTCAGGAAGCATGGCACTGCTGAGTCCGTTGGCCAGCAATAATGCAAGAGGAAATTCCTTTGCCCCGTAACGGAACCATGCAAATATCGATGGATCGCGGTATACGGCTGAAACTATAATTCCGTCAACATACTGGGCCGATCCGCTTATAAGGGTGGTCAGGATCAATGGGGTTCCCAGGTAGAGGTGCTCTTTCATGAATTTCCAGGAGACTGTCATTTCTGTATATCTCCTTAGCAGGATAAGAAGCCATATCCATCTTACACCTGAGATAATAAGTAATCCGTATATCGACCATATTATATCCTTTCCCAGAAGCAAAGGTCCGATAACGAGAATAAGCTGTGCAGTAAAAGTATAAAGACCATACTGAAGAATACGGTGAGCCCTGTTATTCAACAGGTAGATATATTCGATCAGACAGACCGGGCTGCTTAAAAGTATATATAGGAGCAGTAAATTAAGGTATGGAACATTACCTCTAAAATGGAACACTGAAAAGCTGTTCTTTAAAGAATGTCCCAGGACAAAAATCAGGAGGCTGAAAAAACAAAGCAGCAGGAATGCATTGAATATCTCCGGAGATTTTTCTGTTCCGTTATCACCTAATTTCCGGTAGGTTTTATTGCGGTGATAAAGAGGGAGGAGTGACTGAATGATTCCTGTGACCCAGAAAAAGCTGATCAGTCCGGCAATAAAAAGGAACATCTCCCATTTTCCGATTTCAGCGCGTGTCAGATGGCTTTTAGTTAATATAATGCTGATGATCAGGAAAACAGTGAATTTCATCAGCTGAAAGATCTGAAGACCCGAAATATTATCAATGAATTTGAATCTTTTCAAACCTGCGCAATAAATTTCCCCGATTCTGCCTGTAACAATTTATTTCTCAAAAAATTGTCAGGGCAAACATTTTTAAAAACGCTCAAAGATAGTAAACCAAAATTTTGTGAATATGAATTTTGGGATTATTTTTGCACCTCATGACACGGTGGATGTAGTTCAGTTGGTTAGAACGTCGGATTGTGGTTCCGAAGGTCGTGGGTTCGAATCCCATCTTCCACCCAAAAAAAAAGGCTGTCCCGCAAGTGGTGGCCTTATTTTTTTGCCGGCGCAAAAGCTTGCTTTTGGAAGCAATGTACCCACCCTCCCCCGCCTCCCTCCCTGCTGAAGCAAGGAGGGAGGAGCTATATCAATTACTTGAAAAGATCTTTTCTTTCTTGCGGCTCCCAGGGTTCGCCATCGGAGTCCCGAGTACTCGGGACGAAGATGGCAATCCCTTCATTATTAAACCCCTTCATGGTTTTAGATCAGGGCGGCAGCTATTTACAGATACATCACAAATCACTGCCAGTAGTGCGGAAGCTTATGAAAGCAACGGGGGAGGCTATAAAAGCGATGCGGATGCCGATCACAGTAAAAGCGGACTCTGGTGCTTCAGGAGGGAAAGAGGCTGACAGGAGTTCAGAAGCGACCGGTTATAGTGCGGAAGCATCTGACAACAACGCAGAGGCTGATGAGAGGAGTGCGGAAGCCATCCAGCGCAATGCAGAAGTCAAAGAGTATAATGCGGGAGTTATTAAATTGAGTTCAGAGGCGGTTGGAAAGTGTTCAGAAGTGGATAATGATCGTTCAATGCTATATTTAAAGAAAGAAAACTGATCAGGTGGAAGCAGAAATCCTTTAAGAATATTGAGAGATTAGTGTTTCACCTGTTCAATTCCAATTAGCACCAGAACCTTTTTTTGTAGAGCATTAATAATCAATCTTCTATATAAATTATATTAAAGATTGTTGACGGATTTAATGATAAGATCAAATGCTTTTGAGACTTTATAATTATTCAAGCCCAATAAAAAAGAAAAGGAATGGAATAAGATAATTGATTATTGGAAAAGCCGTTGCCCTTGACCAATGATGGTAATCCATTATATCACATACCTAAGAGTCTTGGCATATATTTTCAGCAATAATTGTTTTGCAGATCCGACTGCAGATCGCCATTTAACCGCTATTTAAAAAGCACTACCGTTTTCGTTTATAGTGACTTTTAAAATAAGAAAAATAGAATAAATCATTATAAAATTTGAAAATTAGCGTAATAGTCCGTATTTTGTGGCGCGTATTCTACTAAAACTAAAACTAAATCGTATGAAGAAACTTATTCTGTTGATTGTATTGTTTGTGTTTACAGGTGTTTCAGCACTTTTTGCACAGACAAGAGTCATTACAGGTACGGTTACCTCTGCTGTGGAGGGGGAAGGACCTATTCCCGGGGTATCTGTTGTTGTCCTGGGTACCACTGTCGGTGCCTATACGGATATTAACGGCAAGTACACCCTTAATGTACCGCAAAATGCGACTACTCTGAGTTTTACCTTTATAGGTATGAAAACCCAGGAGGTGGTGATAGCCGGGCAGACTGTTATAGATATATTAATGTCGCAGGACTTAATGAACCTTGACGAAGTCATAGTTACCGGTGTTGCAGCAGGAACACCCAAGAAGAAAATGGCTGTTTCTGTTGAAAGAATTGATGCTGAAAAACTAAAAGAAGTTATCGCCGGATCAGCCTCTTCTGCTCTTCAGGGAAAAGTATCAGGCGTAACAGTTGTAAGCTCAACCGGAGAACCAGGTAGCGCTGCCACCATTCTTGTCCGTGGAGCAACTCAGATCACCGGATCACAGGCTCCTCTGATCATCCTTGACGGAGCCATTATGGAAGGCACCCTGGGGGATATCAACGTTGATGACATAGAATCAATCGAAGTCGTTAAAGGCGCTTCAGCTGCCGCACTATATGGGTCTCGCGCAGGTAACGGCGTAATAGCTGTGACCACACGCCGCGGAAATCTCCTTACCGAAGGAAAAACCGAAGTTATTTTCAGAAATGAATATGGTACCAACAAGCTGGGAAATAAATATAACCTGGCAACACATCACGCTTATGGACTGGCCACTGACCAGGATAGCTATTCATATACAAAATATGCCGGTGTGACATATCCCGCAGATTATCATGGAACTGAAGGGGGCATAACGGGTTCACGCTCAATGGAAGCCGACATGTATATGGATAATCCCTATAAAACCCTTTACGACCATGAAGACCAGATCTTTGCCGGAAATGATTTCTACACCAATTACATTTCTGTCGGATCAAACCTTGGCAAAACCAACTTCCTTGTATCATTTGAGAACAATGTTCAGTCGGGCCTTCTGATTGAAACTGATGGTTACAAGAGAAACAGCTTCAGGTTGAATGTTGACCATAAGGTATCACCTAAGCTTTCAGTTTCTGCAAGCAACCTTTATGTTAAATCATCCACCCAGGATCCTGGAGGAGCCAACTATTATAATGGCGGTATTTTCTTCAACGTCCTGATGTCAGAGCCCAACGTAGACTTCAGTTATCCCAATCCTGACGGTCAGCCTTATAATTTCATTGCTAATGTATGGCAGGATGAAACTGAAAACCCGATATACAATGTCTGGAAAATACAGGATAATAATGTACGAAACAGGATCCTCGGAACGTATTCAGCTAAATATAATATGACCAGTTTCCTCAATATTGAAGGGAAATATGCATTTGAATATTCACTGAGTGATTCTCAGACATATAACCCTTATGATACCTATGCACGGGGAGGTTCCGGTCCTGTTTACTCCCTGGGGTACCTTTACATAGGCAACAGCGCTCTCTTCTCAAGGAACGCCCAGATAACTGCAAACTTCAACAAGAAGCTCGGTGATTTCAATACCAGAGCCAAGGTTAGTTACCTTTTTGAAAAAACATCATACAATAGCAGCAGCTCATCAGGTTCTGACTTCGCGCTTGCAGGCGTTCCTTCATTTGATGCCATCTCAGGGAATATTTCGTCAACAAGCTATAAAAATGCCGTTATAGCCAAGAACTATTTTGGTATCTTATATATCGACTATAAAGACAAATATATCTTTGACGGGATGGTACGCTATGATGGATCATCGCTTTTCGGTGCTGATGCCAGGTGGAATCCTTATTTCAGAGTATCAGGCGCTTACAGGCTTACCGAAGATATTAAAATTCCGGGCATCCAGGAATTAAAGCTGAGAGCAGCTTACGGTACAGCAGGTCAGAGACCCGCTTTTGCAGATCAGTATGAAGTGATGTCTATCTCCGGAGGAGTAGCTACTAAATCCCAGCTGGGGAATAAACTCCTTAAACCTTCATTGTCAAAGGAACTGGAATTTGGTCTTAATATTGACTTCCTCAACAGGTTCAGCTTTGAACTGGTACATTCAATTACCAATACAAGTGACCAGATCCTTTCCGTACCGCTGGCTGTACAGTTCGGCGGATGGCCCAGCCAGGTACGTAACGCAGGAAGCCTTAACTCAAAGGTATGGGAGGCATCATTGAATGCACAGGTTGTAAGAAGCAATGATATCAATTATAATATCGGCCTAATCTTTGACAACATAAAAACAACCATTACCGAGTTGAATGTTCCGGCATTCCAGACCGGTCCGCAGGGACAGGAAGCTAACAAATGCTTCTATATCCGTGAAGGAGAAACATTTGGTGCAATGTATGGCTATGCATTCGTGAAAACACTTGACGAAATGCAGGCACAGCTTCCCACTACAAACCTTGCAACCACATGGTATGATGATACAAGCATCGATTCCTATGTTGTTAACAGCGACGGTTATGTCATTGTTAAAGGGACTGAAGGAACCACTTCTGAGGCAGCAGTCAAAAAAATGAATGCAGATGGTACACTCTGGTACGGCAAAGTAGGTGACTCAAATCCGAAGTTCAAGATCTCAATGACCAATAACATCTCTTACAAAGGGATCGGTCTTTATGCCCTCCTTGAATGGAAGAACGGCGGCGATGTCTATAATAAATCAGCCCAATGGCTCACCCGTGACGACAGACATGGCATGATGGACCAGTATGGAAAAGCAGATTATCTGAAGAAAACCATATCTTATTATAAGAACTTCTATGACGTAAATAACTTTAACCAATTCTGGGTTGAAGACGGAAGTTTCCTGAAGCTGAGAGAGGTCTCCCTGTCATATACAGTACCGGCTTCAGCTCTGAGCGGTTTTATTAAAGGATATATTAAAGGCGTTAAAATTGCGCTGATAGGGAAGAATCTTTATACGCTTACCAACTATACGGGTTATGACCCTGAAGTAGCTACCACAGATGGAACCCAGTATTTCTCATATGACTTTATGGGATATCCCAACTACAGGTCATACTCTGCATCAATTGAAATTAAATTCTAATGATTAATTTAAAATGACTATGAAAACATTTAGATATTTTATCTTACTATCAGCGCTGGTTGCAGTCCTGGTCTCAGGTTGTGAGAGTCTGGAGGTGAAGAATGAAAATGATCCGGATTTTGCGACTGCTTTTGCCAGACCGTCTGATGTAAAAGGGACCGTAGGCGGTCTTTTCAATACATGGTTCCAGAAAACACAGGATTATGATGGCCCGGCCCTTATGCTATGGGTAGGTGCTGATGCCGGAACCTGTTCACACGGAAACGCTGCAATGCGTGATTTCAGCTATGAACCGCGTATTGCATGGGATAACACCTCAGCTTATGGTAATGCCATAAACACTGAATCTTTCTATAAAACCATGTATGCTGTCCTGTCACAGGCAAATGAAGTTCTTGGTAAAGTTGTGACAAGTGGCATGGTTATCACTGCCGACGACGGTACTGACGAAACCCCTATGGTTAAGGCAATGGCTTACCTCATGCAGGGATTGTCAATGGGTTATGTAGGACTGGTCTTTGATAAAGGATTTATTGTTGATGAGACGACAGTTCTCACTTCTGATATTTCACTTTCAACCTATTCTGAAATTCTTGCAGCTGCAGTAGCCAGCCTTGATAAGTGTATTGCCGTTTGTTCCGCTAATACCTTTACCCTGCCAGACACATGGATACCAGGAATTACTTATACACAGAAAGAGGTAGGTGAGATGGCCAATTCATATGCAGCACGCTTTCTTGCTTATGGTCCGAGGAACAAAGCAGAAAACGATGCTGTCGACTGGGCCAGAGTATTAGGATATGCAAATAACGGACTGACATTTGATCTGGCTCCGGTAATGGACGATATCTATTGGTACGACCTATATCATACCTATTCCTGTTTTCAGGGATGGGGACAGGTTGATATGCGGGTTGTAAACATGATGGATCCGGAAATGCCGGCTCGCTGGACAGATGCCAACACATGGAATGTACTGCCCGCCCGCACAACATCGCATACAGAAGGTGTTGATGATCGCATATTCACTGATTACAAGTACTTATCTGCCTGCGGTTTTAAAGTTGACCGTGGCTATTATCATTTTTCATGCTACAGATATGGAAGACATGACACATATCTTTCTACCTGGACCGAACCTTCTCCTATCTTCCGGAAGGCAGAGAACGACCTCCTGAAGGCTGAAGCAATGCTTCATGGATCAAACATTGCAGGTGCTGCCGCTATAATAAATGCCGGCACCAGAGTTACCCGCGGTGGTCTTGCTCCCATTGGAGCAAATGCCTCTGAAGTTGAAGCTGCTATCTTCCATGAAAGAAATGTTGAACTTATGCTGTCAGGGGTGGGTGTTGAATTCTTTACAATGCGTAAAGCTGATAAACTCCAGCCGGGCACACCTCTGCACCTCCCAATACCTGGGCAGCAGCTCGAAGTCAACATCATGGATTACTATACCTTTGGCCCTGATAAAGGCGTCGCAGGTCAGGATTATTCAAATGGAGGCTGGTTTTGATAGTATTGAATATTAAGTAACAATTAAACTTAAGAATTATGAAAAACAAAATAATGGCATGTATAGCTTTCTTCCTTGCAGCAGTACTACTTTTAGCTTCCTGCGGAAAGAGCTATATCGAAGAAAACCAAGATGCCTATAAGCCAACTGATGTTATTCCTGTTGTTATAAGTACATCAGGTCCTACACAAGCATTACAGACATTTTCTTATGATTTTGCTGTTAGTTACAGCCGCTCCGGTTCAACATGGGCATGGAGTGTTGTAGACGCTACAGTTCAAACGGTGAGCGAAGATACAAAGAAAGCTTCTGTTCTCTTTAACGTACTCCCGGCAGGCGATACTGCCCTGGTCAAGGTAACGGAAACTACTATCGCAGGTGTAACTTCAGCTGAAAAAATCTTAAAAGTGAAAGTTTTTCCATTCTGCCCGCTGACGAATGGATTAGCCGACCTGGTAGGAACCTGGTCAGGTACTGACGGACAAGGACCTGATTATATTTATGATGTAACAAGTTCTGTCACAACTACTGTAAGTGGTACAAAATTGAGCGTTGCCGGTGCAAATGTTGCCTTTATGGCAGATTTCTGGGGCGAAAACATAGTTTCCGGAGGATCATTCCTTGTGACGGTAAATCCTAATGGAACTCTAGATATCCCGCAACAGGCCTTCTGCAGAACCGACTGGGATGCTGACTACGAAATCAAAGGCACAGGTACATGGGACAACTGCGGTTCAAGTCCTACCCTTAAGATTAATTATGATATTTATTACAAAGATGGACCGTACTGGCTTGCAGCCAGATATGGTGCAAATTATTTTGGTGGTAAAACTTACCTGACACTTAATATTAAAATGGATTAAATATTATTTGCCGGGGAAATAAAACTCGTCGATTAATCTGCTCATAAGAAGAGGATGTCTAAAAAGCATCCTCTTTTATTTTACCCCTAAATCCCCCACTACCCTTTATACACAAGTATTACAATTAATCTATAGTATTGATTAACAGGAGATTCCTCACTTCGTTCGGAATGACAGAATGTGGAGGAAACAATAGGGGAAGAAGCGGCGATTCGCAAAAGAATTTAGAAAAGATGTAATTAATTGGGTGCGAATCGCCGCTTCTTCCCCTCTATTAACAACAAAAATTCTGTCATTCCGAATGAAGCCGACGAAGGAGGCGTAATGAGGAATCTCCTTCTTACAAACAAAATAAAAAAATAATAGGTGTATAAAGGGTAGTAAATCCCCCAGGGGGGACTTGCTGACTATCAGCAGTTTATTTAATCACCTTTTGAAAAGTTCTGTACTTAAGGAAAGCTGCAGTGCAAAGGGATATCATAACTATGATTGCAACATAAACAAATCCTGGTATCGGCACCGGATCCCCACCCGCATAAGAATGTAGCCCTGACAAATAATAATTTACTCCGAAATATGTCATCAGCACTGATGAAAAAGCAAAAAGAGACAATAGATTAAAGGTATAGATGTCTTTTAAACCCGGTATCAGTCGGGAATGCGTGACAAACGCATATACAATTATAGTTATCAGCGACCATGTTTCTTTTGGATCCCAGCCCCAGTACCTTCCCCATGACTCATTTGCCCAGACAGCTCCAAGAAATGTTCCGATAGTAAGAAAATATAAACCCAGAGTAAGGGTTTTGTAATTTATTACTGTCAGCTCATCAATAGTGTTGGATATTCTCTCACGATTCCTGGTTCCTGAAAGAGAAATAAGGACCAGACTGATGATTCCGAGTATTGCTCCCAGGCCAAGAAATCCATAACTACCTGTTATTACCGAAACATGAAGTGTGAGCCAGTAAGACTGCAGAACCGGTACAAGACTTGTTATCTCGGGATCCATGAAACTGAGATGAGCCACAAGAAGAGTCAGACCTGCCAGAACTGCGGTCGCGGAAAGAGTAAAAGCCGATTTCCGGCTGAAAATGAATCCTGCCAGGATCGTCACCCATGAAATGAATATCATTGACTCATAACCGTTACTCATGGGTGAATGACCAGAAATGTACCATCTCAGTCCAAGTCCAAAGGTGTGAAAGAGAAATCCAGTGAAAAGAAGCCAGCTTAAGATCTTAACGATAAGCAAAATCCCTTTTCTCCCTCTTATAACTGTAATAATCAGGATTATAAGCATGATCAATCCTGTCGTAGCATAAAAAGGGAAGAGTTTTTCAAATATGCCAATCTTATAATATAGCATCTCAGCTTTAATCTTAAATCCTGAAGGAAGAGAATACCCTGCAAACCTGCTCTGATAAGCGCTTATTGATTCTGCCAGCTGACGGACATTTGCATTGTTATTTGCCTGCAAAGCTTCCGAAAGCAATGGGAAAACACTATTAAGGTAAACAGAATCTTCACTGCTGACAGCCGTCTTTAAAGCCTCTTCAGGCAAACCCCAGTTTTGTGTTCCATCCCTGAGAGGAAACATTTTCAGAAAATCTCCCCGGTATATCATATAAACGATGTTCACCCTTTCATCCACCTTCATTATTTCCTTATCCTTCTTATTTCTTTCTCCCGGTGATTTTAAATAAGCTCCATTTACCTCTTCGGATAATATGTAAACACCTCTCCCTCTCATATCAACCAGGTCGGAAAAAGAAGCCATGTTTCCCCTGATACCCAGACTTTTCTGCAGCTCAGTGTTTGATACCCGGATCAACGGAAAGTCCATCCAGTTATCAAAATCAAGAAAGAGCCCCAGAAAAACCTGCATCGATGTATATCCCTCAAATTTATTTTCCCGGGTGACTTTGCGAAGTATATCGTTGCTTAATGCAAATAAAGGTTTTGTTCTTCCTTTCTGATCCTGGATAAGAACTTTCCCGAATTCTTCAGAGCTTTCCTTACCAGGTACGAATTCCTGACCATAGGATGAAGAAAAGCCTGAAACAATCAGCAGAAAGATAACTGCCGTTACACCTTTTCGCAACGGAGAATTCCATGAAGATGATTTAATATTCCTGAATGATGAGGTTTTTATTAAAAGCGAAAGAATAATAAAAAGGAACAATAATGCATAACCGGTATAAGTTACGATCATTCCAGCCATATCATGATTGACTGAAAGGATAGTCCCTTTTTCGTCCTGATCGTATGATGACTGGTAGAACCTGAATCCTCTGTACTTAAGGATATTATTCATGAAAATTAAAAATGGTTTCTCATCATTTCCTGTTTTATCAATTACTGTGACATCACTCTTATAACCTGAAGGACTTGTTGAGCCGGGATAGTGTTCAAGGATAAAATCATTTAGCTTCAGGCTGAATGGAAGTTCTGTTATTTTTGATCCATAGGCTATCTTAAATTCGAGATTACCCATCATGCAGGAGGCTGTTGAAATATTTTCTGACTGACGATCCCACAGATAAACTGTTTTCTGATCTTTTCCTGAGGTAAGATTAAAAACAAAGGCATTTTGTCCTGTCTCCTGCTGATCAGGATCAACAGATACCGGCTCTCCGTCAGGATCATCTGTAACAGCTTCAACAGCATTGGGTATTATCTGCGATAAGCTAAGGATATAATCCCTGGTCCCGGAATTGATCTTCCTTCTGTATTTTTGAGATGACAGGGATGCAGTGTTATACAACCTGGACTCTTCTGCAATGGTTTCTCCACTCTCATTGATCACAGAGTAATTTATATATTTTTCATCCGAAAAACATATATTTTTGGCCTCTCCCTCCCTGATATGAATTGTCCCCTCCCATCCTGAATATCTTGTAATTCCTGCTCCTATGATCATCATGATAAATGAAAGATGAAAAAGGGCAACAGGTAGTTTTTCTTTTCTGAACAGCTTAAAAATTATCAGCCGGCCAATAAGATTGACAGCAAGAAGCACAAGGATCAGCTCAAACCACCTGGTATTATAGACCAGGCCGTATGAGGCTGAAGAACCAAAATCGTTCCCAATGAATGTTGCAATTGCCATTGCAGCTGCAAAGACACAAAACAGTATACCCATGAAAACGGGTGAAAAAAGGAACCTGGCAATCTTCATTGTACAAATAGTTTAATGGTCATTGTTCCTCTGACTCCTGATACCCGGAGATTAACCCTCTGAAAAGAGATCCTGGTTTTGGCCCGATGGTGCAGCAATAAACATGAATAATCAAAAACACAGAGACCAAGAATCCAAGTATTATATGCAGTATATCTGTAAAAATGAATAATCCTGTCCCGAATACTATAATAACTTTCAGATCCTGGAACAACATAATGATACCGGATAGAATAAGCAGTGGCATTATGATATACATGATGAGATTATAAGACACTTTCTCCAGAGGATTGAATTTATTATCCATTGTGACAGGGAAGGGCTGCTTTTCTTTCCTGAACATCCCATATAAGAAATATTTTAATTGTTTACCGGTACCTGAAAAGAGATTCTTTTTACTAATCCTGTAGTATTTGCTATTCCCGGTAACAATATTACCTGCAACAAAAGCTATATAGCTGATTGTAAGTATTATCGCTGCAACATCATGTAACCTTGCAGATCCGGCAAATCCGGCGGTCAGCAGTGGATGATCAGCATCTGCAAATTGCATGGCTGCTCCTGTGATAATAAGGATCATGATCAATATCGCATTAACAAAATGCCACAGCCTGATCCATAGAGGATATAGATACATCTCCTTTGTTTGTAAATTATTTTCTGATAACCCTGAATAAGATATGTACGCCGATTATAGTCATTATGCCGGCAAAGAATATCAGAATTATATTATCCAGATATTTATTCCTGTTTGCCCCTATAATGTTCAGTCCATTTATAATAACGGTATTATCAAATTTCCGGTTGCCCTTATCCGTGGGTTTTATTGTCAGCAATGAAGTCATTGTGTCTGCATTCCCTGTATGGCATTTCCTGCAATCCCTTACCGCTGCCTCCTCAGGCATCACATAATGGGGAACCAATATGTTTTCATTTACCTTCGTATGGCACTCGATGCATCTGACACTTTCGAAATGTATAGACTGATGCGGGAGCCATTTATGCGCCTTGCTGAGTTTTATTTTTCCACGATCCGAAAATTGCTTAAACCGGTCATAATCAGCATGACAACCGAGACAAATTGAATTATCGTACAGGACAGTTTCTTTCATGTCTTTGCTGTTTCTGAAGCTAAGCCTGTAACTATGCGGATCGTGGCACTCCCAGCAGTTAAATCCCTGCTCCTCAAGCCTGAAATGCACACTTTTCCGGAATTCCCTGTCAATTTCTTCGAATTTAAAAACTGCAGAGGCTGCATCACCGCCATGACAATCGAGACAATTGAAGTGCGGCTCTTTTTTCAGCTCTTCAGGATGCGGGAAGCTTTGAAATTGAGATGAATGGCAATCGGTACAGCTGAAGCCCTTGTGGTTCGATGCATAAAACTTATCCCTGCTCAGTATATCTCCGGGATGCATTGCAGCTTTCACCTGTTTGCCGGAAGTCTCATTCATATATTCATATTTCTTCTCAGCATGGCATTTGAAACAAAGCTCATTATCTTCCTTATATGGAGAAACAAATAAAATGGTGTCCTGTAAAAAAGCTTCATTCTTTTCAAATGCGTACGAAGCAGAAGGGAAAAAATTTAAAATCAGCAACGGCAAGCTGAAGCTTAAATATCTCATAGTCAGAATTTATAAGAATTATCCTCTATCAATTTATCTGCGATCCTCCTTCTGGAGTCTTTTACATTTATTCCCCTGATCTTTGTAAGGTCATCAACAGCCTTTATCAGCTCAGGAGACTTTTCTTCAGATGCAAAAGAATAAACTGCATCATATGCCGATTTCCTGATAATCTCTGCGGTATCATATATATTCACGTCAAGAATATCTTTAAATACCGGGGTATTGCCTTTGATAGTATCCAGCTTTTCTACCCTGAGTGAAAGAGATTCTGAGACATAGGTTTCCATCATCATGTCGGCAATATTGTTCAGTATTTCCTGCTCATTGATAAGCTTTTTATCAAATTGTTTTACAGCGCCATGGATGCATAACAGGATAACCTTTTTGAAATTGTCAATATACCTTGTTTTTTCTGTGAAGTAACTTTCACTCACTATTTCACCGGTCGAAATTTTATCAACTCCGTTAAACAGAGTTTCAGCCTTTCCGAAAAGGTCGAAATCACCTTTCATTGCCCTTTTCATTGCTGTATCAACAACAAGGAGCCGGTTAATCTCATTTGTTCCTTCGAAAATCCTGTTTATCCTTGAATCACGGTAACATCTCTCGACATCCATTTCTGCTGAATATCCCATTCCTCCATGGATCTGTACTGCCTCGTCAGCTACAAAATCGAGCATTTCCGATCCGAAAACCTTGAGTATTGCAGCTTCTACTGCATAATGACTTATAGCTTCAATTGTTGCGCGGCCCGTATCACCACTATCTGCTTTCAGCTTGCTGATCAGATCGTCAATATCTTTGCTTACTCTATAAACAGCTGATTCTGAAGCATAAAGTCTTATCACCTGTGAGGCTAGCTTATGCTTTATCGCACCGAAAGAAGATATCAGAACTCCGAACTGTTTGCGTTCATTGGCATATTTTACTGAGTCGGTAATAGCCTTTTTCGCTGCACCAATGACATTTGCACCAAGTTTTATCCTGCCCATGTGAAGAATGCTCAATGCTATCCTGAAGCCTTCCCCTCTTTTCCCCAGCAGGTTTTCGACAGGCACTTTCACCTCATTATAATAGATCTGTGCAGTTGAAGAGCCTTTAATTCCCATTTTATGTTCATCCGGTCCGATAACTACTCCTGGCAAAGCTGACTCAACAATAAAAGCGCTGAGGACCCTGTCAATATCTATCTTGGCAAAGACCACCTGGGTGTCAGCGAAACCGGCATTGGTGATCCACATTTTCTGACCATTCAGAATATAATGTTTCCCGTCTTCCGACAGTTTTGCATTTGTCTTTCCTGAATTGGCATCGCTGCCGGCTCCCGGTTCTGTGAGACAATAAGAGCCCAGTAATTCCCCTGACGCCAGCTTTGGAATATACCTTTCACGCTGGTCCTTATTGCCGTAATACAGTATCGGCAGGGTACCTATGCCACAGTGTGCCATGAAAGCAACCGAAAAAGAAAATCCTGCTCCGGTTGTCTCTGCAACAAGCATCTGGGTAACAAATGACTGGCCAAAGCCTCCGAATTCTTCAGGAACAGAAATTCCCATCAGGCCCAGCTCTCCTGCCTTTTTGAGAATCTGTTTCATCAAAACACGATCGCCTTTTTCGAGATCAGCCATCCTGGGATAAACTTCAGCTTCAAGAAAATCCCGGCAGGTCTGGGCGATCATCCGCTGCTCCTCATTGAATTCTTCAGGTATGAAAATATCCTTTGCTTTAATATCACTTACCAGGAATTCACCGCTTTTCAGGACTTTTCTATCTTCCATTTTTGTAAGTTTTATGTTATCTGTTTATAATCCAAGTGATTGTGCAACAAGCTCTGCAATATCAAGGTTCCTTATATCCTCTTCCCTGTTTTTATATTTCAGTCCATCGGTAAGCATTGTCATACAGAAAGGACAAGCTGATGCAATTACTGATGCTCCCGTTTTAAGGGCATCTTCGGTCCTTTCAATGAAAATTTCCTTTTCACCTTTTTCAGCTTCCTTAAACATCTGGGCGCCTCCGGCCCCGCAACATAATGAAAAACTTAAGCTTCTGTCCATCTCAGTAAAATTTCCGGTCAGGTTTTTTAATATTGAACGTGGTTCATCATAAATATCGTTTGCCCTGCCAAGATAACAAGGATCATGATAGGTTACCGAGACATTTTTCAATGCTGCCGGATCAAGCTTCAGCTTGCCATCATCCATGTACCTAGTCAGGAGCTGAAGATAGCTGATAACTTCAAAATTCCCTCCCAGATCCGGATATTCATTCCTGAAAATATTGAAACAGTGCGGACAGACAGTAATTATCCTGCTGACTTCATATTTTTTGAAAACACCTATCACCTGAAAAGCCTGCATCTGATAAAGCAACTCGTTGCCGGCTCGCCGGGCAGGATCACCGCTGCAAGTCTCTTCCTTTCCAAGAACAGCATAGCTTACATTTAAATGTGACAGGATTTTTACGAAGGATCTGACTACCTTTTTATACCTGTCATCGAAAGCTCCTGCACAGCCTATCCATAGGAGATATTCGGGCTTTTTACCTCTTGAAGTGATGTCCGACATTACCGGTATTTCCAAATCTTTAGCCCAGTTAAGACGGTCCTCGGCAGAATATTGCCATGGGGCTCCGTTGTTTTCAATATTATTAAACATCGCTTTCAGCCCGCCGGGTGCTGATGCTTCCTCCAGCACAAGATACCTGCGCATGTCAACTATCAGGGAGGGTTGATTTATGTTTATGGGACACTCCCTTGCACATGCATTGCAGGTTGTACATGCCCACAGCTCTTCTTCCGAAATATAATCTCTTAATAATGAGCGATTATCATTGAATTCCCTGCCTCCCGATAGCGATCGGGACCTGACCATCAGTGGTCCTTTCTCCTTCATCCTTGCCCTCAGGTCCATCATTATTTTCCTTGGAGACAATTTCTTGCCCGTAATATTTGCAGGACATACTGATGTGCATCTGCCGCACTCGGTGCATGACAATGAATCAAAATAGTTCTTCCAGGTTGAATCTTCCACATCCTTTATTCCAAATCGTTCAGCAGGCACATCAGCAGGAGCAGGAGCAGGTGCAGCAGGATCTAGCATCAGCTTTACCTCCCTGGTTATATTATCCATGTTGGTAAGCTTGCCAAGAGGCTCAAGCCGTGAAAGGAAAACATTCGGCACTGACATAAAAACATGGAAATGCTTTGAATAGGGAAGATAGTTGGCAAAGAAGAATATGAGGAGAATATGAGCCCACCACGAAACCTCATAAATGATCCTTGAACTTTCAGCAGGGACAGGGATCAAAGTGATCAGTATCCTTGCAACAGGATAAATCCCCTCGATGGAACCCCCGGTTGCTTCCTGGTAACCAAGATATCCCATATTCATCGTTATCAGGGAGATCATAAGCAGGAGAATGAGGGTGAGAGCCGCAGCGGCATCGAGATGAGATCTTCTTTTCATTTCAATTCCTTCGAATCGCCTGATATGAAAAAAGATACGACGTGACAGGAAAACAATTATTGAAACTGCCACCAGCAGGGCAAAAATATCCCCGGAAACCATAATAATGTCATGCAGGGGACCAAGGAATTTAAGGGCTTTTTCCGTTCCTGCCAGACCATCAATTACCATTTCAATGCTCCCGATTAAAATGACACAGAATCCCCAGAATACAAGTGCATGAAAAAAACCGATGACAGGCCTCCGGAATATCTTTGCCTGCCCGAAAGCCACCCTCATCATTATACCAAATCTCTTTCCGAAATCCCTGACAGTGAAAGCAGGCCTGGTAAGCTTGAAGTAGCTAATTATTCTGTTAATTGTATAGAAGAATACTCCGAAAGTAATCAGAAGCGTAACCGCAAAAACAATTTGCCTTGTCATAATTTACAAATATCCAATAACTTGCAAACTTTCTTTGTGATACTTTGTGATTCCTTTGTGTTACTTTGTGGTTAACTTTTTGTTTTACCACAAAGGGACACCAAGGTCATCACAAAGGAACACAAAGATTTTACTTTTTAAGTTCTTTAACAGCATTAATAAGTTTTGGTAATATCTTCATTGCATCACCGACGATACCATACTGGGCTGCTTCAAATATCGGTGCCTCCTTATCGTTGTTGATGGCAACAATATATTTTGAACCGCTAATGCCTGCAAGATGCTGAGTTGCTCCGGATATACCGACAGCTATATAAAGGTTAGGTGCAATTATCTTACCTGTCTGACCTGTATGCTCTTCGTGAGGCCGCCATCCTTCATCTGAGACAGGTCTTGAACAGGCCGTCGCTCCGCCAAGGACATTTGCAAGTTCGGTCAGAGGTGCCCAGTTATCAGGTGATTTCATTCCTCTTCCACCCGAGACGACTATATCAGCGTCAGTCAGCAATATTTTGTCTGTTTGTTTCAGTACATTCTGGACTTTTGTCCTGGCAAGTGAACTGTCAACATTAACAGTCATCTTTTCAATAGTTGAGTTATCAACTGTCTCGATCAATTCGAATGAGTTCTGTGCAAGGGTGAGTATTTTTATTTCGGATTTAATAACGACATGGGCAAAAGCATTTCCGGAATAGGTTTTTTTATAGACCGTAAATGGATTTGTGTTAAGAGGCAATCTGCTCACACCTGATCCTACACCAGCTCTCAGCTTTACTGATAACCTTGGGGCAACTGCTTTACCGGTATTATTATTTGAGATTATTATAACTGAAGAGTTTTCTTTCTTTGCTATCTCTGAAATAACACTCGAATAAGCCTGACTATCAAGGATTTTTAGTAATTCATTTTCGACACTTATTATCTTGCCTGCTCCGTATCTGCCAAGTTTTATCAGTTCTGAGTCCTCAATTTTTCCTATAGAAAGGGCTGTAACAGAGGTATTTATCATTTTTGCAACCTCAGATGCGTACGAGACAAGCTCAAATGAAAGTTTCTTGAATTTTCCGTCCCAATTTTCGGTATAAACTAATACTGACATATCATTATAGTTTTATCTTATGAATCAGATGATTTTTGCCTCATTCTGAAGAAGGTCAATGAGTTGTCCCGGATTTTCCGGATCGATGAATTTGCAGGCTGACCGGGGAGCCGGTTTTTCAAAAACCGTTATTTCGGTCAGAGAATCAACTTCAACAGGTTCAATCACTTTCAAAGGTTTCGTCCTTGCCATCATAATACCTCTCATAGCTGCAATCCTGGGTTCTTTGGCAATACCTTTCTGCACTATTGCCACGAACGGGGCCGGTACGGAAGTTACTTCCTTACCCCCGTCAATTTCACGAACGAGAACAGCCTGGCCATTTTCGATCTTTATACCCGAAACTGCCGAAACTGATGGTATCCCAAGGAATTCAGATATCATCCCGCCGACAAGAGAGCCGTTATAATCACTTGATTCAATGCCACACAAAATAATATCAAAATGCTCTTTCTTTATCACTTCGGCAAGCTGGGCTGATGTATAATAAGCGTCTGAAGACTCAGAGTTGATCCTTATTGCATCATCAGCTCCGATTGCCAGTGCTTTCCGTATAGTAGGTTCGGATGATGCCGTTCCTACATGTGCCACTGTCACGGATTTTATTCCACTGGAAGGGTCATCCTTCAGCTCTAGGGCCCTGGTAAGGGAGAGTTCATCCCATGGATTTATAACCCACTGAATACCGGTTGTATCAACAGAGGTATTACTTTCATTAAATTTGATCTTTGTCGTTGTGTCAGGCACATTGCTTATACATACCAGAATCTTCATTTAGTCTGATTTTAATTTTACCATTAGTATTCAACACATTACTGAAATCACAGGCCAGATCTGTCTGGTTTGAGGCGGCAAATATAACAATTTATGGTTCAGTTTCAAATCATCAATATATCATTTTTTAAACATGTTCGAAGCCAGATTTATAGTTATCTTTTTAATTAACTGATTTTTATATACTAAAAATTCCATCATCTCAAATGTCGTTCGAAATAATGATTTTCCGGAAAATATATTTTAAATTCGCGACGCCTGAATTGTAATAATACCATTATGACAATTGAATAAAAGCTTTGGAAAATATATTGCTATCGTTCTGGCAATGATCTTCTGGTCTTTTTCTTTTATCTGGTATAAAATAGCCAATGAAATCTACAAGCCTCTGACAATTGTGTTTATCCGTCTTGTTATTGCTGTAATACTGCTTACTACATTCCTATTCATAACCAGGGGCTTTGGGAAAATGAAAAAAGAAGACAGGAAATTGTTTTTTCTCCTTGCACTCTTTGAACCCTTTTTCTATTTCCTCGGAGAAAGTCACGGACTTACTTATGTATCAGCTACTGTCGGCTCTGTTCTCATTTCAACAATACCGGTGATTGCAACCCTGGCTGCATGGATATTCTTTAAGGAGCGGTTGAAATTGATCAATTATGCAGGCATTGTTCTCTCATTTATCGGAGTGCTTATATTCATCATTAACAAAGACGGATCTGTCTCATTCAATATCAAAGGATTAACGCTTCTATTCATTGCAGTTATTTCGGCAGTCGGTTATAATCTCACTTTGAGCAGACTTATCGGGAGATATAGCCCGGTGTATATCGTGACCATTCAGAATATCATCGGAGCAGTGCTTTTCCTTCCGGTTTTTCTGATTTTCGATTTTCATCAATTTGCCAGCACACCTTTCGTGGTAAAAAGCTTCATCCCGATACTTGAGCTTGCAGTTTTTGCTTCATGCGGAGCATTTATTCTATTTGCATATTCGATGAAACACATGGGAATTTCCAGGGCAAATGTCTTTACGAACTGCATCCCGGTTTTCACTGCTGTTTTTGCATTCATGATGCTTGGAGACAAGCTGACTGTACAGAACATCTTTGGAATGCTGGTTGTGATTGCAGGACTTTTCATGTCGCAGATGAATGGCAGGCAGAAAAGCATTGATGATGGTCTTGGACTGACAGGCAAAACTGCATGATTACTCTTGCTGATATATACCATCCTCATTAATACTAATTTGCATTATTCCATCGTTTTACTAAAATCCTGCTATATTTGACAGTGTCAGGAAATATGGGAAAAAGAATCATATATCTTATTCTGGCAGGTATGCTGGTCAACGCCCTGAATGCGCAGACGGGGGGCGATAATATATATGAATTCCTGAACCTGACTCATTCCGGACTTGTTTCATCCACAGGAGGAGCAAATGTGTCGCTGAACACAGAGAACCTTAATCTTGCATATCATAATCCAGCCTTGCTGAATGCAACCATGGATAAGAATATAGCGTTGAATTATGTCAATTATTTTGCCGGAGTTAACTATGGCCTTGCTATGTATTCACGCTCATTTGCCGGCACAGGCAATTTTGCAGCCGGACTCACTTATCTGAATTACGGATCATTCACCGAAGCTGACGCATCTGGCATAATAATCGGTTCCTTCTCTGCATCAGAATACGCTTTATCAATGATCTATTCAAGGGAAATTGATACTCTTTTCTCGGTAGGAATCAATCTAAAGCCGGTATTATCACATCTTGAAAAATATACTTCATTCGGATTTGCAGTTGACGTTGGTGCCGGTTATCACAACCGTTCAGGTCTTTTTTCAGCAGGAGTCGTAATCAGGAATGTCGGACTCCAGGTTACCAGATATGCAGGGGAAGAACGTCAGAAACTACCGTTTGAGATCCAGGCCGGTTTATCCCAGAAACTTGCATATGCACCTTTTCGTTTTTCACTGACACTGAAGCATCTTGAAAAATTTGATCTTACCTATCAGTATAATGATAATGATACTGCTACAACCAAAACAAATTTTCTTCAATCCTCTGAATTTCTTGAAAATATGATGAGACATGTTGTTGTGGGAGTTGAACTCATTCCTCATAAGAATTTTTATTTAAGTACCGGATTCAACTACCAGAGAAGAAGGGAGCTCCAGGTGGAATCGAAAATTGCAACAGCAGGTTTTTCGTGGGGATTCGGGATAATTACATCTATTATGAATATTGAATTCGGAAGAGCCACCTATCATCTTGCCGGATCATCAAATCATTTATCACTGATATTAAAAACTGACCAGATCTATAACAGGTTCAGAAAATAACAGTTTTGATTTTACGACAGTAATCTGTAACTTTATACTTTATGACCCCCCACCCCCCCTAAAGAGGGGCAATAAACCCATCCTATTTTAATAGTAAGAGTGGGTTTTAACCCCCCTTCAGGGGGGACAGGGGGGTTATTTAGTATATGAAAAAGAAGCTAATCATAGCGATTGACGGATACTCCTCCTGCGGGAAAAGCACATTTGCCAGAGCAATTGCAAAAGAGCTTAATTATATTTTTATTGACAGCGGGGCAATGTACAGATCGGTAACACTTTATGCATTAAGAAGAAAATATGTGGGAACCGGATCAATTGATGAACAGGGAATAGTCCAGGAGCTTAATGATATCCATATTGAGTTTGTTTATAACCCCGATATTGCAGAATATGAGACGTTTCTGAACTCTGAAAATGTTGAAAGAGAGATCCGGGGCATTGAGGTTTCGGCACATGTAAGCAGAATAAGCCAGATCCCTGAAGTACGTTACCGGATGGTGGAACTGCAAAGACAGATAGGGGTTTATAAAGGTATTGTCATGGATGGCAGGGATATAGGAACTGTGGTTTTCCCGGATGCCGACCTGAAAATATTCATGACAGCCTCGGTGGATATAAGGGCAAAAAGAAGATTTGATGAATTAGAAGCCAAAGGCCTCAGGGTTGATTTTGATGAGATCCGCAAGAATATAATTTCCAGGGACATTACTGATGAGAACAGGGATATTAGTCCTCTCCGGCGGGCTGAAGATGCAATCATACTTGACAACAGCAGGATGACAGTTGATGAGCAAATGACCTGGGTGTTCCGGATTATAGATGAAAAAATAAATGGTAGCTGAGATTGATAAGAAATCAGGTTTTTGTTTCGGGGTGCAGAATGCGGTTGAGGTAGTAGAAAAAGCCCTTCTGAAGGGAGAAAAGGTCTTTTCACTGGGATCAATTGTACATAATGATAAAGAAGTGGAACGTTTATCCGCCCTTGGACTTGTTACTATTGATCATGAACAATTCAATAAATTGAAGAACTGCAAAGTGCTTATTAGAGCACATGGAGAACCGCCTGAAACATATCAGACGGCTGAAAGAAATAATATTACAATCATTGAAGCAACCTGTCCGATTGTTAAGAAACTACAATCAAGGATCAAGGATACATGGCTTAAAACCAGGGAGAATAACGGCCAGATCATAATATTCGGGAAACCCGGTCATGCTGAGGTTGTAGGATTGCTCGGACAGACAAAAAATGAAGGAATTCTAGTCTCGGGACCGGATGATATCAGCAAAATAGATATAACAAAGCCAATCAGCCTTTTTGCACAAACAACAATGAGCGTCAGTGATTACCGTAATTTTGTAGGATTACTGCGCTCAGAGATGAAAAGAAAGGAGATCAGCGATCCTGAAAACCATCTGAATGTAAATAATACGATCTGCGGACAGGTTTCAAACAGGGAACCTCATTTGAAGTCCTTTGCCAGGAAACATGATGTTGTGGTGTTTGTAAGCGGGAAAGAGAGTTCAAACGGCAAAATGCTCTATTCTGTCTGCAAGAGGGTGAATCCTGATACTCATTTTGTCTCTTCCCCTGATGAAATAGACAGGTCATGGTTCGCAGGCAAGAAATCAGCAGGGATATGTGGAGCTACATCGACTCCAAAATGGCTTATAGAAAAGGTATACGACATTATTTCAGAAATATGAAATCATCAAAAGTCTGGTTTACCAACCTCAGGACAAAACCGTCCCAGAATCTTATCAGAAAACTTGAGATTCTTGTTACCAGGGCGGGTATAGAAAAAATTGATTTTCAAAGGAAAATCACTGCAATAAAGATTCATTTCGGGGAACCTGGCAACCTGGCATACCTGAGGCCAAATTACGCTGCATGTATTGTAAAGCTACTGAAATCAAAAGGGGCTATTCCATTTCTAACTGATTGTAACACATTATATTTCGGAAGACGGTCAAATGCACCTTCACATCTGGAGGCTGCTTTCGAAAACGGATATAATCCAATCGCTACAGGTTGTCCGGTCATTATTGCAGATGGCATCAAAGGAACAGATTCCCGGGAGATTGAGATTAATATGGAATTCACTGCAGTTGCAAAAATAGGAACAGCTATCACAGATGCCGATATTATTATTTCAATGAATCACTTTAAAGGGCATGAGGTAACAGGTTTTGGCGGTGCTTTGAAAAACCTCGGGATGGGTTGTGCGTCAGTTGGAGGTAAACTATTCCTGCATTCAGGCGCCTCCCCGAAAATCCATGAAAAGAATTGTACCGGATGCCGGATTTGTGAGAAGAATTGTGCTTATGAGGCTATCCATGTAGGGAAGGACAAAATAGCACATATTGATTATGAAAAATGTATAGGCTGCGGACAATGTATTGCTGTATGCCAGTATGATTCAGCGCAGGTTGTCTGGCAGAATTCTTCAGAGATCGTTTGCAAAAGAATTGCAGAATATGCTTATGCCGCGATAAAAGATAAACCATCTTTTCATATTAACTTCATAATGAATGTTTCACCCGAATGCGACTGCTGGGGATTTAATGATTATCCGCTGGTTCCGGATATCGGAATAGCGGCATCATTTGATCCTGTTGCTCTTGATATGGCTTGTGCTGACCTGGTAAAAGCAACTCCTGCCCTTCCGGGCAGCACCATTTGCGTTAATCATGAAAATGGAGATCTCAGGGATAAGGATAAATTCAAGCTGGCACATCCTGACACTTTCTGGCAGGCGGGACTTGAACATGCTGAAAAAACAGGACTTGGAAATCTTGCCTATGAATTAATAAATGTCTGACAAAAATTTCAGTTAATTTTTTCTTATTAACTTCGCTGTCAATCTCCCTGAAGACTAATGAATCCAAAAGTTAAAACTGCACGTCTTTCTATATTATCAAACACACTCTTGATAATAATGAAGGTCGTTGTCGGTATCCTTAGCGGTTCAGTAAGTATTATTTCTGAAGCCATACACTCATCGATGGACCTTGTTGCCGCTTTGATCGCTTTTTTCTCAGTCAGGGTTTCAGATACACCTCCTGATTCAAAACATCCATATGGGCATGGAAAAATTGAAAACATTTCCGGAGTGATAGAGGCCATCCTGATCTTTGCCGCAGCTGCCCTGATCATCACTGAGGCAATTAAAAAGTTGCTTGGCGCAGAGATAGAGCTGGAAAACCTCTGGGCAGGTTCATTGGTAATGGTTATCTCTGCTGTAGTCAATATTCTGGTCTCCAGAAGATTATATAAGGTTGCGCGTGAAACTAAATCAGTGGCTCTTGAAGCTGATGCCCTTCATCTGAAAACTGATGTCTATACATCGATAGGTGTAGCGGTAGGTCTAGTGCTTATCCTGATTACAGGTATCAAATGGCTGGATCCCGTTGTAGCAATTCTGGTTGCTCTCTTCATTATCAAGGAATCCTATGAACTCCTAAGACGCGCCTTCTGGCCTCTTCTGGATTCAGCCTGGACCGAAGATGAAAAGAATAGCCTTGAAGAGAAGCTGAATGAGATGGGAGTGAATTACCATGATCTTCGTACCCGTGTTGCCGGGAACTACAGGTTTATCGATATCCATGTGGAAGTTCCTCAGAATGAATCAGTCGGAGATGCTCACAAGTATTGCGATATGATCGAGGATGAGCTAATGGCTACCTATGAGAATCTATCGGTTACAATACATATAGAACCGAGGTAAATAAAAAACCCGCTGTCGACTCGAAATTATGAGGATTTCAGCGGGAGGAGCCAGGGAGATATAAATCCCGGTTCTATAGTTGACTAAAAAATATACCTAATTGAAAGGGCGCCACCGTCAGCCCAGAAACCTGTATAACCTGAAAGATTAAAGGATGGTTTCCAATCGAGTCCTATATTTATCGGTATTTCACTGAAGCTATATTCCAATCCCAGTATCCCATCTATTCCGATAACAGTATAGCTTACACCAGGATCTCCCCATCCTTTGGTATAATCTCCGTTCCAGAAACCAACATGTCCGCCGAATCCTATATACCAATTCAATCTTTCTGCATTGAAAGCCTGGTTATGGAGTTCGTAGAGCCCCGTGATCTCAAATCCTCTCCACCTTGTAGCGAGGAGAAATTCAAGTGCCGACTTCTGGCTGATAAACTGCTTTACAGTCAGACCCTGATTAAAGCCTAATCTAGCTCCAATCCCCGTTTTGTAATCCTGTGCATTGATGATCGAAGCAAGACAAACTAGAATTAAACATGTCATTAAAAATTTTTTCATTGTATAATTATATTAATTATTAATCACTATGTAAAAGTAGTCTGATATCCCTACATAATTGTTACACAATTCGTTAATAGATTTATATAATTCACACATTTAATGATTTGTGGTATCTGCCAGTTTATGTCTGGTGACTTCTTTAAGCAGTTTATTATTCATAATCTTCAATTTATTTATTTCTAATTTATCATCAATCTTTTTATCAATAAGTTGCATGCGCAAACGCTGTATTATATCTAATTTTTGTTCTAATAAATGATGTAATTCAAGAAG
>JAPLDX010000090.1 GCA_026391215.1 Bacteroidia bacterium
TTTGAGATCCGGCATCGGTTTCCACAGCACGCTGGCTACCGGGAGCTTTGGCATATCGGGACATTTAACAACTTCCACATTGTTGACAATCATCCTGAACCTGTTTCCAAGGTCAATTACAGATACATTTATTCCTTTACCAGGTGTTGTTTTGAAGACAAGTCTTGCCGGGTCTGCCTTCCCTCCTATTGAAAGCTGATGTATTTCAACTGCCGGTTTACCTGATGCTATTGAAGGACAAACCTCAAGCATATGTGCTCCGAGAACCTTCATACCTGCAGGGTCAAAATGATAAGTATAATCTTCCATGAATGAAGTTCCTCCTTTGAGTCCCTGGGCCATAACTTTCATTGAACGTACGAGGGCTGCGGTTTTCCAGTCGCCTTCAGCACCGAATCCGTATCCTTTGGCCATCAGGCGCTGTACTGCCAGTCCCGGCAGCTGCTTCAGGCCGTGAAGGTCTTCAAAGGTTGTCGTAAAAGCTTTGAAGTTTCCGGCTTTGAGGAACACCTCCATTCCGGCTTCTATTCTTGCAGCTTCTTTAAGAGTATCTGAGGCGGCAACAGATTTAGTCATTTTGTAATCTGAACTATATTCGGCAACCAGCTTTTTAACAGCAGTGGGAGAAACATAATTTACAGCTTTTACAAGGTCGCCAATACCATATCCATAAACTGAATATCCCATTTTCATCTGGGCACTGACCTTATTGCCTTCGGTTACGGCTACATCGCGCATGTTGTCGCCAAAGCGGGCAATCTTCATGTTCAGGGCATCATTATATGCAGCCGCAGCTCTTATCCAGACAGCTATTCGATCTACAGCTTCAGCATCCTGGTAATGACCAACGACAATTTTCCTGTTCAAGCGCATCCTGGCACCAATAAATCCGAATTCACGGTCGCCGTGGGCAGACTGGTTCAGGTTCATGAAATTCATATCGATGGTTTCCCAGGGTATATCCCTGTTCAGCTGTGTGTGAAAATGTAGAAATGGCTTATTCAGAACAGATAGCCCTTTTATCCACATTTTCGCCGGAGAGAATGTATGCATCCATGTTATCAGACCGATGCAATTCTTCGCATTGTTTGCTTCCGAGCATATTTCGAATACCGATTCAGGTGTTGTAAGAACGGGTTTGAAGACAATCTTCTGCGATATTTTTGGTGACTTATCAAGCGCTGCTGCTATTTTTGCCGAATCTGCAGCTACCTGCTTAAGTGTCTGAGGGCCATATAAATGCTGGCTTCCGGTTACGAACCAGACCTCTTTTGTTTTTAATTTATCCATCTCTATAAATTTTAATTCCATTTCTTAATGATTTACCCCTTTTCCGCCCCCCCGGGGGAGGGCCAGGGTGGGGTTTCTTATTCTACCAGAAATAAATATAGAAAGCTACAATTATGCCCAGGATAATTATTGTGTGAACAATATCCCATTTATTCCAGCTTTCCCTGGTAGCTTTCTTTTCTTCCGGCGTAGCTGCCCCATAGGTAAATTTCAGTTGTTCTGCAGTAGGAGCCTTTGTCATAAAGCTTAATATAACCATCAGTGCCAGACAGAATAAGAATAGAAGCGAAGTATAATGATAAATATTAATGGAAGCTATACTATAAATCACACCTCCTGTGTCAGCGTATTGAGCGTCTACTCCTGCTTTCACCTGGGCTATAAGCTCTGATGCGTGTGTTTTCCCTTCCAGAGTCAAGGTAGATAGTGCCTCTTTTGCCGCGTTTAATTTATCAGTAAGAGTTGCAGCCAGTTCTGGCGGGAAGGATTTCTGTATCTTATCCCCGATGGATGTAATTTCATCTAATGTATCAGCTTTAGCACTTTCTGCATTGATATAAAGCACTGATTTTACCAATGATCCTACTTTCCCAACCAGACCGTAAATAACATTTAATGCGAGCCTGAACATTCCCAGGGTAAATCCGGATATCATACCCCAGAATGCAGCTTTTGATGTCATTCTTTTCCAGAATACTCCAAGAAGGAACACAGATGCAATTGCGGGTGCAAGCATACCCTGAACACCCTGAAGGTATTCATAGAGTACTTTACCAAGTCCAAGCATAACCGGTATCCACAATACACCAAGCACCACAACTGTGGCCGTTGCACCTCTTCCAATATTCAGATAATGTCCGGGTGACTGATTGGGGCGCATCTTCTTATAAAAGTCCTCTACGAAAAGCATTGCTGATGAATTGAACAATGAAGCCAGGGAGCTCATAAGAGCAGCAAGCAGTCCGCAGACGACTATTCCCGTAATTCCTCTTGGCAGAAGGTCCGCAACCATAGCAGCAAATGCTGAATCGCTGCTGCCGACCTGAAGAAGTCCTTTCTGGTTAAGCGCAAATGCGATCATACCCGGGATCAGGAATATAAAGACAGGCAATAATTTATAGTACCCGGCAAGTATTGCACCCCGTCTTGATTGCTGCTGATTTCTGCCGGATAATACCCTTTGGACAATATACTGATCAGTGCACCAATACCAGAAGCCGATAACTGCGGATGCAAGCAGTACTCCTGTCCACGGGAAATCCGGATCAGCTGCCGATCTTATAAGATGGATGTTATCACCCACGATATTTTGGACTTCAGCCCATCCTCCGACTTTTCCAAGCCCCACAATCAGAATTACGATTGAGCCAAACAACAGGACAGGTGTTTGCAGTACGGAAGTAGCCAGGACGGCTTTCATTCCCCCTAATATGGTATATATACCTGTGATGGCTACAAGTCCTATTGCACTTACCCAGAAAAAATCGATCTCTTTTCCGAAGATGTTTATCGATTCAATATTGAATACCTGGTCAAAAACCACCCCTCCTGCATATACGGTTACTGCAACTTTAGTAAGCACATAACTCACCAGCGAAATCCCGGAAAGTATGCTCCTTGAACCCGGAGAAAAACGTTTTTCCAGGAACTCTGGCATTGTATACACTTTTATACGATCGTAAAAAGGTACAAAGACCCACCCAAGGATCAGAATAAACCACGCATGCATTTCCCAGTGGGCCATAGCCATGCCGCTGATAAAGCCCGCACCTGCCAGTCCAACCAGATGCTCCGAACCAATGTTGGAAGCGAAGATGGATGAACCTATGGAAAGCCATCCTGCATCTTTACTTGCCAGGAAGTAGTCGGTAGTATCTTTGTCTTTCTTGTATAATACCCAAACGATTATACCAATCAATCCCAGAAAGAAAATGCCGAGAATAATCCAATCCAATGTTGCCATATAAAGCGGTTTAAGTTATGATTTATGTTATCAGGTTATTTTTGCCGGGTTTCTACGCTTTCCCTTCCTCTTTACAAATCTATAAAATTATTTTTTATTAAATGTAAAATTTACACTCAAAAAACAGGGCATTCAGAGTAAAATAATATATACAAGAAATGGACTGATTAAAGTCCTGCTTAACAATGACTTACCTTATAAGCAATTTATAATTTCTGCCATTCATTCAGCGACGATTGGATAAAATCGATAATTTTCTGATTTTCGTCCTTGCCGGATCCTGTTACTTCAAATGGCTTGCCGAATTTTATAAAGATCGCTTTATGCCTATCGATCGGGCCAAGTTCCTTAATGATTTTCCCCTGTCCCCAGAAATCGGTTTTCAATGCCATTGGGACAACCTTAACACCTGCCTTTTTTGCCAGTTTTACTCCCAGAGTGTTGAAATCCTCAGGCTTGAATTCAATGCTTCTTGTGCTCTGCGGAAAAATTATGATTGAAATACCTTTTGACAAAAGTTCCAGACCTTCGTTCAATACTACCTCAAGATCTTTCCTTGGATCTGTCCTTCCGACAACAATCGGATCCCTGGATCTCATGACATCTCCAAAAAGAGGATGGCTGACCAGGCTTTCCTTGACAACAAAAGTGACTCTCCTGTGAGGTGCAATTATAGCCGGAAGCACCATCGTTTCAAGAGTGCTCATATGATTCCCTATAAAGAGAACAGGGTCAGGTGTTTCTGCTATATGCTCCATCCCCGAAATATGAAATTTCCCGCCCGTCTTTTCGATGATTCTGAAAATAAAATCTGATGAATCAGCCCATGCAATATCATCATAAGAGCCCATTATGGCTTCCTTACGTGACCTGAAGACAATCCGGGCATATTTCAGGGTAAAGTAAAGCCGGTTATTTAACCGGAATCTCTCCCAAAGGCTAAGCTTTCCTTTGTCAGGTGTGTCATATATTGATGATCCAAAATAACCTTTTCCCATTAAAAATGTAAAAAGTGGTAAACAGAGATAAGAATTTTCAAATTGTCTTACTTGTAAAGTTATAATTCATTTCAAAATTACAATGTATTTTTTATGAACCTGAACAGAGGCAGATAAAAATATTGGTAGTAAATTTAGTCATTCATTTCAGGTTTCGTTTGCCTGTTAACAAACTAATCCCATGAAGCTCTCTTTACTGGATGCAATTGTCTTTTTTGTACTCACATTCGGGAATATATTTATCGGAGCAAGCTTTTACTGAAGTAAAAAGCCTTGCTTTCAGAAGTCCGTTCCACAGCAATCTGACGATTGTGTTCGGAACGATGATAATTTTTCTCGCTGGATTTCTATTGACCAAAATAATCAGAAATAAATGACCAAATTATATCTTTTTTCACCCCCCGACCCGCCTAAAGGGGGGCTAAATAGCATATACAATTTCACCTCCCTTCAGGGGGGCAGGGGGATTTTTAGGTTAGTGAAAATAAAATCCTTAATCACTTTTACATTCTTATTAATCAACATGTTACAAGTAACTGCCCAATATAAGGGTGATCAATGTATTGTTAAATCCGAATTCATCTATCAACCGGGAGAAGTGTCGTTCCCTTCATGTCATGCCTCAACGATAGTACAGACCGAAAAGGAACTTCTGGCAGCATGGTTTGGAGGTACAGCCGAAAGGAATCCTGATGTAGGTATATGGATAAGCAGGTATAGAAAAGGTATCTGGAGCAAACCAGTTGAGGTTGCTGACGGGATCCAGCATAAAGACAAGCGTTATCCATGCTGGAATCCTGTTCTCTATAATACAGGAAAAGAAATTCTGCTTTTTTATAAAGCTGGCCCCAGTCCGTCAGCATGGTGGGGCGAATTAATTACATCTGATGATGGAGGGAAGACATGGTCGCAACCTTGCAGATTACCGGAAGATATCATTGGACCTGTGAAGAACAAGCCATTACTGCTAAAAAACGGATATCTGCTTTGTCCCTCAAGCACTGAAAATGAAGGATGGAGGGTTCATATGGAACTCACATCAGACAATGGACGGACCTGGGAAAGGACCCCTGCCCTCAATGACAGGAATACAGGAGCCATACAGCCGGCAATTTTATTCCATTCGGGGAGCAGGCTCCAGATCCTGTGCCGCAGTAAAGTATTTAAAGTGCTGTCATCATGGTCAGATGATAATGGCCGGACGTGGAGTGAGCTCACCCCGATCGCAATCCCGAATCCGAATTCCGGGATTGATGCCGTTTCTCTCATGGACGGCAGGCATCTTCTGGTATATAATCACCTGAAAAGCGGACGAAATATGCTGAATGTTGCCGTTTCTGAAAACGGCACTGACTGGTTAGCTGCTGTGCTCCTTGAAGATGATCAGGAAGGAACTGAATTTTCGTATCCGGCTGTTATACAAACAGCTGACGGCCTGGTCCATATAACATATACATGGAACCGTAAACAGATAAAGCATGTAATAATTGATCCTTCAAAAATTCAGTCCATAGCTCTACTTGGCGAAGAATGGCCAAGATAGAATATCCTCTATAATCAGCTCTTTTCTTTTATATGGCAACAAAAACTCTTCTAGAGGTACAGGGTTATGGGCTCTTGCCCATTCCTGAGTGAGAACGTACTGCTCCTGGGAATTACTAAAATTCATCAAGAAAAAATCCTTTTCGAAATCAGGAATCCACACGAATGTCCGTGCCCGCAGTTCAGGCGCTTCTTTTTCAAAAGCCTGAAGTCCTTTTATAATTCCCTTCTTGAGGATATTTTCGAGAGATATACCTATTCTATCAAAGATCTTTCTGTCTTTAATCCCAAAGTCCGCAAGCTCCTGGCCTACTTCGGGAATGCTGTCGCTTTTCCTGCTTATTACATACACTTTTTCCACACCTATACCTCTGAACTTTTCAAATTCCAGGAGAGAATGAAATGGGACATGATCATCACCCACACCGCCATCGATATATTCGATATCAGGAATTGTGCTGACATTTCTAATTCTTACTGGTGGAAACGCAACAGGGAAAGCCGAAGAAGCCATCATGATATCGACTAAACTCAGGGTTGTATCAGTTTCTTCGTTTATCTTGCGGCTACACATCCGATAGACTCTTTTTTTCAGGTACAGATCCTTAACATTTGTAAAGGATATTTCAGTCATAAAAGGCAGATCGCCGATCTGGTGGTAATTAAGTCTGCCCTCGACAATCCTGGTATAAAGTTCCCTGGCCGGTTCTGTGCTTACAGGAAGTTTCTTGCCTTCCTGAATAAAGATATCCTTGTTTCTCAGGCTGAAAAGAATTTCTTTGTATTCCTTCCAGGTCATTTTGCCACTTAAAATACCGTTCAGCATTACTGCATTCAGGGCACCGGAACTTACGCCTGAAATGAAGACCACATTTTTCAGGAGACCTCTTCTGTAAAGCTCTTCAAGCAGAGCGGCTTCCTGTGGAATCCGGGCGGCAGCGCCAGTCATTATGACAGCGACTCCGTTGCGCTTCTCCTTCAGTTGCGGTTCCGTAAGAAGCTGCTGTCCCCTTGCTTCACTTATAACGAGCAAAAAGAAAAGGGAAGAAGCTGAAAGGCAGATCCATTTCAACTTATTCATACTAAACACAATTTGTTACCGGCAATAAATTTAAGATTTTTTCAGGCATGTGTTACCTGTTGAAAAATGGAAGAACAATCAAGGCGAGAGAAAGCAAAGCAAGAATTATAACTGCGCTCCATCCAATAATGTTTGAGGTTGATCCATTGATGTAGGATCCCATAATTTTCTTCTTATTAATAAGGATCATCATGCTTATAAGGACTACCGGCAGGAGAATACCATTAATGACCTGTGACCAGAGAGAAATTTTTATCAGCGGGGCATTCGGAACAAGTATTATAATGGCTGAGATTACCAGGATACCTGTATAAAGAATATAGAATTCCTGGGCTTCATCCCACTTCTTGTCAAGGCCAGCTTCAAAGCCAAAAGCTTCACAGACAAAAAAGGCAGTTGCCAGCGGTAAAATAGTCGCTGAAAAAATTGATGCAATAAAGAGACCGAAAGCAAAGACCTGTGATGCAAGGTTGCCGGCAAGAGGTTTCAGGGAAAGAGCCGCATCTTTTGCCTCATTAATCACTATCCCGTTAGGATGGAGGGTTGATGCGCAAGCCACCATAATAAAGAATGCCACGACGACAGTAACTACACATCCTACAATAATATCAGCAAGGGTATATTTGTAGTTCTTCATTTTCAAACCCTTTTCAATCACTGACGACTGCATGTAAAATTGCATCCAAGGAGCGATGGTCGTCCCGACAAGTCCTATTACCATAGCCATGCTTTTAGTGCTGATCTCCATTTTCGGATGGACGATTGCTGATCCGATTGCACCCCAATCAGGTTTGCCCATTATCGCAGAAACCACGTAGGCAAGAAGTGATAGACTGAATATCAGAAAGATCCGCTCTGCGATCTTATAAGTGCCTTTAACTACGAGTATCCATACAAGAACTGCCACAACCGGGACAGAGATATATTTGCTGACTCCAAAAACCTCCATGCTGCCCGCAACGCCTGCAAACTCAGTTGTGGTGTTGCCAATTCCTGAAAGGAGGAGACCTATAAAGATCAGGAATGTAATTTTTATTCCTGCGTTTTCCCGTATCAGGTCAGCAAGCCCCTTGCCGGTCACAATCCCCATCCTGGCATTCATTTCCTGGATGACTACAAGAACGATAAATGAAGGTATCAGAGTCCAGATAAGACCGTACCCGTAAAGTGCTCCGGCCACAGAATATGTGGTTATCCCCCCTGCGTCGTTATCGACACTGCCTGTTATGATCCCCGGTCCCAGGATCATAAAGAATATAGCCAGTTTTCTGAATATATTCCTTCTGCTTATTCCAATTTTCAACCCGGCCATGGTCCCTTTTTATTTTCTTTTCCTGGTTCTCCTTTCGCTAATGAGGTCTTCGACAACATCATCCACCACCACCATTCCCTGCAGTTGTTCATTCTTATCAATGACCGGGACGGCAAGGAGGTTGTATTTAGATACTAATTCTGCAATATCTTTGGTTTTCTGGTCGTCAAATAATGAAACAGGTTCCGATTTCATTATTGTATTAATCTTTGTATCAGGCTCAGCTACAACAAGATCGCGAAGATTAAAGGTTCCTATAAGTTTATCATCTTTTTCAGTGACAAACATATTATAGAGCTCAGCTGATTCAGGTTTCTTTGCCCGCAGCTCACGAAGGACTTCTTCTACAGTTTTTGTCGCACTGAAAGAAAGATAATCTGTCGTCATGATACTGCCTACCAGGTCATCGTCATACTCAAGCAGTTCCCTTACTTCCTGTGATGATTCTGCCTCCATCTCTTTCAACAGCAGTTCAGCCTTATCATCCTCCAGCTCATCAAGGAGATCTGCGACCTCATCGGCAGGCATTTTTTCAAGAACATCCGCGACCTTATTGACAGGAAGACTTTCTACTATATGGATCTGGGCATTTGTTTCCAGTTCTTCGAGAACATCTGCAGCTTTTTCCTCATCAAGGGCCGAGAAAACCGAGGTGCTTGATTTTTTGCCAAGGTCCTCCAGAATATCTGCAAGGTCGGACGGGTGAAGCGTATGAAGCTTTGCATAGCTTTTTGAAAGCTTGATATTCAGGTTGGAAAAATCTATTGCCTGGACATCATCCCAGAGGATGAACTTTGCAGGTATATTTATTTTAAAGAGAGAAAGCACTCTTTTAATAGGTATAGACAGGCCTATTCTTCTTAATAAACCTTCAATACCTATATCGACTGCAATGGCAAAAGTACCAGCAGGCAGGGTTGCCAGCCTGACATCATTGACCCTTACAAGCTTTCGCCCGTTAAGATCCACTATCTGCTTATCCAGGATATTTTCATCGAGTAACAATCCGTTGTCAACCTCATCTTTGTTCAGCTCAATCAGGTCCGTGCATGTTACATTGATCATCTCCCGAGCTTTTGACACCCTGAAATACTTGAAAGAATAGAATTTTATATCCCTTCCGATCTTCAGTTTTACGCCAATGACAAGCTGCTGATTCGGTTCACTCTGTCCTGAAGGAACAGCATTGACAAGCAGATCCTTGATTACACCAATGGCATCGCCATCAGAACCAAAAGCTTCTTTGCCTAATATTCCGCTTAAATAAAATGTTGTTAGTGAAGTCATAGTCACCTCCTTTCTGCTTATGATACAGCAGGAAGTGACCGGGAGAACCGGCTACCCTTCTGTATCAGGATTCAGATTAATATTTCCGCCGGATAGTCGTCCATTTAATTTTATAAATTGATTGCAGGCGTAAAAATAAAATTCAAAACAATACTTTCCAAATAAATTTCAAAAAAGAATAAACTTTAAATTAAAAATATTTTTTATTTCTTTTACATGTACTCATCCCCTCTACTTCTTGTTTTCATCGGCCTCATCCCCCTGGCCCCCTTCTCCCAAGAGAGAAGGGGGAATTATTTATTATACAACAACTTAGCTCTCCCTCCCTCTTGGGGGAGGGGGTTGGGGGGAGAGGTCAGAAGAAGTAGAGAGGAGGAAAAGAAGGGGGTGAGTGCGTGAGATAAAATGAATTATATTAAAAAAGGTATCACAGCCTTTCTATTTACGGGGTATTCCGGGAAATTATTCTTGTACCACCTGTGTGAAGCTATAGCCCTCGGGAAAAGATTTGCGAATGTAAAGACAAAGAATGCCAATCCTGGAAGAGACCATGTCATCATAGCCCAACCTGCCCATTCGATAAGCTCACCAAAATAATGGGGGCAGGAAATATAATCAAACAACCAGCCTTTAGGAATTACGTATCCCTGCTGGTTCTGGGACCTCAGCATACGAAGTTTTTCATCAGAGGTTTTATTGATAAAATATCCGCATATAAATAGGGCTACTCCCGAAATGAACTGCCATGATAACAACCAGGAATTAGAATAGCTATATAGATGAAAGACACCATAACCATTAATAAAACCGTTCAGACTGTTGAATGTAATTGCCATAAGGACAATAACCAAAGGATAGGGTTTATTCCTGCCTGACTGGCTGAAAGGATAATAGAATGTCCTGTGTATATAATGTAACAACCAGACGATAACAAAAATGATCTGCGGAGCATTTATGTCCGGAGAAAAAATAAAGAAGAGAATAATCAGTGCAGGAGAAGGTAATTCCATTATGAGCCATGCCCATTTAGATCTGACTGCCGGGCCCCAGCCTTTCCTGGAGAACTTACCGTACGGAGCTGAAATAAAAAAAAGCAGTATAAAAACCAGTGCTGCAACGCTGAATACCAGTACTAAAGAAAAATTATAAAAATTTGTCATTTTTGAATAAAATTTAAGGCACCTGGCAGTTCAGACTTCAAATATGCATTAAAACATTAATATTTGTTATTATTTATTAGTTTTTCTTTTTTTATACATTTGCCAGTCATAAAATATTTACAACTTGAAAATACTACAGGAAAGACTTTCAAAGTATGATGCCCCGCAAAAAGCAATGGCGGCTGGTATCTATCCCTATTTCAGGGAGATAGAATCTGATCAGGACACGGTGGTCAAGATCAAGGGAAAAGATGTCCTCATGTTTGGATCTAACAGCTACCTTGGACTAACAAATCATCCCAGTATCAAGGAAGCTGCAAAGAGAGCTGTTGATAAATATGGCACCGGATGTGCCGGGTCAAGATTTCTCAATGGTACTCTCGATATACATATTGAACTGGAAGAAAGGCTGGCAAAACTTGTTGGAAAGGATGCCGCTTTATGTTACAGCACAGGTTTCCAGGTTAACCTGGGAGTGGTTTCTGTACTGACAGGACGGAAAGATCATATTTTACTGGATGAACTCGACCATGCTTCGATAATTGAAGGGAGCAGATTGTCATTCTCCAGGGTGCTCAAGTTCAAGCATAATGATATGAAATCTCTTGAAACCAAACTTAAGTTATGCTCGCCCGATAGTTTAAAACTGATTGTTGTTGACGGAATTTTTTCAATGGAAGGTGACATAGTCAAATTGCCTGAGCTGGTAAAACTGGCCGAAAGTTATAATGCGACCGTAATGGTTGATGATGCACATTCGCTGGGAGTCATCGGGAAAAACGGTTCAGGTACAGCATCACATTTCGGCCTTACAGACAAGGTCGATCTTATAATGGGTACATTTTCGAAATCACTGGCATCATTAGGAGGATTTATAGCATCAGATAAGGATACTATTAATTACATTAAGCACAATTCACGCACCCTTATCTTCAGTGCAAGCATGACGCCAGCTTCTGCTGCTTCAGTTATGGCTGCTATGGATATAATGATCAGTGAGCCTGAACGGATCAGCCGGCTATGGGACAATACTCATTATGCGCTTAAGAGATTCAGGGAGATGGGATTCGATACCGGGAAATCAGAAACCCCCATTATACCTTTATTTATAAGGGATGATATTAAGGCCCTTGTTCTGACCAGGGAGCTGCTTTCTGACGGAATATTTGTGAATCCTATTGTTTCTCCTGCTGTCCCGAAAGAAAACTGCCTGATAAGGTATTCACTTATGGCAACTCATACCAGGGAGCAGATTGAAATTTCCATTGAAAAGATTACAAAGGCTGCAAAAGAACTTAAAATTCTTCCTTAGTTGAAAAAAATAATTCTGATAACAGGTATTTCGTCAGGTTTTGGCAAAGAGACAGCCAGGCTTCTTTCAGAAGCAGGGCATATTGTATATGGAACGGTCCGGCAAGAAGCTGAGCCGGATGGTAAATTACATATACTGAAAATGGACCTTATGGATACCCTGTCAATTGATAAAGCTGTCAAAACCGTTATTGAAAAAGAGAGAAGGATTGATGTCCTTATAAATAATGCCGGCATACATACGGGAGGTCCCATTGAAACATCACCTTCAGAAAACATTAAGTTGCAGATAGATACAAATCTAATTGGGATGGTTCATCTGACCAGAAAGGTATTACCAGTGATGCGGGAGCAGGGAGGCGGCACAATTATTAACTTCAGCTCAATAGGAGGGATAATGGGATTACCTTATCAGGCATTCTACTCAGCAAGCAAATTTGCCATTGAGGGTTTCAGTGAAGCTCTTAGGATGGAGGTTGAGCGGTTCAATATAAAGGTCATTGTTATAAATCCAGGAGATTTCTGTACAAATAACTCTGCCAACCGAAGGAAATTTCTTGCACCATCCTCACCTGGCGATCCATATCAGGATCAGTTTGAAAAAACATTATCGGTAATTGAAAAAGATGAGGCCAACGGCTGGAGGCCGGAAGTGCTGGCCAGAAAGCTTGTAAAGATAATTGAATGCAGGAATCCCCATCAGAGATATATTATCGCATCATTTGAATATAAACTTGCAGTGGCTTTGAAATATTTTTTACCAGGGAAATGGTTCAGGAAAATTCTTCAGGGGCATTATAAAATATAATGAACCATTAATCACCGGGGAGATCTCTATTCCCCTCTAATCCACTGATCAACAGGTTTTTCAACAGGGATCACCGGGGCCAGTATTTTTTTCACAGTATATCCGGCTGCCTCTTTCTTTGTCAGCTGATGGCTCCAGTCAACTCTCAGTGAGATATCTGCACCCGGACCAGTATTTCCGTATTCAGCATAAAAAGCGGTTTTATCACGTGTTGTACCCTGCCAGTTTGACCAGCCTTCGGGTACGATATGGGCTCCAAGTTCACATTTTATAAATACTGTCCTGGCATAATCGCGCCATGGACGTCCAAGATACACTTTATCAATCCCGGCTTCCGCGGTCAGCTTGCAGCCCATGAAAACGTATCCGAATTTTTTCCCCTGAGGAGTACTTGCTGCAGTGATATATGAATTGCTTTTGCTGTGAATTGTACAGCTATTGAAAAGCACAGTAGCTGCACCGAAGATGAAATCAGTGGTTCCTTCGATATAACATCCATCAAAATACTGGCGACAGTTAAGACCGTCAGTATAAAGTGTATCCTGGTTGCCTGTTATTCTGCAATTACGGAAAACGCACCTGTCGCCGCTGATGTGCAGTGCAACTGCCTGACCTACAGGACCTGCTGTATTTTCGATAGTCAGGTTAGCGGCATAAAAGTCATCGGCTTCAACCAGGAAGGTATAAGTATAAAATGTGCTGTTCCTTCCACGGTTGATCTTATTGAAAAAGTCGCCATATGATATGATAGTTTTTTCTGCACTTTCACCTATTATTGAAAGGCGTGTGTTGCATGCAGGCACGACTATTTTTTCTTTATAGATCCCGTTTTTGACAAATATTGTAACACGCTGGTCAGGGAATGATTTGCAGGCATCAATAGCTTGTTGAATTGTAGCATAGTCACCGGTGCCGTCCAGTGAAACGGTCATTGAGTATATTTCCTGGGAAAATAAACTTGCCGGTACGAGACAGATGATGAAACCTGATAAAATAAGAATTGATCTTAGCATCTTCATATTCTTGTCATTTTAGTTTTTCCAAGCTCCTGTTTTAACCTCTTCTGGTTCTACAGGTTAAAAGTATATTTATGAAAAATTTAAATTATCCAAATTTATACTAATTTTGCACATCAAATTTTTCGGCCCGTAGCTCAGCTGGCAGAGCACGTGACTCTTAATCATGGGGTCGAGGGTTCGATTCCCTCCGGGCCGACAAAAGATAAAAACTCATTAAAAATACCTCAACACTTAAAAAATTATAAGATCAAGAATTGTATTGTTACTGTTGACTTTTACATATAATGCCAACTTCTCACAATCAGAGAGCTATGAATTAGAATCACTCATCGCCCACAATTGAAAATCAAAGTGCCAACTAACTATGATCAAGAATAATGAAACTCCCCGCGGCAAGCAGCGGGGTATCAAACCTCCACAAAAATCAGAAATCTTCAATAAAAGGTCTTATATCATTTGTCTGACAAAGGGATGACGCAGGCGAACATTTATCATCAATAGTGAGGGTTGTGATTTATGTTGCATACCTTATCTTATGGGTTTTAAAATGCAACACTAAGAGAACAATCCGAACACCTTACTACTCTGTAATTGAAGTAGTACCATATTTAAAAGTAACTACAGTGCTTTGGTTATTTATTCAACAATGACTTTCCCTGAGTAGCTTTTTGCACCTGATTCAACCTTGTATATAAATATCCCTGGATTGATACCTTCAAGGTTGATTTCAAAAGGAGAACTATTCATTTCCTTTCTGATTAACTTTTTGCCATGAAGATCTATAAGGGTAAAAACAGGTAGAGTTGCAATATCAAAATTATGTTTTATAATAAGAGTCCCCTTGGTCGGATTAGGATAACATAAGATTTCATATTCAGATGAAGAGAGTTCTCTTTCAGATGTGGCTATTGTACTATACTTGAGCAACTCATAACCACTATTATTAATACTTCCAGCAAAAAACAGATCATCATTTATTGGTGTAGCAAAGCCGTTATAATATACCATCTCACCAGTATAAACAATCTGTGTACCTGTTTCTGTTCCATCACTTGTCCAAATTTTATTTTGAACTATTAACCACAGTGTATCTTTAAAATAGAAAATTGAATTAGATGATGATGGCCGGCCGTCAGGAGCTAAAACTTTGACTAGTTCTGTACCTGTTTCTGTTCCATCACTTTTCCATAGTTCAACTCCGTTAGTCTCGTTCCATGCATAGAAATAAAGAATACCATCAATATCTGTCAAAGTTCTAGGATAACTGGAAACAGAACCGGGATTGATATCTTTTACCATTACTGTTCCTTCACTTGTCCCATCACTTTTCCATAACTCTTCTCCGCTAGTCTCATTCCATATATAGAAATAAAGAACCCCATTAACAACAGTAAAACCTCCGGGATAGCTATTAGCTTGCCCAGAATTAATATCTTTTACTAGTACTGTTCCTTCTTCTATTCCATTACTTTTCCATAACTCCTTGCCATTAGTCCCGTTATCTGAAACGAAATAAAGTATTCCGTTAACATTAATTAAATTCTGTGGATTACTAGAAGCAATACCTGGATTGATATCTTTAACCATCACTGTTGCTGCATCCGTTCCATCACTTTTCCATAACTCCCTACCATTAACCTCATCTTCTGCACTGAAGTAAAGAGCACCATTTACATTGGTTAGATAATATGGCTGGTAATAACCGAAATCTTTTACCTTGATAGTCCCTGCACTCGTTCCATCACTTTTCCATAGTCCATCCCTATTTACGTCCAACGCACAGAAACAAAGAACACCATTTAAGTTGATTAATAAATCTTCAATATTTACATTTGTTACAAAAACAGTTCCTGCGCTCGTCCCATCACTTTTCCATAATCCCCTTCCATTTATAGCATCCTCGCCAATGAAATAAAGAACTCCATTTACATTGATTAAATTATAAAAGGGAACTCCATTTAAATCATAAAAGGGAACTCCACTTACAGTAAAAACATAAAGTTCTATATCCGTTACTATTACAGTCCCTGTATTTGTTCCATCACTTTTCCATAGTTTATTTTTATTAATCCCATCAGATGCCCCGAAATAAAGGATCCCATTTACATTGGTTAAATTAAAAGGTTCGGAAGAAACAGAACAAGGCTCTAAGTCTTTTAGCATAACAGTACCTTCATTTGTTCCATCGCTAATCCATAGTTCAGTTCCGTTAAATCCATCATTTGCACTGAAATAGAAAACTCCATTTAAATTGGTCAAATAATAAGGGTTTCCAGAAACAGAACCTGGAATGATATCTTTTACCAAAACTGTTCCATCACTCGTACCATCACTTTTCCATAATTCAGATCCATTAGATCCATCATTTGCTCTGAAATAAAGAACTCCATTAAGAATGGTTGAATAGGTCATTGGGCTCCCAGAAGCAGAACCGGGATTGATATCTTTTACCAAAGCAGTTCCTATACTTGTTCCATCACTTCTCCATAGTTCAGATCCATTGGATCCATCATTTGCCCTGAAATAAAGAACTCCATTAATATTTTTTACTTTAGAAGGATTTGCTGAAGCTGAACCAGGATTAATATCCTTTACTATTACTGTCCCTGTTTCTGTCCCATCACTTTTCCATAGTTCAGTCCCATTAGTACCTTCATCTGCATTGAAATATAGAACACCATTTATGTTGGTTAAATTACTTACTTGGCTACTTTCAGATCCAGGTCTTATATCTTTTAGCATTATAGTTCCTTCAACAGTCCCATCACTCTTCCATAACTCCTGTCCATTGACGCCATTATTTCCCATAAAAAAAAGAACACCGTTTACATTGGTTAAATTAAAAATGGCGCCTGTAGCAGAACCAGGATTGATATCTTTTACCATCATTGTCCCTGTACTAGTCCCATCACTTTTCCATAACTCCCTACCATTAACCTCATCTTCTGCACTGAAGTAAAGAATACCATTTACATTGGTTAAAAAAACTGAGCTAGCATTAGCAGCTCCCAAATTAATATCTTTCACTATAAAAGTTCCTAAACTGGTTCCATCACTTCTCCATAACCTCCTGAAGTTAATATCATCTATTGCACAGAAAAAAAGAATTCCATTTACATCAGTTATTTCAGATACCCTACTTAAAGCAGTTTCAGGATTAGTATCTTTAACCATATAAGTTCCTTCACTCGTTCCATCACTTCTCCAAAGTTCATTTCCATTAATCCCATCATCTGCACTTAAATAAAGAATCCCATTAACAATTGTAAAGCTACTCGGATAACTTGATGCAGAACCGGGATAGATATCTTTTACCAAAGCAGTTCCTGTACTTGTTCCATCACTTCTCCATAACTCCGTTCCATATTCAATTGTTGAACATTCGAAATAGATATAATTACCAAACTGTAAAAAATTACTAGGATACGAAGATCCTGTAAGAGTGTTTATGTCTTTGACTAAAGATACCTGGCTAAAAGATTCAATAGATACACTGTGAACAAACAACAAAAGAATCTTTATCCAATTTGTTTTAATTAAGTCTAAAAAATTCATGTATCGATTTATTAGAAATATTTAAGAAATATTTGCGTTTGATTAAAACATAAATAAATTATATAGTTCAGAACTTCAATGATTTGAATATAAGGTTCCTAAAAAATAATATTCAAGTCAAGTTTATTTTTATCACTTAACCAAGTAACCTTATACAGAGGACTCGGAGAATGGTTTAACATGATTGTTCTCAGAAGTTTAAAAAGTTCTTATTGCCCTTACTCTTAATTCATATGATTTCCAGCTGTTGTCTTGATATGGATTAAAACTGTAGCCATTGGCATGAGTAGTATTAATTGCAACACCATATTCACTCGAACTCCAGTAAAATGTAGCCAATAAACCCCCAATACTATTAAGATAAAGGTTATTGTAAATCATAATTAATTCTTCCAAAGAAGGCAAGTACCAATCATTATATCCATTTAGAACTAAGTCATTACAAACTCTGGCAGCACATAAATCGGAACATTTAGCGACTATCAGGGCTGTGTTCTCAGCTCCAGTTCCAAAAGCATTAGAAGTTCCTCCTATTCGTGTACCTTCACAACCCCAGAGATATGATCCTTGGTCTTTGGAAGCGCACGCTAATCCGTGTTGTCCCGTATTATCAAGATAAAATATAATACCACCTGCTGAATTACCTCCTATAATATAATTAGCAATAAATTGCATATCATCACCATTTGTAGTTCCAAGTGAATTTGTAGCAACAACTCTAAAGTGGTATGTCTCACCAGTTGTTAAACCTGAAATATTAGCACTTACAACCATAGTAGTATCTCCTGAGATAGGACTTTGAACCACGGTGATGGAACTCCCATAACTAGTTGTAGTACCATACTCAAATGTAACAGTCGTGGAAAGCCAGTTAGGATTAACAGTTCCATATAAAGTAGCAGTAGTTTTTGTAATGTTTGTTGCAGCCTGTGATGATGCGGTTGGCTTAGCTCCTAATGTTGTAAAAGATAATTCCGATCCATATCCTATACCTTCACGATTTGTAGCATAAGCTTTTACATAATAGGTTGTACCACCTTCCAAATCAGTGATGTTACTGGTGAAACTATAATCGACTGCGATATCAGTGGTCTTATCATTAGTAATTGTAGGCTCACTCTCCGTACTCCAACAAACACCAGATGATATTATTTTTGCTCCTCCATCGCTAGTTATACTCCCTCCACTTTTAGCTGAATTTGCTGTAATCTCGGTAACTTCAGTTGTTACCAAAGTAGGTACTTCTTTCTTTTCACAAGCAGATATGACGCATAATAAAGTGAAAAGACAATAGGCTATGAATTTATTTGAATATTTCATGAGCTGAAAAATAGATTAACTATCAGAAAACAAGGCAATTCTCAAATTTACGAAATATGTATAATATAAACCTCACCCACTTGATTAATTCTGATGAGTGAGATATTAGCACGGTTTGTTTTCAACGGTTCTCCAGTTCCTAAAGTTGAGCTGAACCATCCCTGACGAATCTATTAACATTGGTCGAAAGAACACCCATACTATGGCTAGTATCAGGCTGAAGAGATGAAGTCAATAGATATGTGGTTTATAGTAATGAAAATAACAAGGCAACAGTACGTATATACATAATTATCATATCAAAAAAAAATATCGAAATAATCATAATCATATTGAAATATCTATATATATCAATCTGTGTTGTGGACATTAACGGCTCCTTTGCCAGGGATTATAGTTGATCTAGGCATAAAACGTATGTCAGTGGCTGTGGGCAGGCGTGTGCAGGGGTCTTGCGGGGCTATTCAATATAAGTAGCCTTATCGGCCGAACGGAGTGAGGATTAGATAAGAAACGCTTATGTTCAATAGCTTAGGCTGTGTGTGGGATTATTCCTGTTACCAGAGAGGATGAACTGGCCGACAATAGAAAACGCAACTGGCAATAAATAGACCGGTTGCGTTTCTGTTTAAATTAAATCGTTCAAAATCGTTTTGTTTTAATAAGAGTTATGGAACAGGTTTCAAAGGGTAAATTGTTGACTAAATTAAATTTATCATATTTATTAGGAAGGTGACAAAAAATCCTTATTTTTACTCATTCTTAATAGTGAATGATTCTCATCGGAGAATATTTCTTACTTGAGAATGACTATCATAAGAGAATGATTCTCATTGGAGAATGACCATCAAAAGATTATAATTATCATAGGAGAACAATCCTTATTTGAGAAAACAACAAAATAATCTCTACACTCTATGGCAAACAAAACAGTTATCAGGATACTGGCTGAAAGCGGCTTGAAAATAACTCCTCAGAGAACCGCCGTCCTGGAGGTCATATTAAGCCTCAACAACCACCCGACTGCCGATAATATCGCAGAATATCTAAGAATGAGCTATCCCCACATACCTATAGGAACTGTCTATAAAATCCTTGATACATTCTTCGAGAAAGGTATCATCAAAAAAGTAAAAACCGGAGACGATGTAATGAGATATGATGGCGTACAGAAAAAGCATTATCACCTTTTATGTGCTGATTCTGAGCGTATTGAGGACTATTATGATGATGAACTGAATAAAATCCTTAATGAATATTTCGGGAAAAAGAGAATACCCGGTTTTATAATTGAAGATTTCAAAGTGCAGATCGTGGGACAATTCAAAGATAAAAACAAGAAAAAATAAAATCTAGACACTCAAATTTATAATATTAAAAACTAAATTATTATGGCAGAAACTGGAAGATCAATAGTGAAAATGGATGTTGACAAATTGCTCAGCCTCCTTAACAAAGCGCTGGCCGACGAATGGCTGGCTTATTACCAGTACTGGGTAGGGGCCAAAGTTGTAAAAGGCCCAATGAAAGATGCTGTGATTGCCGAACTTACTATTCATGCTACTGAGGAACTAAGTCATGCTGAATTGATCGCTACAAGAATAATTCAACTCAGCGGTACTCCTGTCCTTTCCCTGGAGGAATGGCTAAAAATAACTAACTGCGGTTATGATACTCCATCGGATCCGTATGTCGAAGCAATACTTGACCAGAATATTAAAGGTGAACAATGCGCTATACGTACTTACAGCAAATTACTGGATATTACACGTGAAGCAGATCCGGTAACCTATAATATAATTCTTACAATTATTTCACAAGAGGTTGAACACGAAGAAGATCTTGCCGCTCTTAAGGAAGATCTGGAATTAATGCTCATGAAAAGAAAGTAACATGGAAATCACATTTGAAGGAGGGAAAGTAGTTACTGCTCATACTCAAGGGCACTCTATTAAAACAGATCAACCTGTTGATAATGGAGGAAGCAATAGTGCACCGTCTCCTTATGATCTTTTTTTAGCATCAATCGGAACATGTGCAGGAGTTTACGTAAAATCTTTTTGTGATAACTGTTGCAGATTTGTGCAAGGTAAAGAAGACCATGGCAAATCCGCCAGTTTTCGAAATAATTACTTCAGAGCTGCTCTGAGTAATAATTAACTAAGGTACATATTTATCAGCTGCTCGTAAAGCTCCTGTTTCCCGCTTATGGTTTTGGGTTCACCACTTTTTGCAGCCAGATCTCTCAGCTGTTTCAGGGTAAGCTTGCCATTTTCAAAATCTTTGCCTGGACCTTTATCGAATGAAGCATATCTCTTTTTTCTCATCTTGAGGTAATCGCTCTCCTTTAGCACTTTATCTGCTATCAGCAGAGCCCTTGCGAAGGTATCCATTCCGCTTATATGGGCAATGAATAGATCTTCAAAATCGGTCGAGTTCCTTCTGATATGAGCATCAAAATTTATTCCGCCGGTTTTGAATCCGCCTGCCCTTAGTATTACCATCATTGCCTCTGTAACCTCAAAGATATTTGTCGGGAATTCATCGGTATCCCAGCCGTTCTGGTAATCACCCTTGTTGGCATCTATGCTCCCAAGCAATCCTGCATCTGCAGCAACCTGTATATCATGAGCGAAAGAGTGCCCTGCAAGTGTTGCATGATTAACTTCCACATTAAGCTTGAAATCCTTGTCAAGTCCGTAATGACGAAGGAATCCTATTACAGTAGCGGCATCATAATCATATTGATGCTTTGATGGTTCCATAGGTTTCGGTTCAATGAGGAAGGTCCCCCTGAAGCCATTCTTACGTCCGTAATCTCTAGCCAGGGTAAGCATCATTCCCATATGGTCAAGCTCGCGTTTCATATCCGTATTATGAAGGCTCATATATCCTTCCCTCCCGCCCCAGAAAACGTAATTTTCGCCTCCCAGTGCTACTGTTGCATCTATGGCATTTTTAAGCTGTGCTGCTGCATTGGTAACAACAGCAAAATCGGGATTTGTGGCTGCACCGTTCATATAACGTGGATTTCCAAAAAGATTGGCTGTTCCCCAGAGCAGCTTGACTCCGGTTTGCTGCTGCAGCTTCTTCATCACCGGCACAAATTTCTCAAGTCTTTTTTCTATATCAAGAACTGAACCATCCCCTCCTACTACATCAACATCATGAAAACAATAATATGGAGCACCTATTTTGGTTATGAATTCAAATGCAGCATCCAGCCTGTGTTTTACCTTTTCATCAATCGGCAGGTTGTTCCATTGATAAATATGGGTTGGGTCTCCGAACTGATCTTTCCCGTCACCGCAGAAAGAGTGCCAGAAAGCTATTGCAAAACGAAGGTGATCCTTCATTTTCCTGCCTGAAACTACCTGGTCGGGATTATACCACCTGAAAGCCAGGGGATTCTTTGAATTTTTTCCTTCGTACCTGATCTTCCCTATTCCCGGATAGTATTCTTTTTTTCCTTTGTAGATCATATCATTAGTTTTATGGTTTGACATTATAACTTCCTAAGTTAAAAATTTTTGTGCTCTTAGTTCTCAACTTCTTTTAGATAATTCAACCAGATTGAGTAAGCTTTCTGGTAGGCTTCAGCTTTTGATTTGTCAGGTGTTGTAACTCCAACCTCCTTTAAGCCGGCAAATGCTTCTTTGACAGACTTATAGTATCCGCACCCTATACCGGCACCCCTTGCTGCGCCAAGCGAGCCCTCAGTATTGTACAGGTGTATTTCAGTGCCTGTAATGCACGACAATGCCTCCCTGAAGATCCTGCTCTGGAACATGTTTGCTGCCCCGGCCCTGATCACTGAAGGTACTATTCCGGTTTCATTCATTATATCAAGTCCATATCTGATTGAAAAAACAATGCCTTCCTGTGCTGCCCTGAATAAATGTGCATTCGTGTGGGTATTGAAATTCAATCCTGATATTCTTGCACCAACATCACGGTTTCCCAGCATTCTTTCAGCACCATTGCCAAAAGGCAAAATGCTGAGCCTTTCAGAACCCGGAGATACTTTTTCGGCCAGATGATTCATTTCATCATAGCTCATATTATTTCCGGTATTCCTTCTCAGCCATGAATTTAAAATGCCGGTTCCGCTGATGCATAATAAAACCCCAAGGCGTGGGTTGGCTGATTCGTGGTTAACATGAAGGAAACTGTTGACCCTGGAAAGAGGTTCATGTTTTTTCTGGTCTGTAACACCATAAATCACTCCTGATGTTCCTGCAGTAGCTGCAACTTCTCCGGGTTCCATCACGTTCAGTGATAAAGCATTGTTTGGCTGATCACCTGCCCGGTATGAAACCGGGATTGCCACAGGCAGTCCAAGCTCAGAGGCAACGGTTTTCAATAGTTTCCCCTGGATTGAAAATGATGGTACTGCAGTGGCAAGGATATTATTATCAAAGCCAAAGAAATCTATCAGTTCCTTTGAAACACCTTCTTTCTTAAAATCCCAGAAAATGCCTTCCGAAAGGCCTGAGAAGGTTGTCAATAGTTCTCCTGTAAGCCTTAAGGCAAAATAATCGCCGGGGAGCATAATCTTATAGATCTTTGCATAGAGTTCAGGTTCATTCTCCTTTACCCACGCCAGCTTGGTGGCGGTAAAATTTCCCGGAGAATTCAGAAGATGAGAAAGACAAAAATCCTTTCCAATCCCTGCAAATGCTTTCTCTCCGTAAGTTACCGCTCTTCCGTCGCACCATATTATTGAGGGACGAAGAACCTTAAGATCTTTATCAATGGTAACAAGCCCGTGCATCTGGTATGAAATTCCGATTGCACCAATTTCTTTTTTCTTTGCTCCAAGCTGATTATTACAATCAGCTATTGAAGATTTGAGGTTTGTCCACCAGTTTTCCGGATCCTGTTCAGCCCAGCCTGGTTTCCTTGAGATGAACTTCATCTCATCTTTCGGGTAAAATGCTGAAGCGAGACATTTACCTGTTTCTCCGTCAATTACCGAAGCTTTAACTGAGGAGCTTCCCAGATCAATTCCAAGCAATAGCATATTATGAGTTTTTTGTTCTTCCTAATTATTTATTCCGCAGAGAGGATCCCCTAATAATAAGCTTATGGTTTAAAACGATAGTACTTAAATTAGAGGTTCCTGTATTTTTAAGTTTATTTATTAATGAAGTGGCTGCTATCTCTCCCATGTCGATTGCAGGATAGTCGATTGTGGTAAGATTTGGTTTAACAACCTTGCTGACAGGTTCATTGTTAAATCCGGCAATGGCAATTTCTTCGGGCACTTTTACACCTAGCTTTTGCAATTCACAGATTGCTGCAACAGCTGTTGCATCGTTAGCTGCGAATATCCCGTCAGGCCGGTTTTTCATTTTCATTAATTTGTGTACTGAACTGATTCCTGCTTCGTCACTAAGCTCGCTGATAATCAGCACATCCTGATCATATTTAATACCATTATCAGTAAGTGCCTGCTTGTAGCCTTTGAACCGTTCTGAATATACGTTTCGAAGAAGATTCCCACCAAGATGTGCTATCCGCATACATCCCTGTTCTATGAGATGTGATGTTGCTTCGTATCCGGCTTTGAAATTATCTATAATAACACTCATACAACCATGACAATCTGCTACACGGTCGAAGAAAACCACAGGTATGTTCTTGTTGAAAAGAATATTAAAATGATTCATATTCTTTGTATCGTAGGCGAGAGAGACTATCATTCCATCCACCCTGCTGTTAAAAAGGGTGGAGATACATGTCATTTCCTGTTTGCCTGATTCCTGTGACTGACTTATCAGCAAGCCATAACCATGCATATTGGTGATTTTTTCTATCCCAGCGATAACTGTAGCCTGGAAATAACTATTTAGTTTGGGTACCACTACTCCAATTGTATCAGTTCTCTGTTTTCTCAGGCTGCTGGCAAACTTGTTTCGCTGATATCCCATTTCACTTGCTAAAGCCTTTATTTTTTCCCTGGTTTCCTTCTTGATATGAGGATGATCCTTAAGACCCCTGCTGACAGTTGAAGGAGATATCTGTAATGCTCTGGCAACATCATAGATGGTAATTTCCTTGTTACCTTTCGTCATTTTATTTGCATTAGTATTACAAAAATAGCATAATCATGTTTATTATGAAATAAAGTTAAATAAATCTGCAATCGGTTGCGAATTTTTATTCAACCGATTGCATTCTTTGTAACTTTTTATTATTTTTATAGGTTATTATTTACTTGTTTACTATTTAAACCGATTAAAAACAGATGTACAGGGGATAAATTTTATATTCCATTACAGATGGCAGTTAATTTTATTCAAAAGTGCTTAATAGTCACAGTACTGGCCTCCCCGTGCTTTTTATTCTCAAAAATATGGATGGTAGATCCGGGTGTTGTTATTCAAAAGATAATTGTCAATACCGGGGGCTTAAAGCCCAGTTACCTGGGACTCCCTGAGAGCTTTTATAAACCCGTTATAAATTAAATTCATTAACCAGTTAAAACTTCAAGATTATGTATCCAAAACCCTGCCTGAAAATTCTGTTAACAGCTGTTTTGACAGTTTTTGTACTTAACGGTTATTCGCAAAAGATCGCATCACTGGAAGTTGAACTTCCAGGGACTACAAATGGAGTGGATGTTCCTGTATCTGTAAATCTTGACGAGATAACATATCTTTCAGATAGTTTGCTAACCCTGATTGAGGTAAAAGGCAAATCCAGGATTTCTGTACCTTTCCAGATCGAGTCCGGAAATCCGAGAAAACTATATTGGATCATAACAACAGAAACAGGTTCATCCGTTAAACATCTTTTTGAACTTGTAAAGGGCAAGGCAAATCAGAAAGCTGAAGTGACAGCGACTGCAAAAGGTGGAACTCTTGTTATTCATAAAGGAGATCAGAATTTTCTGCAGTACTATTATAAGACAGTCTATCCGCCTCATGGAGTGGATACTGCATATAAAAGAAGCGGTTTCATTCATCCGCTGTGGTCTCCTCAAGGTCAGGTTCTTACACGAATTCAGCCGCCTGATCATCTTCATCATTACGGTATATGGAATCCATGGACTCATGTTCAGTATGAAGGAGATACGATTGATTTTTGGAATATAAACTCCAAACAGGGGACAGTCCGCTTTTCAAAATTCGTTTCTGTTGAGAACGGATCTGTATTTTCCGAATTTGCGGTACTCCATGAACATGTGGTTTACAAAAAAGGTGGAGGAGAAAAGGTTGCGATGAACGAGCTTCAAAGCGTACGGGTCTATCCTTTACGGGCAAATAAGGATTATTTCATTGTTGATTTCACTATTCAGCTTAATTGTGCTGACGAAAGTCCGGTCAAACTACTTGAATACAGGTATGCGGGACTGGGATGGAGGACCACCGAGAAATGGGATAAGAACAACAGCATGGTACTGACATCAGAAGGTAAAACAAGAAAAGACGCTGATGGCAGTAAAGCACGCTGGTGCATTGTCCAGGGGGAAATTGATAATGCTTATGCGGGAGTGGTAATGATGTCGTTCCCGACCAACTATAATTTCCCTGAACCATTAAGAATATGGCCGGAGAACCAGTATAACCGCGGAGATATGTTTGCAAATTTCTGTCCTACAAAAGATATGGACTGGTTGTTATTACCAGGACATAACTATGTGCTTAAATACAGGTTCCTTGTTTTTAACGGAAAAGTTGAAAAAGAAAAAGCTGAGAGCGCCTGGTCCTGTTATGCAAATCCGCCAAAAGTGGTTGTAAAAACCGTTAAATAATTAAGAAATATTGTTTCTGCGTAAAAAATTATGGCAATCGGTTGCGCTATTCTATTTTTATGTTATAAATTTGAGTGATTGCCATGTGTTTAAATGAAGAAACATTTAGTTAACCAAATATTTTTTATATCTACCCTTTAATCTAACTCTATGAAAAAAATCTTACTGATGCTAATTGTGCTGGCCGGATTTTCAGTCAGTCTGGTTGCACAAAAAGTCGTTACGGGTAAAGTAACGGACGAAAACCAGGCACCCCTTGCAGGAGTGTCTGTAATGGTAAAAGGTACGACTGTTGGTACTCTGACAAATGTTGAGGGTACATTCAGCTTATCAATTCCGGAAAACGCCAAGATTCTCTCCTTTTCCTTCATCGGAATGAAGTCCAATGATCTTGAAATAGGCGATCAGACAACTGTTAATGTCGTGATGTCTATTGATGTTGGCTTACTGGAAGAAGTTATTGTAATTGGATACGGTACTGTAAAGAAAAAGGACCTTACCGGAGCTGTCACAAGGATAAATGCTGAAGAACTTAAGACAGAAGCCACTTCAAACATGACTTCCATTTTACGAGGATCTATACCCGGATTAAATGTTAGTATGAACACCACTGCCAAAGGATTAAGCAGTCCCAGAGACATGATGATCAGGGGAGAAACTTCTTTAAGGGCAGTGGATGCGAATGGGACCGATCAACCTCAGAGAGATGCCAATGCACCATTGATTGTTGTTGACGGAATGATATATTATGGCGACCTTGCTGATATTAATCCTCAGGATATCGAATCGTTTGATGTCCTGAAGGATGCCTCTTCTGCAGCAATATATGGCGCTAGGGCTTCAAACGGAGTGGTAATTATTACTACCAAGAAAGGCTCAAAAGGGAAACCTGTAATTAATATCAATACGAGTACAGGTATGGCTTATGCTTCTCCGGCCAGTCTTGACCTTATGAACGGCGAACAATTCATCGCCAGGAGGATTGCAGGTTATGAAGCTAACGAACGTCGTCAGACCACAATTGGTGCCGGTTATTATACAAAATATGACAACCTTCCATCCGGTGTAACCCTTGACCAGTGGAAAGCTTATGATGGTTCTGCTGCGGCAACTGATCTGGATGCAATCTGGCTGAACCGTATCGGCTTTGCCCCTATTGAGGTTGTAAATTATGAGGCAGGAAACGAAATGGATTATACCAAGTATATGCGGCAAAAAGGATTGACGCAGGATTATACTATGAGTGTATCGAACGCTACCGATGCCGTATCTTATTATTTTTCGCTTGGATATACAAACAACGAAGGTATAAGGTACAATGAAAGTTTCAATACCTACCGTTCGCGTATCAATCTTGAAACAACCATCACCAGCTGGCTGAAAGTGGGAACCAATACGCAGATTGCATTAAGGGATGAAAGTCCTATTGTTGTTGGTCGCAGCTTTTATGTCACCCCTTATTCATCAATGTATGAAGCTGACGGGACTACCCTCTTGTTTGCACCCTCGGGTTATATAAATGCTCCCAACCCGTTGCTTGAACTGGAGTACCATGACCAGTTCATTAAATACAATACCCTGAACAGTAAATTGTATGCAACGCTTTCCTTGCCTTTTGGTTTCTCATTTACTTCCGAATTTATCCCCAGGTTTAACTGGAACAGGGATTATCAATCATTTTCCTCCGGACATGCACTCTGGCTACCTCAGGGTGGAAGAGCCTCAAGGCAAAATACCACAATTTTTGAGTGGCAGGTAAACAATATGCTTAAATGGAACAAAACTTTCGATATCCATGCATTTGATGTCACCCTTGTGCAGACTGCAGAGAAATATCAGTACTGGAGAGACTACATGTACAGACAACGGTTTCTGCCAAGCGATGTTCTTGGTTACCACAGGATGCAGGCAGCAGCAGAAGACCTTGAAATATCAAGCAATGACGAAGTAAGCACCGGAGACGCTTTGCTGGCACGTGTTAACTATACGATGGCAGAGAAGTATAATCTTACTGCTTCATTTCGTCGTGATGGCTATTCAGCTTTTGGCCAAAGTAATCCCAGGGCCAGCTTCTGGTCAGTAGCCGGAGGATGGACTATCAGCAAAGAAAACTTTTTCACTGTTACATGGGTTGACCAGTTGAAACTCAGACTTTCATACGGGACCAATGGCAACCGCGGAGTCGGTATTTATGATGCACTTTCCAATTTGAATACCGGGAAGTTCGTTTTAATTTCTGGTACCACTCCTTCATATGTATCACAGCTTTACACAAGCCGTATGGCAAATCCCAACCTGAAATGGGAACGTACAAGTGCGTATAATATAGGACTTGATTTCGCAATCTTTAAAGGAAGATTGACAGGCAATATTGAGGGATATTATATGATAACCAAAGACTTGCTCATACCACGGCAATTACCCAATATTACCGGTTATGCAAGTGTGATGTCTAATATGGGACAGGTTGATAACAAGGGTATTGAAATATCTTTAAATTCAGTTAATATAAGTACTCAGGACCTGACATGGTCAACTGATTTTTCACTGGCTCATAACAGGAATAAGATAGTGCATCTTTTTGGTGACTATAGTACGGATCCCATCACAGGAGAGACCAAAGAGGTCGATGATATTACGAACCAGTGGTTTATCGGTCATGCTGTTGATCAGATATGGGATTACAAAATTCTTGGCATCTGGCAGACGGATGAAGCAGCTGAAGCTACAACGTATTCAAGAAATCCGGGCGATTATAAGCTGGAGGATGTTAACGGTGATGGGTATTATACTGACGCTGACAAGTCATTCCAGGGTTACAAAAGACCTATAGTCAGATTGACCCTCAGAAACACGGTTCAGTATAAAGACTTTGAACTTTCTGTTAAAATGTATTCCTATCTCGGACATTTTAAAGACGACTACTGGTTAAGGAACAATGAAGCTTTCTATGACAGGTCGACTTTTTATAATGTTCCTTACTGGACACCTGATAATCCAGGGAATAAATGGGCCAGGATTGATAGTTATGAAACCGGATTCAGCGTATGGGAAAACAATTCATTCGTAAGGATCGATAACGTTTCACTGTCCTATAATGTACCCCAAAGCTTCCTGAACAAACTTAAGATAGTTGCCTGCAGGTTATCGATTGTATCGGAGAATCCTTTAGTCTGGGCTCCGGGCTGGTCATGGATGGATCCTGAGGAAGATGAATACATACCCTCCTATTTATCATTTAAACTGAATATAACACTTTAATAATAAATGATATGAAAAAGTTTAAGATAATCTCAATTTTAATAGTGATGATGGTTTTTATCGGCATTCGCTGCTCAGAGGATTTTCTTACTCCAAAACCATTATCTTTTTATGCACCTGAAAACACATTTGTTGATGCAAATGGGTTAAATGCTGCCCTGATCGCCTGCCTGCGCAATGCACGGCACGAAATGTATGGAGATACACCTCCGTTCATTTCTGAAGGGATATTTTCCGACATTGCCGTTGAAGGTACTACAGATAAAACCGGAGTGCATATGGATATGCCGGCTCAAATACTTCCAAATGAGAATATGGATTACTCGGACAGGACCAAGCTGGGCAGATACTGGACTGAAGCATATAACAGGATTAAATATGCCAATGTTGTTATAAACAGAATTGACGTTGCAAAATGGAAAAGTGAAGCTGAGCGGAATAATGTTCTTGGCAAGGCATACTTTCACAGAGCCAACGTTTACTATAGGCTTGTGAACCAGTACGGAGATGTGCCGTTTATCCTGACTGAGATAATGGAACCCAAACTTGATTTCTACACATGCACACGTGAGAGTATCCTCAGGAAAATAAAGAAAGATCTGGAATTTGCCGCACTATGGGTTTATACCGATGCGCAGGGGTGTCCGATCGGGGATATCAACAATGCTGCTGTAAATCACTTGCTTACAAAAGTAAATCTTTCGCTTGGGGAATTTGATGATGCCATTGCTTCAGCCAATGCCGTTATAAACGATGGCGTCCACTCATTGATGACCACCAGATTTGGATCTTACAAGGATGATCCCACACATGATGTTATCTGGGACCTTCACCAGGAAGAAAATAAAGCCCTCGCTGAAAATAAGGAAAGGATCTGGCTTTTTGTCTGCAGTGAGACATTAACCGAAGACGGCGCCAGTGAAAAACTTACTGTTATGAGGCAGGCTGTACCATACTGGGGAGGTGCCGGTAAAAATAAAACTCCGACTGGTCAGACAGGTACCACTGATCAGCCTTTGGGTGCAAAAGTAGGAGGTAAAGCTGTTGAGATAGACCTTGTTGCAAAATACGGAAGGGGGATTGGTCGTTTCCGCCCGTCACCTTATTCTCAGTTTGATGTATGGGATGATCCTAATGACAAACGACACCTGTATCCAAACTGGATAACAATGGAAAACCTGGTTTATAATAACCCGGTTTTGAAATCGCTTGGTGATCCATACTATAATAAACCTCTTCAGAAATATGATGCTACGGGGGGTATTTTATGCACCGATACCATTAGGTCATGGTACAACTGGCCGCATTATAAACTATTTGTTATTGACCCGACCAACCCAATGCCCCAGGGTGGAAATGGCGACTGGTATGCCTTCCGCCTGGCTGAAACCTATTTGTTAAGGGCTGAGGCTTATTGCTGGAAAGGTGATCTTACAAATGCTGCTGCCGATGTTAATAAGGTCAGGAACAGGGCAGGTTGTGCTTCTTATACTCCTGCCCAGATAAACATAGGTACTATCCTCGATGAACGTAATCGTGAATTGTACTATGAAGAGCCACGTAAGACCGAACTCACCCGTATTGCATATATATATGCGATGACCGGGATAACATGCTATAATGGGAAAACCTATAGCCTGGCTAATTTCTCGACCGACAACTTCTGGTATGACAGGATAATTGAAAAGAACAAATTCTACCGGGACCAGGTCAAGGCTCCTTTCTATAATTACAGAATAGCTGAGTGGATCGTCCTCTGGCCTGTTCCAACAGCTGCCATAAGTGCAAACAGCCTCGGACATATCAATCAGAATCTGGGTTATCCCGGAGCTGAAACCAACATTACACCAATGAAATGGGTTGATGGCGCGGGTGAAGGATCAATTGTAGCTCAGTAATTTGTTAAATATGTATAATAGAGAAGCCTGCTTCATACGGAAGAGGCTTCTCTTCTTTTCCTTTATGTAATTTTATATCAGTTTTTATCACATTTTTAAATAAATCATCTGACAGATATGAAAAGAAGAAAATTTATTGCGAATACCGCAGCTGCTGCAGCTGGTACTATAATAATGCCGACGATTATCCCTTCATCAGTCATCGGTAACAATCCGCCGAGCGATAAGATCAATATTGGCTGGATAGGCAACGGCAGACAGGGAAGAGGTGACATTATGGGAACTATGAGGTTTGATTCAGCCATGGTAGTCGCTGTTTCTGATGTGGATTCAAACAGAATGGCTCTCGGTAAAAAAATGGTTGAAGATTTTTATGCCAAAAAAACAGGCCAGGCAGGATACGTGGATGTTAAAAGCCATGCGGATTATCATACTTTGCTGGCCGATAAAGATATTGATGCCGTTATGATCACAACACCTGATCACTGGCATTCGCAGCCTGCTCTTGAAGCAGCGCTCGCAAGCAAGGATATCTATCTCGAAAAGCCCACTTCACTTACCATTGCTGAAGGCAGAGTGCTGAGCGATGTGGTAAGACGTCAGAAGGTTATCCTTCAGGTCGGGACTCAGCAGCGCTCAAGCACACAGTGGAGATATGCTGCCGAGCTGGTCAGAAACGGCAGGATAGGTAAACTCCATACTGTTAAAATAGGACTTCCCGGAGATCCGGCCGGACCTGAAGCTGCCGAGATGCCGATCCCTGAAAACCTGAATTATGATATGTGGCTTGGATCAACACCCGAGGTCTATTATACTGAAATAAGGGTACATCCGCAAAAGGATTTTGATCGCCCGGGATGGCTCAGATGCGAGCAATTTGGAGCAGGGATGATAACAGGATGGGGACAGCATCATTTCGATTCAGCAGCCTGGGGTATGGATACTGAATTAACAGGTCCAATTTCAATAGAAGCTGTAGCACAATTTCCGAAATCAGGTCTCTGGGATGTTCATGGCGATTTTATGTCAATAGCAGAATATAAAAACGGAATAACACAGCTGACAAGCGGAAACTATCCAAACGGAGTGAGGTATGAAGGTACTGATGGCTGGATTTTTGTTACACGCGGTAACTACAGGGCAACCGACAGTGATCCTGTTTCACAGGAAAATAATACAAAAGCGCTTAATGCAAGCGATCTCAAGATCCTGTCTTCGGTGATCGGACCGAATGAAATACATCTTTATGAAAGCGATTCACAGCAGGGCAACTGGCTTGATTGCATAAAATCAAGGAAAGAGCCCATCTCACCTGTTGAGATAGGGCACCGGGCATGTTCAGTATGTCTTGTTACTCATATAGCAATGAAGCTTGGAAGAAAGCTCAACTGGGACCCTGATAAGGAGAAATTTGTGAATGACGATGAAGCGAACAGCATGCTTTCACGCCCTCAGAGAGCGCCTTACGGAACAAATTATGTAAAGATTTAATACTCCTGTCATGAGAAGAATTTTGATTTATGCCTCGTTTATGCTTGCAGGCGCAGTAATGACTTTACCCGGGAAAGGAGCAAAGATAGAAGCTGTTAAAGTCGGTTCAAAGATCAATGTTACAATTGATGGCAAGTTTTTTACCAGCTACATCTTTTCGGAAGATGAGAAATATCCTTTCTTCTATCCTGTAAATGGACCTGTATCAGGAGGATCAGTTACTTCGATGAGAAATGCAGTTTATCCTCATCACACCTCGCTTTTTTTTGGATGTGACCAGGTAAACGGCGGAAATTACTGGCAGGAGGGACTGGATAGAGGCCGGATAATCTCTGTAAATGCTCAGATACTGAAACAGGGAGGCGATTCAGTCGTAATAACTGATGAATGTATCTGGAGCCGCCCGGGAGCCTTATCACCTGTAAAAGATACCCGTGAATTCATTATAACCGCCCCATCTGCAACAGTTACTCAGATAGATGTGGAGATAACCATGGAGATGCTTATAGATGTCCATATCCGCAAGACAAACCATTCTCTTTTCAGTGCAAGAATGGCAGCCGATCTTGCAGTGACCAGCGGGGGAACTATGATAAACGCTGAAGGAGCAAAAGGCGAAAAAGAAACATTCGGGAAAGGTTCTCCCTGGATTGACTTTTACGGGAAACGGGGCAATGCAGTCGAAGGACTGGCTATAATGCAGCACCCATCCAATCCATGGTATCCGTCACCCTGGTTTACACGTGATTACGGATTCATCTCACCAACACCTATGTACTGGCCTAAGGACGATGCGGAAACTTTCATGGAAAAAGGAACACAGCTTAAGCTGAGGTATCGTGTGCTTATTCATTCCGGAACTCATACTGATGCTGATATTGCAGGTCAGTTTGAGAAGTATAAAATCAGCAATTAAAACACGAGCTCATCCTCCCGACTCCCTTATTTTGTCTTCATGTACTCACCCCCTTAATCCCCCTCTCTGCTAAAGCAAAGAGGGGGAAAATATTGATTTACAATAGCTTAAGCCCCCTGCCTTGCGCTAGCAGGGAAGGGGGTTGGGGGAAGGGTACATGTAATTCAAGAAAGGTGTGAGTATATAAATGAAATTTATTTCAAATACCTCTTTGCAAACTGGATGAAATAAGGCCAGTTTGGTCCTGAGGTATGCCCGCCGGAATGCTGCCGGTATGCTATATCTCCATCAGTCAGCGTTGTTTCAAGAGGAGGATGCTCAGTGGTTCCCAAACCCTTTTTGCCAAGGAGTTCATAAACAGGACCGGCATATGCACCTGCCAGGAACATTCCTTTTCCATCAATCCAGGCATCTCCGTTTTCCGTGGAACCTGAACCTATAAATACCGGACGAGGGGCACATAAAGCAACAAGTTCATGTGCGTCTAAAGGAAGATCGTTCTGTGTTAACGGATCTGCACCGTACTTAATAAAATTACCTGCAAACCAGTGATACTCACCCGAAGCGGCAAGGTTTTCAATCTGCTCTCCGAAAATGCGACGATAAAGCTTTACTCCTCCCGCGCCTGATGAACCTATAAATCCTATTGCGAACCTTTCATCATATGCCATTGTAACAATAGAAGCTTTACCATAGCGGGAAAGTCCTTCAATGCCAACTTTTTTCGCATTCACATCCTTATCTGTTTCGAAGTAATCGAGAGCCATGGAAGCTCCCCATGCCCATGCTCTTAAAGCTCCCCAGTCATCAGGTTTGCGCCGTTCTCCTTTATTCACAAGTCCTATTATTCCGGCTGTAAGACCAGCTCCATTATCTGCCTGTACGCTTACCGGAATCAGAATTGCATAACCCCATCCGGCTTCCAGAATCTGCTCCATCCACGTTGGCTCGGGTGGTCCTTGAGGGCGATTTGAAACCGGAGGCTTCCAACCGGCCGGAAAAACAAAACCGAATTCCATGATCACCGGGACAGGACCTACAGCTCCTGCCGGAGTAGTAAGAGTGAGGTCAATGTTTACCACAATTGCCGGATATGCAGAGTTATCGACATGACCTGATAGCTTTTTAGTTACAACAGGTACGCTGCCGACACTATCCCTTGTAACATTCAGTACCTTCCAGGTCACTTCCGGTACATTATCCGGGACGCGACCGTAAAGCTCATTGTCAAACAATTCAATAAGTTCCGGGCGGCGTTTCTTCCACCATTCTTTTGCAGATTTAACACGTTTACCATTGTTCAGGATCAGCGGATCTGGCAGAGACGTATATTGACCTGCCTTTGATTCGTCCATGTTAGCAGCATTAGGGGCAGTTGGATTTCCTGAAGGGCCGGGACGCACCGAGGTAATACCAATCTGATCCAGCATATTCTTATAATCCTCCCGGGTGAGCTTATTTATACTATCCATGGCAGCCTTGGAAAACTGACCAGATGCAATGCATGCAAGAAGCAGGAATATTGAGATAAATAAAAATAACTTTTTCACGGAAAATTATAGTAATGTCACAGTTTTCTTAAGAATCCTTGGCTCTTTCACTCCGGTTACAGCTTTTGGCTGACTGCCACCGACAGTCAGTTCAAAAATGCCGGGATTTACTACCCTTTTATTCTGTTCATCGATAACCGAGAATGCATCAGGGGAAACTGAGAATGTGACAGTCTTGTTTTCACCGGGAAGCAGATTGATCCGCTTGAAACCTTTAAGGGCACGGATTGGCACAGGAACTGAAGAACCCAGGTTAGAGAGATAAAGCTGAACTACTTCATCACCGGCTATTTTACCTGTATTCTTCACAGTCACAGTTACTGTTACTTCATCCCCGGATTTAATTTTTTTTGCCACCTTTAATTTGCTGTATCTGAATGTAGTATAGCTGAGCCCAAAACCAAAGGGGTAGAGAGCTTCTCCCTTAAAATAACGATAGGTCCGGTTTTCCATCCTGTATTCGGTAAAATCAGGAAGATCCTCCACTGATTTATAAACTGTTACAGGAAGTCGTCCGCCCGGATTATAATCTCCGAAGATCACATCAGCCAAAGCCTGACCTGCAGCCTGACCGCCGTACCATGTCTCGATAATAACCGGGATATTATCATTTTCCCAGTTGACCGTAAGAGCACTGCCATTAAGCAGTACCAGCACAACCGGCTTGCCAAGGGCATGGATCTCTTTAATGAGCGCCTGCTGCACATCAGGAAGATCTATCCGGGTGCGGTCGCCGCCCCTGAATCCATCGACGGTGACTTTCATTTCTTCTCCTTCGAGTCTCGGTGTTATTCCCATGCACATGATCACTATGTCAGCTTTTTTTGCAGTTTCCAGAGCTTCGGCTTTCATTTCTTCATCAGTTCTTTTCTCCGGCAAACCTGCCACCCAGTTACAGCCCTGGGCATAAAGAACCTCAGATAATCCTTCAAGTTCTTCCCTGATCCCTCTTAAAGGCGTATATGGATCCGATGGAGTACCGTTATAATTTCCCAGTAAAACAAATGACTGGTCAGAGTTGGGACCTATTACAGCAACTGTCCCGATATCTTTCTTTAACGGAAGCAGATTACCATGATTTTTTAAAAGCACTATTGATTTAAGGGCAGTCTCTTTTGCAAGAGCTTTATTCTGTTCGCTGTCATTGACACTGTATGGTATCTGGGCATACTTTACCATTTCAGGAGGATCGAACATGCCCAGTTTGAATCTTGCAGTGAAAAGTCTTTTAACAGAAACATCAACTTCCTGTTCTGTAATAAGTCCCTTATTCAGTGATTCCTTCAGGCTCCTGTAAGCCGATCCGCATTCAAGATCCGTACCGGCGCGTACACTAATGGCTGATGCTTCTTCCGATGTAGCAACTACTTTATGAAACCTGTAGATATCATCAATAGCCCCGCAGTCAGAAACTATATATCCGTCAAATCCCCATTCATTGCGCAAAATACTTTTAATAAGCATGTCTCCGCCGCAGCAGGTCTCTCCATTGTACCTGTTATAGGCACACATCACAGAATAGGCTTTTCCTTCCTTTATACCCATCTCAAACTGCGGCAGATATGTCTCTCTCAGATCTCTTTCATCTGTCTTAGCATCAAATGAGTGTCTTTCAGGCTCCGGACCACTGTGAACTGCATAATGTTTGAGTGTTGCAATGGTTTTAAAGTATTTAGGATCATCGCCCTGGAGTCCTTTTACAAATTGTACAGCAATTTTCCCTGTCAGGAACGGATCTTCACCATAGGTTTCCTGCCCTCTTCCCCAGCGTGGATCCCTGAAAAGATTAATATTAGGAGACCAGAACGTCAGACCCTGGTAAATCCTTCTGGAATTATTCCTTACAAATTCATGATGCTTGGCTCGGGCTTCATCTGAAATAGCAGTGGCTACTCTGAATATCAGGTCCTCATCCCATGTAGCGCCCAGTCCAATTGCCTGGGGAAACACTGTTGCCACTCCTGCTCTTGCAACACCATGGAGGCATTCATTCCACCAGTTATAAGCCGGGATGCCCAGTCTTTCTATTGCAGGCGCCGAGTTCATCATCTGGCCGATCTTTTCATCAACCGTCAATCTGCTAACCAGATCATTTACACGTACTTCTATCGACAAATCTGGATTCTGAAAAGGAAGCTCCCAGGTTTGCTGAGCTTTAGCAATCTGGCTGATACAAACCAGTATAAGCAGAGCTATAAGAACTCTCTTAAGGATCAATTTAATGTTTATCTTCATGGCGATATTAATGAGGTTTTCTTATTTTTATACCGTTAAGCCGTTGAACCTTTGTGCCGTTATGCCTTGCTTCTCCTATAAATACAGTCTTTCATATCGCAAAGGCTGCAGGTATAAGGGTGTCTTTTTACATTCTTGCCTATACCGATAATTCCGCTGATTGATTTCATCGGATACATCAGTGCTGAAGACGATAATTTTATTTCGCAAAAGTTATCCGTCAACAGCTGAAACAGTTTATGCTGTTCAGCAACAAGCCAGCCGCAGTATCCCGGGCTGAACCTGTTAGTGATCCCTTTACCCAGGGCGTTTATTTCTCTTTCAAGCTGGTCCTGCATAAGATCTGCAGCTGCCTCAACAGCCTCACTACCAACAACATCATAGATATAACCTCTCAGCAGATCCCCTTCCTTCATCGATTTCTTACTCCTGGCTCCGATCTCCTCTCCTGCCGTACATAAAAACAAAGCTGCTGAATCCGATTTCTTAATCTGGCTGTAAATGATCTTTTTTATTTGGAAGACCAGGCCGTTTATAGTCACAGTTTTTTCGGCTTCGTCAAATGCAATATCATCAAAAAACCTGTATTCTGCTTTCATTGTACAGATCTCCTCTGCTTCTTTCAGAACCTCTGAAACAAGTTCAGAAATAGTCTCCTGTGACTCTCCTTCCTTATAACCCATGACACTTTCAACCTGGGAAACAGCGAGTTTCAGATCCTTAAAGTCAAATTGAAAAGTTGATCCGGTCATTAATTCCATTATTCATCACCCCCCATCCCCCCTGAAGGGGGGCTAAAATGTACTGCTAATTAAGCCCCATTTAGGGGGTTTGGGGGTCAGTTAATCCTGATTCTTTTACTATCCTTTCCACAACATCTTCCCAGCCCAGAGTCATAAGATGTATTCCATTTACTCCTTTCTTCCCTTTGAGTGATTCTATGATTTCCAGCACTATCTGTATTCCTTCCTCTGCTGCTCCGTCTCCTGCCTTCTCCATACGCTTCAGAACATTCTCCGGTAAAAAGACTCCCGGAACTTTGTCATGAAGGTATCTGGCCACATTATAACTTTTCAAAGGTGCGATGCCAACCAATATGAAGACCTTTTTAAGCACATCTCTTTTATCCAGCTCTTCCATCCAATTGCTCAGCCTTGAAGGTTCAAAAATGATATTTGTCTGGAAGAACTGTGCGCCTGCATTGACTTTTTTATGATCTCTTATAGCTTGCAATTCAGGATCGGATGCAAATGGCGATGTTGCTGCGCCAAGAAAATACATGGGAGGATATTTTATATTTCTTCCATCAAGATAAATACCTTCATCTCTCATTTTCCTCAGTATCCATAGCATCTGGACAGAATCTATATCAAGAAGATTCATCTCTGCAGTTGGTGCCGGGCCAACTTTCGGGCTGTCGCCTGTTACGCACAGAATATTTTTCACTCCGAACTGGCTGGAACCTATTACTGTGGACTGAAGCCCTATGCGGGTGGTATCGCGGGCAGCTATTTGCAGTACAGGTTCAACATGCAGGTCATTTGCCACCCTGCAGCATGCCAGGCTCGACATTTTAGGATTTGCTGAAGCAGCGTCAGTAAAATTAATAGCAGTTACATAAGGCCTTACAAGCTCAATATCCCTGATAAGTTTTCCTGAAGCTGCACCCAGCGGAGGTATTACCTCCGTGGCAACTATAAATTCACCGTTCCTTAATTTTGTTTCCAGATTTGAAGCAGGTTCCTGATAAGAGGCAGGATGAAAATCAGAATCCCCGGCCCACCATTCCGGCTGCCGGATAGTTTTGAAAACAGAATCCCAGGTCCTGTCGCTCTTTTCCTTGTCTCTTGATAAGTATCCACTCAGAAATGAAACAGTACCAACCTTTCTCACCTGGCGTATCACTTCTCCCCAGGTTTCAGTTCCGACCTTGTTATAGTCGAGAGGGGGTAATACCTCAAGAAGGGTTTCCTTGCGTCCTGTTTTCAGCGCTCTTTTATAAATGGCGTACCAGATGCAATCACGTGTCTCATCTACGTAACATTTTTTTTCAGGTGTTACTCCTCCGCAGGGTCCGTTTCTCAATCCTTTAGGACACTCCATCGGACAGATCATGGCTGTCTCCTGCAAGAGGCAATTTCCGCACATTCTGCAGCCAAAAACAGGTCCTTTGATAATTAGTTCTGTTTTGGCAAGGAGTCTTCGGCCGAATTTTTCCTTCTTAAAGGGATAAAAGGCAGGCTGCCATCTGCGGGAGGGTTTGATACCTGACATTATTGCCGGCTCTGGAAATATTCAACAAATCTTACTGCATAGTCATCCCTCCCAAGGACCAGGTCTGTAGCACGTACCATAGCAGTTATTTTTTCGGGATTGGCGATGGGACATGTCAGCCCGTTATAGATTGACAGAGCCATATATGATGCATTCAATGTCTCCCTGTCGGGTAATCCGAAAGAAATATTGCTGGCGCCCTGGGTAATATTATGGCCCAGCTTCTGATGCACAAGCCTCATTGTTTCCAGGGTTACCATGCAGGCTTTCTGATCAGCGCTTACTGCCATAGCCAGAGGGTCAATAATAACATCCTCTGCTTTAATCCCGGCTTTTATAGCTCGTTCAATTATTTTTTCCGCAACTGCTACTCTTTTTACCGGGTCATTCGTGATTCCTTCCTCGTCCATGCATAATCCTATAATTGCAGCACCATACTCCTTTGCTACCGGCAGAAGAGCTTTCATTGAAGCCTCTTCACCGTTTACTGAATTTATAAGACATTTGCCCTCTGCTGCTTTTAGAGCAGCCTCTATGGCTTTTGGATTCGGTGAATCCAGACACAGGGGAACTTCAAATTTATCCTGAAGCCTTTTTACGGTTTCCGCAAGCAGCTTCACATCATCCACACCGGGAAATCCGACATTCACATCAAGCACATCAGCACCTGCTTTAATCTGACATTCTGCAAGTTCGAGAACATATTCAAAATTTCCTTCCAGGAGGGTGGAAACCAGCTTTTTCCTCCTGGTTGGATTTATGGATTCACCTATGATAATGACAGGGCCGCTGGTATCAATTATAACTTCCTTGTACCTCCCCTTAAGAATTGTTTTCATTTCGCGTATTTTCCAGCTAAGATACTATTTGGTTCAAATAATTTACTGCTCCCTGCGGGTCGGGAGAATAATAATCTGCTCCTATTTTTTCACAATATTCCTTAGTGACAGGTGCACCACCAACGAGAATTTTAATGCCGGATTTTTTTTCACGGATAGCCGTGACGGTTTTCTTCATGTTTTCCATGGTTGTGGTAAGCAAGGCTGAGAGACCTATTACTGCTCCGGGATTTTCATCAATGGCTTTAATGAACTTATCTGTCCCTACATCCACTCCAAGGTCTATCACTTCCCATCCTCCTCCCTCGATCATCATAGCCACAAGGTTTTTACCTATATCGTGCAGGTCACCTGCTACGGTACCGATAATAAATTTCCCTTTCCTCTTGGCTTCTCCTGACTGGAAAAATGGTTTAAGATGTTTCATAGCGCTGCTCATAGATTTAGCTGCCATTAACATCTGGGGCACATAAATTTCCTTCCTGCTGAATTTGTCCCCGACAATTGCCATTGCAGGAATCAACGCCTTTTCAAGAATATCACCAGGCTTCATTCCATCGTCGATGGCCTTCCTTGTCAGTTCATCGGCTCCATCCTGGCCTTTCATATCTGGTGGATAAGGAGATGCTTTATCTATTTTACCAAATTCAACACAACTGGAAATCTTACTTAAAATATCATCCATAGATTATCTGTATTTGAAAAAGACAAAATTATGATAATAGATCAGTGTTTACTTTGATTCTGTATCAAATTTAGTAATTAATTTAATTTTGCAACCGATTGCAATTATTTTTTTAAGATTTTTATACTGTAAGTTGATTATCTTTATTACAATAGCATATATTTTACAAAAGGGTAAATTCTGTTATATATGAAATACTTTGTGATTTTGGCTTTAAGCTGTTTCTTCAGCCTTGCTTCCGCTCAGAACATGGATACAGGAATCTTTCAGAACAGTAAAGATATCGGGAATCCTAAGAATCCCGGTTCTGCACTCTATGATGCAGCAGACCAAACCTATACCCTGAAAGGTTCAGGCTATAACATATGGTTTGAGAGAGATGAATTCCACTTCCTCTATAATGAAATAAAAGGGGACTTTATCATGACTGCCAATTTTAAATTTACAGGCGATGGCAGTAACCCACACAGAAAGACCGGATGGATGCTGCGTGCATCGACAAATGATGATTCGCCGCATATCTCGGCCGTCCTTCATGGTGACGGTCTGACAGTGATGCAATGGAGAGACTTCGCCGGAGCTCCAATGAAAGATCCCGAAGACGAGGTGTTTGCAAAAGGATCCGGCTATGAAATCATCCAGATAGAACGTGCCGGCAAGATTATTTTCATGAGGGCAGCACACCAGGGAGAGCCACTTGAAACAATCGGATCATACGAAATGATGAACCTTCCTGATGAGATTATAGCAGGACCTTTCATCTGCTCCCATGATTCTGATATTGTTGAAGAAGCAACTATATGGAACGTCCGCATTGATAAACCTGTCGGAGATAACCTTAATCCCGGCAGAGAAGGTTCTTCCGGATGTCGTCTTGAAACGATGGATGTCTTTGACGGCAAGAGAACTATTATATTTGAGAAGGCAGGCAGGTTTGAAGCTCCAAACTGGATGCCCGATGGCAAAAAGCTCCTTTTTAATATGGATGGACTGCTGTATAAAATACCGGTGACCGGAGGAGAAATTGAAAAGCTAAATACTGGTTTTGCCGACAGGAACAATAATGATCATGGCATTTCATTCAATGGTAAATTACTGGCTATCAGTCATCAGCGCGAAGGTTTGCCAGGAGGTGGCTCAACAGTTTATGTTCTTCCGCTTAAGGGAGGCACTCCCCGCATGGTAACTGAAAACACTCCCTCATACTGGCATGGATGGGCACCAAATAATAAAGAGGTGGTATATGTTGCCCAGCGGAATGGTAAAAATATCTATAACATTTACAGGAATTCAATAAAGGGAGGCAAAGAGGTTGCTCTTACCGACATCGGGCCCGGTGAGCATGTGGATGGATGTGAATATTCTCCTGACGGTAAATATATTTATTATAATGGCAGCCATACCGGGAACATGCAGATCTGGCGCATGAAACCTGACGGTACGGGCAGAGAACAGCTTACTTTCGATGAATATAGAAACTGGTTCCCCCATATTTCAACCGATGGCAAATGGATAGCTTTCATTTCATTCCCTCCTGATATAGAAAAAAACAGCCACCCTTCGTACAAACGGGTCATGCTCAGGCTGATGCCTGTGACAGGAGGTCAGCCAAAGGTTATTGCATATCTTTACGGCGGACAGGGAACAATTAACGTTCCCTCCTGGTCCCCCGACAGCAGACATATTGCATTTGTCAGTAATTCAGGGAAATAGACAGCAGATAATCATATATTGAATAAAAACTTCGTGAATATAAAAAAAGAATTTACTTTGCTTCGGGTAAACTATTGCTAATGATATTCTCAGGTCTCTATACAATTCTTACAGTACCCGTTTACGGAATACTATATGTCTTTACTGCATTAGGGGTCCTTATGGCCATGTTTTTATCGATAATAAATGCCAAAAGACCGGTATTCTTCCTGTCACGGATATGGGCCAAATCGGTATTTCTCCTTATGGGAAAATCCATACATGTCACCGGCAGGGAGAATATAAATAAAAAAGATAAATACATACTGATAGCAAATCATGCCAGCCTTTTTGATATAGTGGCAATTATGTCAGTTTACCCTGAGGTTTCATGGTTCGGACATGAACGTCTTTTAAAGGTACCGGTATTAAGCAGTTTCCTGAAAATGACAGATTATGTTCCATTCAGGGATCCAACGGTCACAAACACACGCCATATGCTTGAACAGCTGATGGATAGAGCAAACAACAGGTCGGTGGCTTTGTTCCCGGAAGGCACAAGAACTACAAGTGGCAAGATCAATCCATTTTTCAGAGGCTTTATTTACTTATTCCGGTCCAGGGAAATAGGCCTATTGCCTGTCACTCTAAATGGTTTTTATGATTTCAAGCCAAAAACAAGGTTCTACATCAATTTCGGGAAAAGGCTTGAAGTGATAATCCATAAACCTATACCAAGGGAAGATCTTATAGATAAAGATGACAACGAGATAGTTGAAACAGTTAAAACTGTAATAGAATCAGCATATCATAAATGAAAGAATCAAAACAAATGGCAGAAGAAAAAAAAGAAAAGTGGGTTTTTATAGTTAATCCGATAGCGGGAAATGGATTTGCTTTATCCTTCGTTCCTGTAATAGAGAAGAAGATAAAGGAATTTAATATTGACGCGGAAATCCTCATGACAGAAAGGCCGGGGCATGCTTCAGAGCTTTCAAAGAGTTCCGCAGAAAAAGGTGCCAGGTATATTATCGGGGTTGGCGGCGATGGAACGATTAATGAAATCGCCAGGCCTCTTATAAATAATAAGGAAGTTATCGTCGGTATTGTTCCGGCCGGAACTGGCAATGATTATGGGCAGATACCCGGATTCCCAAACCGGTTCAATGATAATGACTGGGAGATATTTTTCAGGAAAAACATTATCTCCCAGGATGTGGGAATCGTAAATGGCACAATTTTTCTGAACGGACTGGGAATTGGCTTTGATGCCGAAGTTGCAGCCCAGAACTATACCGAAGGAGGTAAAGTCAAAAAAGGAGGGGGTGATAAATACATCTGGCATATTGTGAAAACACTTCTGCTTTTCAGGGAAAAAAGGATGTTAGTCATAAGCAACGGGGAACGTCATGAAACCGAATGCTTTATGAATACAATTTCTATCGGAAGACGGTTTGCCGGCAGCTTTTTTTTAACCCCAAAAGCAATAGCCAATGATGGCTTGCTGGATGTCTGCTCAATTAAAAAATTAAATCTTTTTCACAGGTTCAGACTATTGCTGATGGTCCCGAAGGGCAATCATATTACTGACAAAAGGGTTAATTATTTTCAAACTTCATCCATTGACCTTGAATTCCCCAAAGAGGTCCCATATCATGTTGATGGTGAAATGTATTATGCCAGAATATTCAAAATCAGGATTATCAAGGGAGGACTTAATATAATTTACAATCCTGACGGCAACCATTTCTTTAAAAGGACCTGATGTGAACAGCTATATTGCTTTCTTTGACATGGACCGGACCATAACAAAAGCGGTCAGCGGCAATGTGCTTGCATTGACTGCATACAGGAAAGGGCTGATGTCAAATTCTGACATGCTTTATGCTATATGGCTTCTGTTAGGTTATAAGTTATCCTTTAAGGATCCTCAAAAGATAATATATGAGATGGCTGGATGGGTTAAGGGCATTCCCGAAAAGACATTGAATGACCTTTCTGTTGAAATCACACATAAAACTCTCCTGCCTGCTGTATATCCTGATGCTATTTCCGAAATCAGAATGCACTCTGAAAATAAGGCAAGGACAGTAATCCTTTCATCCTCTCCTGCTCCTGTCTGCCGTGAAATGTCAAAAGCACTGGGCATTGATGATTTCGTTTGTTCTGAACTTGAAGTAGCAGACGGTGTTCTTACGGGACGCTCCCTGAGACCTCTCTGTTTCGGCTCCGAAAAAGTCATCAGGATGAAAGAGTATTGTGAAATAAATAACACTGATCCCGGCAAGTGCTGGTACTATGGAGATTCAATAGCCGATTTCCCGGCTCTATCTGTAGTCGGCCATCCGGTTTGTGTCAATCCCGACAGGAAACTGCTTATAAAAGCCAGGGAGAACAGATGGAAAATATGTTACTGGGAGTAAATACCCCCGGTCACACTAAAGTGTGACCTGCCCCCTAAAGGGGGCTTAATCTCTTGTATTACAGTGTATTAGATAATGGTTTATAGCCCCCCTGTAGGGGGGTCGGGTGGGTCGGGCTCAGGTGGGATTGGGGGGTCGGGCTCAGGTGGGATTGGGGGTCAGACGAAATTGATTAATTTTGATAATTATACTGTTTGAAAAATCTATTTAAACCATATTACCTATGAAAAAGTACTTTATTATTTTACCGGCGCTGATTATCCTTTGCGCATGCACTGGCGGCAACAAGGAAAAAATCACTTATCCTGTGACCCGGGCCGGCAACGTCGTTGATACCATTTTCGGAACTCCGGTTCCTGATCCGTACAGGTGGCTCGAGGATGACATTTCGGAAGAAACCGCTGCCTGGGTAAAGGAGCAGAACCTTGTCACTTTCGGCTATCTGGAAAAGATCCCTTACAGGGAACAGATCAAAGAACGCCTGACAAAGATGTATAACTATGAAAAATACGGTATTCCTCATAAGGAAGATGATTATACTTATTTTTCAAAAAATGACGGTCTTCAAAATCAGTATGTTATCTACCGGCAAAAAGAGGGAGCAGAACTTGAAGTTTTTCTCGATCCGAATTCATTCTCTGCTGACGGTACGACATCCCTGGGTGAGATGGGTTTTTCAAAGGATGGAAGCCTCGTTGCCTGGTCAATTTCTGAAGGCGGATCAGACTGGCGCAAGATAATAGTGATGGATGCCCCTGCAAAAAAGATTATCGGGGATACACTAACCGATATCAAGTTCACCGGTATCTCCTGGCAGGGCAATGACGGATTTTACTATTCCAGCTACGACAAGCCAAAAGGGAGTGAACTCTCGGCAATGACAGATCACCATAAGCTCTATTATCATAAGCTGGGAACAAAACAATCTGAAGACAAGGTAGTATTCGGAGCTGATAAAGTAAGAAGATATGTCGGAGGCTATGTTACTGAAGATGAAAGGTATCTTGTCGTTACTGCTTCTGTATCCACAACAGGAAATGAATTGTATATAAAGGATCTGACAAAGAAAAACAGTGATTTTCAAACTGTTGTGGGCAATTTTGACAGCGACAGCTATATTATTGACAACGACGGATCAAAACTCTACATAGCTACAAATCTGAATGCACCAAATGCAAAGATCATAACTGTGGATGCTGCAAAACCCGGTACTGAAAACTGGGTCGATTTCATTCCTGAAACAGAAAATGTGCTTAATCCATCGACCGGAGCCGGATTTTTCTTTGCCAGCTACCTTAAGGATGCCATTTCATATGTCAAACAATATGATAAAGCTGGTCAGTTTGTCCGCGACATCACACTACCGGGACCAGGAAGTGCCGACGGATTCAATGCGAAAAAGGAAGATACTGAAATCTATTATTCATTTACAAATTATACCATCCCTTCGACAATCTATAAAATGAATCCACTCAGCGGAGATGCCGGGATTTACAAAAAACCTTCAGTAGCATTCAATGGTGATGATTATGAATCAATCCAGGTTTTTTATGAATCAAAAGACGGAACACGTATCCCTATGATAATCACCTTCAGAAAAAACACTCCGCTTAATGGAAAGAATCCTGCTATGCTATACGGTTACGGTGGATTTAATTCAAGCATGACACCAGGATTCAGCATTACCAATGCCTTATGGCTTGACATGGGAGGAATTTATGCAGTACCCAATATCAGGGGAGGTGGCGAATACGGTGAAAAATGGCATCTCGCAGGAACAAAAATGAATAAGCAGAATGTGTACGATGATTTTATAGCTGCTGCTGAATACCTTATTATTAATAAGTATACATCGCCTGATTTTCTGGTAGTAAGAGGCGGTTCAAACGGAGGACTGCTTGTTGGCGCAGTAATGACACAAAGACCTGAACTTTTTAAAGTGGCTCTTCCGGCTGTCGGAGTTATGGACATGCTCAGGTATCATAAATTTACTGCCGGAGCAGGCTGGGCTTACGATTACGGAACTGCTGACGAAAGCCCTGAAATGTTTAACTATATCCTGAAATACTCTCCTGTTCAAAATGTCAGGGAGGGCACTGAATACCCTGCTACTCTTGTAACAACAGGCGATCATGATGACAGAGTAGTACCGGCACATTCATTCAAGTTTGCAGCCCATCTGCAGGCAAAACAGGCTGGTTCCGCTCCCGTCCTGATCCGGATCGAAACAAAAGCAGGACATAGTGCCGGCACCCCTGTAAGCAAAATCATTGAGCAGTATACCGATATCTACAGCTTCACACTCTGGAACATGGGGATAAAGGAGCTGAAATGAAACAACTATCATGACAGATAAAATAATCCGAAGCGGGATTGCCGGTTCAGGTTATGCTGCAAGGTTTCATTATGATGCCCTGCAGCGGCTTTATTCTGTTAAAGTAAAAATAACCGGTGCATACTCCCCTACTTCTCAAAGACTTAAGCTGTTCACTGAAGAACGCCACCTGAAAGCTTTCAGCAATCTTGAGTCTCTGATTGATGAATCAGATGTCATTCATGTCTGTACTCCCCCTTCAGCCCATGAACCGATAGTAATTGAAGCTCTTAAGCAAAATAAACATGTTATCGTTGAAAAGCCTTTGACCGGATATTTCGGGGATGATAGCGATAATTTTAATGGAGATACTTTCCCGCGTGAGAAGGGACTTGAACAGGCTCTGTCCAGTGTAAAAAGAATGATTGGTGCAGAAAAGAAGAGCCGCGGAAAGATCATGTATGCTGAGAACTGGATATATGCCCCGGCCGTAATAAAGGAAAGCGACATCCTGCGGAAGACAAAAGCCCAGATCCTGTGGATGCACGGTGAGGAATCTCATTCCGGCTCACATTCATTAAATTACGGACAATGGAAATTCTCAGGAGGAGGTTCAATGATCGGCAAGGGATGCCATCCCCTCACGGCAGCATTATATTTTAAACAGGTTGAAGGTAAGGCTCGTGATGGCAAGCCGGTAAGACCTGCAGCTGTATCAGCCCGTACTCATGCTGTTACCCGTATGCCGGGATATATGGATGAAGGTCATCTCAGAACTACCTATAAAGATATTGAAGACTTTGCAGCCATTCATATCATTTTTGAAGACGGCACATTTGCTGATATTTTTGCCAGCGAGCTGGTGCTTGGAGGAGTACATAACTGGATAGAGGTAAACACCAATAACCACAGGACCATCTGCAATATAAGCCCTAACGATGCTATGCAGAGCTATACTCCCGATGAGAAGCATTTTAAAGACGTTTATACTGTTGAAAAGACAGAAACAAAACAGGGATGGTCGTCCGTCTCTCCTGATGAAAGCTGGTTTACGGGTTATCAGCACGAGATGGAGGCTTTTTACCGTTCTGCTGCTTTCGGTGAAGCAGTTGAAAGCAACAGCAGTTTAGCAGCTGATGCAATAGCAACTATTTATGCAGGTTACCTGTCGGCTGAAAGAAAAGGATCAGAGGTACCAGTTACACTACTTTAATCTATAATAAAGTCTTTGACAGTAATCTCACCAAAGGTTACATCGAGGAAAGGCTTGCCATTTTTCATTCCGGCATTTCCAAAACCTGTGGCTGTTGAAATAAATGAAGTATAATCACCTGTTCCCGAATTTAAATACATTACCTGATCGACTGCATCGTACCTGATCCCTGAAAGAGCCTGGAGCATTGCATAGCTCGATAGCGCTCTTGCATACCAGTTACCGCATTCGTACTCATTGAAAGGATTCCGGATCCTTCCGTCATACCTGTCGCGGGCTATCCTTACTATTTCCAGTCCTTTTTCCGATTCGCCCATCATCATAAGATGAGAGGCTACCTGGTACTCAATACCTGTCCACACTTCATCACTGTAAACGAAGGGAAGTGACAACTTTCCTCCCTTTGGCCAACTGCAAAGCAACAGTCCTCCCTCATTCCCAAGTGCATATGAAGGGCGCTGAGGATTTGAATGATCTGAAAGATCCCTGCGTAAATTATATTTATATACTGATTTCAGGTGACTTGCCACTTTAAAGGAATCGACAACATCACTAAGGCCGCATACCTCCCCTATCCATGCACCCAGGATACCATCAGAAAGACATCCTGTGCCATACTGATATTTTGGACCTTCCTTCTGAAGTAGTGCCCTGGCTTCTTCTGAATAATCCGACGACCATGATCCTTCAGAAGCTTTTACAGGATCCGGAGAACTTAGTCCCTCCCATTTTATCTTCTGTATGAAATATTCACCATCAAACAGTTCCGATTCTAACGTCTTCCTCCCTTTTGAATAAAGTAATTCATATTTTGAAACATCAGCACCAAGGTATTTGCCCATTTCCGCTATAGCTTTCAGGGCTCCCAGGTAGAAGCTTGTACACATCCCATCCGGTCCCCAGAATTCTATGTCGTAAGTGTTATGGTGTGGTTCTTCCAGTGTTCCGGTAGAACGGGGATCCCATGTCTTAATGCAATAATCCATGCTTTCTACCACTTTTGGATACAGCTTTTTAAGCCATTCGGCATTGCCGCTGATATGCCAGTCGCGGTATACTTTCATGATCCCTCCCAGCTGACCATCTGATGCAGCATAAAAAGTAGTTGCGACAGGACGGATCGGCAAAGCTGATCTGAATGTCTGATGTCCTTCCATATCCTGGCTCGGGAGAAATTCCGTCTCACGCAGGGTTCTCTCAAGTGAAGGGAAAAGATGAGGGATTGCCTGGGCATAATTCCATACATGGGTGCAGGAGCCGGCACAACAGCCTGAATTATCACCGCATCCCTCCCAGTTCCATAATTTTCCGTCACGCTGACGAAGAATCGTCGGTGATTTTAAAATTGTAAGGTTAGCAGCTACTGCTTCAATCACTTCAGGAGGATGGGTTGTATTGTAAAATGCATTGCAGAACAATTCGGATTTCCCCAGAAGATCACTGTAATTTGTTTTCCAGTAATCTGCAACTTCATTTATCCCGGGAAATTTCGCTGAATACCATGGTTTATAATAGGGATCCTTGCAGGTACAATCAGTGTCGGTGCACTCCTCATCATCGGGCTCCTTTGAATCCTGGCCGTACTTCATATTAGTGTTTGGTACATACCAGGCCATCATGATCCTTATTACTTTTGACTCTCCCGGATTTAATGATAATGGCACATAAAGTGATGCACCCGGCGCATCATCCTCAACAGGCGATGTGTTCCTGGTTTCTCCTCTCAGAATTGTATTCCACGTCATGGTCATCGGGTCCCACCATCCTCCCCTGAACCAGCAATGGTCCACAATAGCTTCAGGCTCTGTGGTATATATTGCAAAATCGCCCTGCTTCTCCGGATTTTCCTTGTTCCCCTCCTCAGACAGGATGAATCCTCCTGCAATGGGTTTTACTGAAGCTTTCCCGCCGGATTGGCTCATAAAATTTTTGGTATTGTAAGAAAATACACATTCCAGAACTGAACTGCCGGTGTTTTTAAATGAATATTCCAGTGCTCCCACTGGCAAGCTTGAATTATCGGCATCAGTAGGAATAAAAGGGCTCCATCCTTTTATCTGGACATTGAGCGGAATATCATTGTCATTCAGCTCAATGCCGGCAAATGGGAATCTTGCATGGAATGTCGCATTTTTAAATCTTGGAAGTCCATAGGTTGCTCCTGCGGAACCGTTCCCCGAACCAGGTTGTCCAAAGCGCTTCCAGTCCGGGACCTGGCCTTCAAGGACTTTTGTACCGTTTTCAATTCCCTTGACCGAAATGGCTGCGAATATGCACGGCTCATTGAAAACCTCAGGCTTGTTTCTTACCGACATGTGAGAAATTGCACCGGTCCCTTCCAGACAAAACATTCCTGCTCCCAATCCTCCGATCGGGAAAGCTATCCTGTTGAGGTATTCTCCTGAATATGTTCCGTTATACTCATGTTTCGGATTATCGATTGTACCTTTTTTTTCAGCACAGGAGGTTAATAGCAATCCTCCGGATACTAATAGTACTAAGATCTTATTCATAAAAATATCATTAAATGGTACTAGCTCTCCAATATTTTAACCAGTCTGTCACACAAGTCTTTAAGTCCCTCTGGAGTATCTCCTCCCGGCTGCTCAATTGTAGCCCATCCATTATACCCGATCCCGTCAAGGGCTTTCATGACTTTTGTCCAGTTCACATCACCTTCAGTCAATTTAACTTCAAAACCAGCAGATTTGCCCTGTTTGTCCGCAATCTTGCGACTATATTCCTTGATATGAACTTTGGCTATCCTTTTCTCCAGGATTTTGATCCACTGTTCTGGCCAACCATAAGCAAGGATATTGCCACAGTCAAAATAAAAACCTACAAAAGGACTCCCGAACTGATCGACATAAGAAGCCGCTTCCATCGGACTTAGCAGGAAATTATTCCAGACATTTTCCACTCCAATCTTTACATTGAGTTTTTCAGCAAGTGGTATAGCTTTCTTTAACTCATCTGACGATCTGTTCCAGCACTCATCATAGCTGACAGTGTCATTTACTCTTCCGGGTACAAGCAGAACCGTATCTGCTCCATAGACCTGTGAATCTTCAATTGCAACTTTCAGTGCCTCCACACCTTTTTCTCTCACTTGAGGATCCGGATCAGACAGAGGGAATTTCCAATGCATTTCGTCGCAAACACTGGGTATCGATAAACCTGTCGCATCACGCGCTTTAAGTACTTCGTTCCTGTCAAGATGACTCATTACTTCAATCCCGTCGAAACCGGCGGCTTTTGCAGACTGGAATTTTTCATAAATGGTTTTGCCAACACCATTGCTCCCCCACATTATTCCTTTTTTTATACTTCTCACGGGAGGAAGAAGTTTTCCTGAGAGACCATGAAAAGGCGCAATTGAAAACGCTGCAGAAGCCATCATGGTTCCTTTTGTGAATTGCCTTCTATTCATAAATAACTTATTTTGAGCATTATAATGTTAAACATTTGATTCTGTCCCGATTATCGGAATCACCTCCGGAATACCAGGGACGGGGCCAAATGCATATGTTTTCGGACCGAGATACAGGTCTGAATTCATTACCTCCTCCCATGTCACGTCTTTTCCCGAATATGCTGACATACGTCCCATAATTGTAATAAGGGAGGAGTTCACCTGAGCTTCAGCATCGTTAACTACGTTGCCCGTACGGATCCCTGTTATCAGATTAATATGTTCCTGAACATAAGGATCAGTTACCTTCCAGGTTTCATCAGCCGATCCCTCTTCTGGTGTTGGATATTTCCATATCTCCTCTCCTTTCAGGTTATATAATATCCCCTTTGCGTCAGCAAATCCATTGGTGCCCACTATAAACTGTTTTGTAAGATTACTGCAGCCGGTGATCTGTCGTGCAGCACAATGGGTATGCATGCCGTTGTCATAAATATATTCTATGCTGAAGAAGTCATACTGGTCACCAGTCACCCTTCTCTGGCGTCCGCCCCAGCCGATAGCCTTTACAGGGATCTTTCCAAGATACCAGTTCATCACATCAATTTCATGAATGAACTGCTCAACAATATGATCACCTGAAAGCCAGCAGAAATTCGCCCAGTTTCTGAGCATATACTCCATATCGGTCCATCCGGGTTTTCGTTTTATAACCCAGAGTGAACCGCCATTGCGGATAATATGAGCGCTGACGATATCCCCTATTTCACCGTTCATTACTCTCCTCTTTGTTTCCATGAAATCTTTCTGAACCCTCCTGATCGTTCCGCTGACCAGGCATAATCCCTTTTCCTTTGCTCTTTCAATGGAAACCATCACTGAACGAGCCCCTACAGGATCGACTGCACATGGTTTTTCAAGGAATATATGTTTGCCCGCTTCGACCGCTGCTGCAATATGGACAGGACGGAAATGAGGAGGTGTGCATAGAAGCACAACATCAACGCCTGAGTCAATTACTTTCTGATAGCTGTCAAATCCAGTGAAGCATTTTTCATCAGCTATTTCAATGTTCCTTTCCTTTTTAAGCTGCTCCCGGCATTGATCAAGTCTGTCCCTGAAAACATCTCCAAGGGCAGTTATCTGAAGGTTTGGACCTGCATCCACGAAGTTAACTGCAGCTCCCGTACCTCTACCTCCACATCCTACGAGCCCCGCTTTAAGGACTGGTCCGTCTGGAGCCTGTGTCAGAAGAGCAGGAAGCTTTTCTTCCTCTTTCTTTGGTTCTGTTCCTTTGCATGAACTGATGATTCCCATTGAGCCTAATGCAGCCGCAGCCATAGTAGTGTTCGAGATAAATTTTCTGCGGCCGATTTTCTTGTGTGAAGTCTCTTTTTTCATAAAAGCTTTTTTAGCGTAATTATTAATAAACTTCAAGTTCCCGCCATGAGGGCATAGCAGGATATTTAGCATGAGGTTCGGTCTGGTACCAGTAGCACACCGATGCAATGTCAGATTTCTGTGCCAGGTATCTTCCTCCCTGACGCCATCCAAGGTCCTGAATGGTAATTTTCAGGTCTTTATCAAATCTGACAGGATCCATAATGTGCCAGCGGTACATTCCGAAGCGCTGCATCACGTTATAATGCCCGTCGCCCCTGATAACCTGGTGAAGACCTGTATAGGGAGTGCTGAACTCTGTATAATTGACTTCTTCGACACCTGCTGCATTTTTTAGTCTTGTGTCAAAATCATAGGAGCCGCAGAAATAATCTTCTGTGCCAGTGCCGCAAATTGTCGGGAATTTTGTATCGCCGTCCAAAAAGAATTTTATTTCTCCTTCACCCCACCAACCGTTGTTGTTCACCCCTAAAGCCAGATAGACACCTACATACTGGCCTTTCCCCTTGATACCATCCGCGATAGTATAATCAGAGGTTGTATTTGGATTTGCCCTCCGGAACTGGGTATGGAAATATGCTGCGTCAGCCGGTACTTCAGTAAGTGTATAGTCTATCTGGTAGTAAAGGGTCATTCTGTCCTCATCTCCTGTATTTGTCATTGTAATTTTGCATTTCTTTCTGAACGGCATTGCCCAGTAGCAGTTGAAAGCGCTTCCCGGATTGACACATATGGCCAGCGATGTAAGTGGAGCGTAACTTCCCCATCCCATTGCGAAAAAATCACCTACAGGACATTCAACTGAAGGTTCAGTTTCTCCATCCCAATAGATGCGGAGTATGTTATAACGCCATTTGCCAGCAGGGGTCATCCAGATATGCTGGATCGCTCCCGGGCCCTCAATATCTGCAAGTGTAAATGTTTCTCCGGGCATTATCCTGACATACGGATTCACTTTCCAGCCCTGTCCGAGATCGCGGGCTGCATTGTATGCATTTGCCACATTGGGCTTATCCTTGTCGGCAACAGGATCAGCCATCCCTGCTTTGCCTTTCTCGCCGGTAAAGTTTTCAGGGCTTATGGACCGCGTTTTTGCATCGGATAACCTGTAGAGGTTACCCATGTTCATGTCGAGACCATTGAATTTGCTCTGCGCGAATGCAAATAATGGCAGAAAACAGAATACTGAAATAACTACAAGAAGCCTTTTCATATTATTAAGTTTAGATTTAGTAATCATTACAATCTAAAATTAATAAATAGACAGGAATTGCAGGGTATATTTTGAATGAATCTGAAAAAAAACAGGGGCGCTGTATGCAACGCCCCTGCTTTGTGCTATTTGAAGTTATTATCCAAATTTGGTTATTACCAGATATACCTTATTGACAAAGCACCACCATCACCCCAGAAATGTGAATAGCCGATAAAATTGAATGCAGGCTTCCAGTCTAAGCTTATATTGATCGGGAGCTCCGTAAAATTGTATTCCAGTCCGAGGATCCCGTCAACACCAACCACAGTATATCCTGTCCCTGCAGTACCCCAACTGGTATTATCACCATTATAAAAACCTACGTGTGCCCCTATTCCATAATACCAGTTAAGCCTGTCAACATCGAAAGCGCGGTTATGTATTTCATATAATCCGGTTATTTCAAAACCGCTCCACCTGGTTGATCCTAAAAGTTCAACAGCAGTTTTGTCACCAAGAAAGTGCTTGAATGTAAGACCATTATACAAACCGCCTCTTAATCCGATACCATTTCTATAATCCTGAGCCCCGGCGACAGCTGTAAACAATACAGCAATTGTAATTATAGCTAAAAACTTTTTCATAGTAAATAATTATGATTAAGCCACAAAAATAACAAAATTTAAACAAACTAAATTTTTTAAAACCTAATGAGAGATTTTTTGATCTGCTTTGTTGGGATTGTATAATGATTTTTTTTGTAAATTACTGTTAGAAATATTACTGATTGAAGAGACAATCTATAATTAAGAAAATCCCATTATTTCTGTCATTCCTGATATTCATGAATTATTCAGGCAATGCTCAATTCTCATTTAAATTGCAGACAGGGATCAGCTATATCGAGCACTTTTCAACAGGAATAACTTTCAGCTTTTCAGAGAGACATAACTTATCGCTGCTGTACGGTTCAAATTTCTTTATTAAGCCCAGGGACTTTTCATGTCTCATGCTTCAGTACGATTTTCTGTTCAGTAAACTGGATTTTGCAGGAATAATCCCCGCAATCGGCATTAAGGGAGGATATTCAGTTTATACCAATAGCTATTACAAGTGGAACCTGTCTTCTTTTGTACCATTCACCGGACTCAGGTATAAGGCTGGTAATAAATTAGAAATCGATCTGGATATTGGAACAGCAATATCCATTGAACATTCTGTAAAAAGGATTTCATACGGGGAAATAGGAATGTACAAAGAGTATCTGCCGGAGTTTAAACTAGGCTTAAAATATAAACTTTGAAAATAATTTGAAAAGGATCCTGATACTAATATTGATAATTGAGATTGTTGCTTCTTTATCGTGCGACAGGGTGGAATATTATCCTGATAACCCGGTTGTTTTCGACAAAACCAATCTGTTAGCTCATAAAGGAGGCGGCGATTATGACGCAGGAAATACAATTGATGGCTGTATACTTGGATTTAATCTCTTCGACGGTATTGAATGCGATATTCAAACGAGCTCTGAGAACACATTATGGTTGAGCCATTCCCCGTATCTGCCATCATGCGGCTCTTTTGAAGAAGAATGTTTTGTCTTACTGGATGACCAGACGATAATTGAAATTGATTCATGCCTGGGAAGAGATATTAACTATACAAAGCTGGAGACAGTATTTCAGTATATGAGCAATAATTATCCCGGTAAATTTATTTCTCTTGACACTAAAGCCTGGACACCATGCGGGATATCAGGCATCAATCTGATAAGAACTATGAATTTGATCGGCCAGGCAATAATTGATCTGACTTTAAAATATCATCTCGAAAACCGGGTAATGGTTGAATCAGAAAACGGGGATTTTCTTTACTATATAAAAATGAATGCAGATTATATTGATACATACCTTACCTCTTTCGGGGATTTTGAACTTGGTGTTTCAAGGGCATTGGATGCCGGGTTCTCCGGCATTTCCTTTGCCTACAGGGTAAAGGAAGAAATAACAAATGAACAAATAGAACTTATCCACCGGAAAGGTCTTAAAATACAGCTTTGGACTGTCAATGATTCTACTGATATTGAAGAGGCTAAAGCAATGAATCCCGATTATATCCAAACAGACAATCTGGATTACATAACTGGCAACAACCGCTGAAAAGATCTTACACTGTTGCCAGAACTTCTTTTCCAAATGCCATACACTCAGGTCTTTTGAGGTTGTCATAGTCCTTCATCCCGGGGAATGACTGCATCTGTTTGCGGACATCCGGTTCCATCAGCCCGAATGTGATCCTTCCCAGGAAAACCTTTGATAGCACATTGCTTACTCCACAGATCCTGGCCAGGTGATTTTCAATGAATGCTGCTGTCTGTTCCGGTCCGACTGGCTGCATCATATTGCCGCAGACAGCGAAATAGCCGCGGATTTTACTTTTAAGCATATCCTTGTTCTTCTCAAGATACTCATGCAGGAGCTGTGATGTTACCCCGGCCCGTATGGCTCCCCCTATCACAATATGTTCATATCCCGACAGATCGGGATTTTCCCGAACGTCGAATACATTAGCTATTCCATCCATCCCCTCGGAGATCCAGAGAGCCGCATCACGTGTTGAACCGCACCATGTTGCATACAATACAGCCCACTTTTTATCAGAAGGCATGGGATAATATTCAAGCGGAAAAGCTTTTTTGGGAATCAAAAGTGCACTCATACCCAATAATCCTGTTTTGAAAAAGATTCTTTTATTCATTATAATAAAATAATGGTTTCTTATACAAATATAGCTACAGGAATGCAGACGGCAAAAAGAATGTTTTTTACTGATTGTCAATCAATTTCCTTAGTTCGGATGTTGTTATTGTGACAATATTCTTTATGTCAGCTGCGCCAAGTTCCTGTTTATAATTGGAAATATACTCCATACCAGAAGAATCTATTTTGCCGTTTTGCAGATTGAGCTTCATGACCCTGAACGGATCAGAGCAGAAAAGAAATATTTCATTTTCATTTTCCCAGCTTATATATACCGGCGTTATTTCAACAGGATACCTTGTTATTGATGTTTTAATGGAATAATCTTCAACCGTCAATATTTTATTACTGCAGTAAGCTATCTGTGAGCCTGTTATCGCAAGTGTCGGGGAAGCCTCTTCATTTGAATACTTCAGAATTTTACCTGAATCAATATTATACAGATATATTCCATTTATCGAATCAGGCAGATTAATATTCACTATGCCAATGGCAATATCAGAATTGTTCTTCTCAATACGTGTTTTGTACCTTACAGGCCAGCCATACACATCTCCAAGTCTGGCTGCCAGGACAGTTTTTTTGTTGATACTGTCTGTCTTAAAAAGTCCAAAAATCTGCCTGATCTCCTTTGTCTGCCCTCCGTCAGGAAACCGGCTGATACCTTTTGGATTGCGATATTCTCTTACCTGAGCAAGGTAATAGCATGAAGAGCCAACCATTACTCCTCCGGATGATTTCTCAAAAGAATAGATCAGTTCCATGTGATAACATGAACTTAGTATTAACATAGTTATTATTGCCAGAATGCTGATCTTGATATTCATTTGCCAACCACGTTTATCATCAGATTCTCCTTATTTTAACTGCTTAAATATAAATTTACTACATTGTTTTTAAATTTCTTTGTAAATTGATGTCAGTTTCAAAAATTAAATATTTAATCAGGAGGCTAATCATGAAAAGAAATCTTTCCTTTTTTCTTTCACTATTACTTCTTTTAACAAGTTCGTGCAGTAATAAAGGCAAAATGATCATAACAAGCGTGTATGAAGGGGATAATGGAAAAGCTGTTTATTTTGACACTGAGGAGAAGAAGGGAAATCTCTTCATTTCTGACAACCTGCATCTTTATACAATTCTTGACAAGACTGATGGTAATACATGGATAATTGTAGAACAGGCACCTGCAGTTGTTGGAGAAGGCCGTGTTGAAACAGAGCTTCAGCTTTGGAATATTCCTGAATCAAGGCAAATTGATCCTCCTTATTCGCTCTATGGAAGCAGTTTTGAGAAGAAGGACGGTAAGGATTGCCTTGTAATTTCTACCGGAGACGGCACAAAAGAGATTATAGTTTCGCTGGCTGATCTGCTTTCAGGAACTTTACCTGAAAAAGCGGAAAGTGCTGAAGCAGAACAGGAGATACAGGATGAAACAGGCAAGGAATCAGGTACGGAAAGTACACCTGAAACAGGACTCCAGACTGTCGTTCTCCTGAAGCTTGGCACAAAGGAAAATGAGATTGGTCAGGGGATGGTGGATAAACAGCTTGAAGGCGGAAGATTCATTTATGCTGTGCCTTCTTTCGCTGCCTTTGAAAACAGGCTTTATATTGTTGATGCCATTAATTTCAGAGTGCTCGTTTATGATTATTCCGGCAATTTTGTGAGAAAAATAAGCTATCCCGAAAAATCTGAAGACGGATCCGTGAATGTGGTAATGGATATTTGTGTTGATAAGGGAGTATTGTACCTCGCTGCAACCTATTCAAATTTAGTTTATGTAGTAGATTCTGAAACTGAGGATATAATTGAGATCATTACCGGATCCGATACAGAAAAAGGGAAATTCAAATATCTGGATATTCTCGCACTTGATCATGAGAAAAACCTCTTAATATCTGATTATGAGTACAATATCCTTTATGTTTACAAAAGGGACGTGGATGGCATGCATCTTTTAAGAGGCTTTCCCTATACAGAGAAAGATCAGCTTGTATTTGATACTGAGGGAAAAAACTATTCAGCTGCATCAAACGGACAGGAAGTGACAGTATCTGATTCACAGGGAAATGTTGTCGGCAGTTTTATGTACAAATTTCCATCTGGTAATTCGCATATAATTGATATTGACGACAATAATGTCATTTATATCCAGACTTTTGAATCCGAGTCACCTGGTGCCCAGGTAGATGAAGGTTCATACCTTAAAGTCATGCAACAGGATGGCACTATTCTGAATGATTATCCCGTACCCGTGTGGCCGGGAGGACCAATGACAAAATATATTGTTGTGGATGAACAGGGAAATATTTTTGTTGCTGAATATGATTTTACAGGATCAGCTGATACTGAATCACAGGATATTCCTCCAACAGGATTGTTGATCAGGAAAGCAGATTAAGAAATGAAAACAAAAGTACTCTCATTTCTTTATTTCCTCACCGGGATCTTATTTATTGTACTGGAGGATCATTCTTCTTCCCTGACAGAGCATATCCTTAAAGCTCTCATCATACCATGGCTTATTATCATATTCATAATAAACCTCAAGCCATTTGCCAACTGTCTTAACATCCTCATGTTAGCCGGCCTTCTTTTTTCATGGGCCGGAGACATTATCCTGCAGTTTTCATTTGTTCCGGGACTTCTCTGTTTCCTGATAGCGCATGTAATGTATCTTGTCGCTTTCTTCCTGACACCGGGCAAAAATGTGATATTCACAAGTCAGTTTTATCTGCTGATTATCTTATTACTGTACGGTGCAGGACTGATATATTATTTATATGGCGATCTTGGAGATATGCGTCTGCCTGTTTTGATATATGCCATAGTGATCCTTACTATGCTTGCGGGGGCAATTAACAGGATGGAAAAAGTAAACAGGATCAGTTACTGGCTTGTCCTTACAGGAGCAATTTTATTTGTTCTCTCCGATTCAGCTATTGCTGTCCATAAGTTCAGCTGGGATTTCAATTATTCAGGTGTTGCGATAATGTCAACATATATTGCTGCACAATACCTGATTACAACAGGATTCATAAAACAATATTCCCTGAACACAAATTCCTGAAAAAATTTAAAATATTTCCGCTACCATTTCGTCTATGGTGGTAAAGATCCTTTGAAATGAGTCCAAAAGAATCGGAAAGAATAACAGCTGCCTATAAAGACGAACATAAGCGTTTGCTCGGCTATATCAGGAACCGGATTTCCGACAGGGTTCAGGCTGAGGATATCCTGCAGGATGTCTTTTATCAGCTTACCGTAGGATTCAATGATATAAGGAGAATTGGAAATCTGACAGCCTGGCTCTATAAGGTCGCAGACAACCGTATTACTGATCAATACCGCAAGAGAAGGCCGGTGATACTCAATTTTAACGATAATATATCGGATGGAGAAGAAGGTCCGCTGACTCTCGAAGAAATTTTGCCGTCGATGGGAACAACGCCTGCCGACGAAGAGTTGAAGGAGATGATATGGGAAACCATTGAAGAGTCGCTGTCAAAATTACCTGAAGAGCAGAGAAGTGTGTTCATTGAAAATGAGTTTGAGGAAAAAAGCTTCCGGGAGATATCTGAAAGAACCGGCGTGGGAGTAAATACCCTCATCTCGCGTAAACGTTATGCGGTACTTTCTCTCCGTGAGAATCTGGCAGAATTGTATAAACTATTAAAAAATAATTAGTATGAAAAAAGTGTTAAATGTTTTGAAGTACATTGGTTTCGGTATCCTCGGTATTGGTTTCATGATAGCTTTGACTTTCGGTATACAGGCTCTCTGGAACTGGCTGATACCTGCACTGTTCAATGGCCCTGAACTTACATTCTGGCAAACAGTCGGATTATTTATCCTGTCAAAGATCCTTCTCACTGGTGTTGCTCCCGGCGGATCAGATAAAAATGATAGTAAAAAGTGGAAGAAAAAGTACCAGGAGAAATGCAAACAGAAGGAAGCAGAAAGCCAAATCATTACAACTGCTGAACAGGTATAAACTTATTAATTAAGAAACAGTAGTTTTCTTTTGTCCCGCAGATCATTGATCTTGCGGGACTTTGTTTTTTTCCTTATCTTTAATGTACAAGTTCGATAAGGAAACACATAAATAAGAAAATGAACAGGGCAACTATTTTATTATTGTTCATTTTAATTAATCATGTTATTTATTCTCAGGATCTGACTCAAAACATCAGAGGGAAAGTGGTTGATTCCCAAACCGAAGCTCCGCTGTTTGGCGCTGTATTAATAATCAGAAATTCAGATCCGGTACTGGGTACCAGGACTGATGTTGACGGGAATTTTGTGATTGAAAAAGTACCTGTCGGAAGACAGACTGTTGAGGTGAGCCATATTGGCTATTTGTCATATGCCATGGAGAATATTTTTATCACCTCAAACAAGGAGACATACCTGAATTTAAAACTCGAAGAATCAGTAACTTCATTGAGTGAGGTATTAATAACGAGTAAGCTGAAGAAGGATCAGCCGTTAAATCAGAATGCTGCAGTATCTGCCAGGACATTTTCAATAGAAGAAACCGAAAAGTATTCCGGAAGTATAGGCGATCCAGCAAGGATGGCTTCGAATTTCGCAGGAATAGCCACTATCTGCGACCAGCGAAATGATATTGTAATTCGCGGAAATTCCCCTCTTGGAGTGTTGTGGCGGCTGGATGGAATTGATATACCAAATCCAAATCATTTTTCATCCTTTGGCGCAAGCGGAGGTCCGATAAGTATTTTGAATAATAATCTTCTCACCAATTCCGATTTTTTCACGGGTGCTTTCCCGGCAGAATATGGGAATGCCCTTAGCGGGGTTTTCGATCTCAAAATGCGGTCAGCAAGCAACCTGAAATACGAATTTGTCACCCAGGTTGGAATGAATGGTTTTGAAATCGGTGCTGAAGGCCCTATAATAAATAACAAATCTTCCTTTCTGATAAATTACAGATACTCAACGCTTGCCATTGTTGATGCAATGGGCTTTAAGGTAGGAATAGATGCTATCCCTTACTATCAGGATGCTTCATTTAAAATTACTTCAAATAATACAAAATTCGGGAAATTCTCACTTATAGGGATAGGCGGTTACAGCTATGACCATGAGTTTGACTCTAAGAAAGACACATCGCAGCTTAAAAACGGAAGCGGAGAAGATTTTACCTTCGGATCGGGAATGGGATCAGTCGGATTAATTCATAAGCTGCTGATTAATAACAGAATCAATATCGAAAACATAATCAGCCTTTCATATACAATAAGCCACATTTCTGAAGATAATTTTACCATCCAGGATCCGGTACCTGCAATATATTACCGTCAGAAATCGGATGAGAAAGGCATTAATTTTTCAACAAATATCCGGTATAAGCCGGATCCAAGAAACGCATTCCAGGCTGGCATTAGTTTTCAGATGCTCAAATTTCAATTCGCCGATAGCGTAAAATCCGGAAATGATTTTATAGTAAACCTCGACCAGAAAGGAACTTATGATCTTTTGAAATCTTTTGTTCAATGGCAGCATAAATTCTCTGATAATTTACTCGTTTACAGCGGATTCAATTTTATGCTTTTTACGTTTAACAACAAATCTTCTGCTGAGCCGAGGCTTGGGCTGAAGTGGAGTTTTAATCCAAGACATTCTGTAAATATAGGATTCGGATTACACAGCCAGCTTATTCCCCGGATGTTTTATGTAGTTGAAAGTGAAATAAATCCTGGCGAATATGATCCGATGAATCAGAAACTTGGCTTCTCGAAAAGCCTGCATTCAGTTATTGGCTACAACTTTCTGATATCAGAGAATCTGCGATTGAAATTTGAAACATATTTTCAGCATTTGTATGAAATCCCCGTAAAGAAAGGGAATCCAGTTTATTCAATCATAAACTTTGGCGATAGTTATTTTGACCAGCTCCCGATCATTGATAGTCTCGTAAATAAAGGGACAGGTAAAAATTACGGAATAGAATTAACCCTGGAAAAATTCCTCGATAAAGGTTATTATGCTCTTTTTACAGGGTCCCTGTTCGAATCAAAATATAAAGGCTATGATGGTATTGAAAGAAATAGTGCCTTCAACGGAAATTTCATACTTAATACCCTTGCCGGGAAGGAATTTAAAATTGGGAAATACAATTATCTCAGCCTGAATTTTAAAGTAACCTATGCAGGGAGCCTGAGATATGTGCCATATGATATTGAACAAATCGCGACAGACTATTATGTGAGGCATTTTGACTGGAGCAGGGCTTATCAGGACCGCAGAAAGGACTATTTCAGGCTTAATGGACGTTTTGGATATAAGCTTATCAAAGAGAAATTCAGTGCCGAACTTGCTATTGATTTTATGAATATGACAAATCACAAGGATATCTTTACAGAATATTTTAATTCAAAAACCGGAGAAATGGAATACTCTTATCAGTTTCCTTTCCTGCCAATCGGATTTCTAAGGTTTCAGTTTTAAGCTTGTGAAATGACAATCTTTTGACAAAAACTAATAGTTTTTGACGAATGGCTGTTTATTTTTCAAAAAATATCTCACTTTTGCATAATATTTCTTCCCGTTATGGCAGAAACGAAGAATTTACTGGTAGAAGGAACCTCAAAGACCCCACAGATTGATCTTAATCAATATACCGGAGAACTGATATTATCCGGCAGGTCAATTCCCGAGAATGTGGCCAAAATCTATGACCCTGTCCTGGCCTGGATCGGAGAATATATAAAATCCCCGCACAAGACTACTAATCTTCGTCTTAATCTCGAATATTTCAATACTGCATCATCAATATGGATTGCCAAGATAATAAAGATTCTAAGTACCATAGATAAGCCGGATTATGTCTTTTTCATCCACCTGTACATTGATATTGAAGATACGGACACCCTGGACCAGGATGATATAAAAGGCATTATGGGTTCCCTGATAGATAATATCAGCGAACCGTTACTGAGTGTAGGTATCAGGATCTATGGCCTTGATGAGAATGGCAAGATCGTCAAGGAATCACAGATATTTATCTGATCAATTCCCTTTCAGAAATACCTTCATACTTTTTTTCTTACAGGTTTTAAAGTACCTTTATTAGCCCGTTACTATAAACAGGGTTTTCAAAATGGAAAGTGGCTATAAAGGCTTTAAAGGAACATATTTTTACATCGCTGTTGCAGGGATCTTCCTGATAATCATTAGCCCTTCATTGCTTTCTGAGGGTATGTTTATGGATGGCATGATGTACGCTACAATGTCGAAGAATCTGGCAAACGGACTGGGGACTTTCTGGCAATCACATTTTTCGGAAATAATATTCCCTTCATTTATTAACCATCCGCCCCTGGCAATAGGACTGGAAAGCACTTTTTTCAGAATTTTTGGCGACAGCAGGTTTGTTGAGCGGTTTTATTCTCTTTTTGCAATACTGCTGACAGGTTTAATAATAGTAAAAATCTGGAAATCGCTGGGCAGGAAATCATCTACAGGCTGGCTGCCCCTGCTTTTCTGGATCGCAATGCCTTCAGTCACGTGGGCTTCCGTAAATAATATGCTGGAAAATACAATGGGGATATTTATATGTCTTTCAGTCTTATTTTTCATTAAAAGCCAGAAAAACAACAGGATACTTTTTCTCTTCCTGAGTGGATTCATGCTGTCTTTTGGTTTTCTGACAAAGGGTTTTGTTACATTTTTTCCTCTTTCTTTCCCATTCTTCTATTGGTTGTTTACAAGGAAATGCACATTCTGGTCTGTAGTAAGCGATACACTATTAATTCTGTTTTCATCAGCACTCCCGTTGGTCCTGTTGTTTTTATTTATCCCGGGATACAGAGAAACCCTGCCTGACTATCTTACTGTAACATTTGGACTTATTGCTAATGAAGCAACAAAAGCCTCACGGTTTTATATTGTCTTCAGGCTTTTAATGGAATTGCTGCCTCTTTTGGGGATGATCATGATATTCCTACTCTATTGCCGGAAAAAGAAACTTCCTTTAAACCAGTTAAGTAGTAACCTTCATCTTGCCTCTTCGTTTCTTTGTCTGGGATTATCCGGTGTTCTTCCAATAATGATAACCAGGGTTCAAAGCGGGTACTACCTGCTGACAAGTTTGCCTTTCTTTGCTATTTCGCTGAGCCTGATGATCATACCACATGTTGAAACATTGATGGAAAGGATAAATTCTAATCCATTTTACTATAAGCTTTTAACAATCTCAGGAATAACTTTGCTCTCAACAGGAATAATCCTGTCTGTCTGTTTTTCGGGACATATAAACAGGAATAAGGATATGATTAAAGATATGAGAGTTATTACAGCTGAGCTGCCAGAAGGCATCACTGTAAATATTTTGCCCGACATGTGGACCGATTGGAATCTTCATACTTGCTATGCCAGGTATAAGAACATAAGTCTTGACCCTGATTTGAATAACAAGCACGGATATCTGCTCATAAGGAATTCATTAAATTCCGACACTCTTAATAATGGATTTGAGAAAATTGAACTTAAAACAACAGAATTTGAATTATTCAGAAGAAAGATGCCTGAATAGCAAAATAAACTAATCATATTGATATGAGGATACTTATAACAGGAGTTGCTGGGTTCATAGGATCTAATCTTGCCGGTAAATTGCTTGAGGCAGGATATGAAGTGATTGGCGTTGATAATTTCAGCTTTGGATTTGAGAGGAATATCAGCAGATTCAGGAAATTAAATAAGTTTACTTTTATTGAAGGGGATATCAGGGATTCGAACTGTCTTAAAAATCATAAATCAGATGTGATTGTACATCTTGCTTCCCAGAAGATCCCGCGATATACAAACGCATTCCGGACATTGGATGATAATAATAATACCCTTCAGAAAATTGTTCAAAAATGTATCTCTGATAAATCCAGGATAATCTATGCATCCACTTCCGATGTGTATGGCAAGAATACGAAACTTCCATTTTCTGAAACTTCGGACCTTGTTCTCGGACCTACAACAATAAAGAGGTGGGCATATGCAATATCGAAAATCTATGGAGAACAGTATATTATTGCGAGCCATGAGGAATTTGGATTGGATTATACAATTGGGAGATTTTTCGGAGCCTACGGTCCAAACCAGAATCCAACATGGTGGGGTGGTCCTCAGTCTGTTTTCATAAACAAAGCCCTTCAGAAAGAAGAGATGGAAATTCATGGCGACGGCAGTCAGACCAGGACATTCACATATGTTGAAGATACTGTTAACGCTGTCACCCGATTTATTTCTGATCCAAAATCTGATAACCAGATCTTTAATGTCGGGGCCACTCAAGAATGTGAGATTTCGATCATCGATCTGGCCAGACTTATATGGAAGCAAATAAATGGAGATAAATTAAATCCCCGGTTAAAGTTTATTCCCTATTCTGATTTTGGCAAATATGAAGATGTAATGGCAAGGATCCCTGATATAAGCAAATTAAAGGAGTTTTTTAATTTTGAGCCTGCCTGGTCACTGGAAGAAGGCTTAAAGAAAACAATCGCCTGGCAGCGTGAAATAAAATGAATCTGTATTTCCTTATACCGGTATTCAACGAATCTGTTAATCTGGATTTATTATCAGAAAGCCTTCAAAAGGTGCTTCCGGAGAAAAAAAAATTCTACCTCTTTGTTGATGATAAATCCACAGATGACACCATCAGGAAAATTCACGCCTTATTTCAATCAAAACCTTATCATATTATTGAAAAAGAAAAAAACCAGGGGCCGGGTGATTCTTTTAATCTTGGATTTGAATGGATACTGGAACATTCTGAGGATGACAGGGATCTGATTATAACTCTTGAAGCGGACAATACTTCCGATATTGATCTTTTACCAACTATGATTAGTATTTCAGGATTAAACTACAGTCTGGTTCTTGCATCTGTCTATGTACAGGGCGGTGGATTTGAAAAGTCTTCGTTTTTAAGGAAGCTCATATCCTTTTTTGCCAATATTTTTCTACGTCTTATCTTTAATATCAAAGTTCAGACTTTAAGCTCTTTTTACAGGGTATATCAGATAAGCTTAATTAAAAGGATCAGGCAAAATTACACTTCAATAATTTCAGAAAAAGGATTTGTCTGCATGTTTGAGATACTATTAAAAGCAATCCGGTCAGATGCAAGTATTATCGAAGTACCCATGATACTTAAATCTCAGAAACGAAAGGATAAATCCAAAATGAGGATCCTTAAGACTATGGGTCAGTATATCGGATATGTATTTAAGCTGGGATTCAAAGGTATCAGTTAGAATTATACCAGTAGAGCTTCTTATATAGGAATTCATTGACAATTTTCTTACAATTTGTAATCAAATCCCGCAGATTATTAATCTTTAAGGATTGGATAACTTATTTATTTCACTTGAATGTGCAGCTGATTAATGTTGAATTAATTATAATCACCTAATTTTGAATAATAAAACAGGATTATATTTCACAGATTTTAATATATCCATTTTATGTTGAAAGATAATTTAAGTATTTATATTATCTCAGAAGATCTTGTATTTATCAGGTTAATCGAACTATTATTCAATAATAAATTACCTGAACCTCAAATTGAAAGAATATCCTCATTTATTGAGCTGAAAAAAAAGCAGTTCAATCGACCTCCAGATATAATTATACTGGATGATTTTATAATCGGAGCAGCCAGCGTTGAAGTAATAACATTCTTAAGGTTTAATAGAAGACTGGAATGTCCAGTTTATTTTTTCTGTGAAAGTGTTTCGGATCTTGTAATTAAAGCAATAGAGAGAGGAGCTAATCATTACTATACAAAACCATTTAAGCCCCTGTCAGTTGTTGATGAAATTGTCGACAACCTGAAATAATAAATGAAAAAACTATCGCCCTTGAAACAAAAATTTTACATAATTACCACCGTTCAGCTTTTATTGACACTTAATCTTTTTTCGCAGGTTAATGCGGATTCTTTATTCAGGATCGCTATTGAGCAATCCCGAAAAAATGATTATGAAGGCGCGCTTCTGAATGCAAAACGAGTATTAGGTATCAATCCTTCAAGGTGTGATGTTTATGTTTTTATTGCCAATGTTTTTGCATGGCAAAAGAATAGCGACTCGTCAAAACACTACATAAATAAAGCCTATAATTTAAATCCTCGCAGTTCTGAATTATATGATGCCTGGCTAAATGTATTATTATGGAACGGAGAATATGATGAACTTCTGATAACGACAGATATTGCAGTTAGCAATGGCTATAATAATGATTACAATATCCTGATCAAGAGACTGATTGCTTATAAATACCTTGGAGAATACTCAAAAGCTTCAGAGCTGTTCGCGGACAGTGAAAATAAGATTTTACTGGAGTTAGTCCAGATTAAGAATCTGTATCGCGAAATACTATTACAACAAAAACAGAACATTCTGACAGCCTATTATTCTCTTGATTATCTTCCTGAGAATAATCCTGCGGCGCAGCACATGGCCTTTATTGATTATGCATTTAAGATAAAACAAAACAGCCTGCTTCTAAGATTGAATTATGCCAACAGATTTACCAAAAATGACCTGCAGGTGGAATCAGATTATTATCATATGTTAAAAAACAGCAGGTATTTCTATTTAAACTATGGTTATTCACTATATTATGATCTATTCCCAAAACACAGAGCAGGGCTGGAATACTATTCCTCGCTGAAGAAAGGTTTTGAGGCTTCGCTTGGAGGCAGATATTTGTATTTTCCTGATTCTCATATAGGTATAATAACCGGTTCTGTAGCAAAGTACATAAATTCAATCTGGATCTCCCTAAGACCTTATTACGCTTTTGCTAAACCGGGAAATTCTGTCGCACTGATAGCTGATGTCCGCATATACGGGAAGCTTCCCCTCTCCTATTGGAACCTGGAACTGGGTTATGGTAATTCTCCGGATGAAAGATTCATACTAAATCAGACGGATAATTATTTCCAGCTGGACTCTTACCGTTTCAAGCTGGGCAAAAACCTGTTGATAGGAAAGGCCGACGAATTAAAGATATCAGCAGGTTATGCATATGAGGAATTTGTAACTGATGATTACATTAACCGGTATATCATGCAAATAATTTACAGACACAGGATAAAATGAAATATGTGATTATAAATAATCTGCGTTATTACCTTCCCAGAATAATTATTCTTCTCATCTGTTTATTCTTGTTTTATTTTGTCTATCATCTTTCCTTTTATCATATACACATAGGGGGAAACAATATCTATAATCATTTATACCCTTTCGAAAGTAAGACAGAATGGTGGTTTTACGTTCTTGTGTATATTATTATCATTTCAGTCTTAAGTGTATTTGTGCTGCTTTTATTGAGTTTCTATTTCGATTATAAAGGCAGCAGGTCTGGGGCGATAAACAGAAAGTATGAATTGATATTTTCTGAAAAAATTATCGGGTACATATATTCTGACCGTTTAAAAGAATCCGGCTTGACAAAGGAACCTGGCAGTTTCTTAAAGAAGAAATTAAGGAACAAACTGGTGATTGTGTCTTTTTTCTCCGTAATTATCAGGATCCAGGAGATTATTGATGAAGACCTGAGCGATAAATTCAAATTACTATTCGGGCAACTTGGGCTTGAAAAGAAAATCAAATGGTTCCTTCAATCCAGAAAAATGAGCGAAAAGATCATTGCACTTCAGATAATTTCCTGTCTGAAAATAAAGGGATACAGGAAGATAATCGTAGAATACGCAGGAAGTAGAAATTATGTATTACGTACAGTTGCCATGTCAACGCTCATAAGGCTGTCAAAGACGGATCATCTTAATGTAATGTTGGAGCATGAGCATTATATTTCAAAGATGGATATCAATGTAATCATTAATGAAGTTGAAAAGAATAGGAAAGCCGATATTGAATACCTAAGTCTGATTAGATCCAAATCCCCTCGTATTATTGCTATCGGGCTACTGCTGATTCAGGTCAGGAATAAAGCCGAATACAAGGAAATGATCAGGCCACTGCTTGAAATCAATGATGCATTCCTTCATGAGGTAGCATGGGAAGCTTTCGCCTTCTTTGCAGGAACGGACGAGGATTTAAAATTTATGATTGAAAGATTCGATAGCGAGACTTTCAATTATAAGAAACTGATATTAAAGTCTTTAACCTCTTTTAAACAAAATACAGAAATATCTGATTTTGTAGACAGGGTAATAAAAAATGAGAGCATTCTATTAAAGATTGAAGCACTCACGATCCTTTTTGCAAACAATGTGGAGCGTTTCCTTTCTTATAAAGGATCCGACGACAGGAATATTGCTGCTGCATATAATGAACTGGTTGATTTGAACTTAGGCTAAATGATATGAATATGTCGGATATCGTCAATTATGTTTTTAATTTTTTCTTCCTGGTTTATGCCCTGGCACTGTATTTTTCATATATTTTTATCGGCATTTTGTCGGCATTTGAACTAAGATTCTACGAAAATAAAAACAGATATTTTAATTATAAGTCTATACTTGGTTATAAGAAACTCCCAACCATCTCAATTATCGCCCCTGCATATAATGAGGAAAAAACTATAGTTCAAAATATCCGCAGCCTGCTTTCACTTTATTACCCGGAGGTGGAAGTGATCATTGTAAACGATGGCAGTAAAGACAATACTCTGCAGACAATTATTGAGCATTATGAACTGAATAAGGTTGAAATGGCTGTTGAGAATAAAGTCAAATCAGCCCGGATTCGAGGCATCTATAAATCATTTAACAGCGCATATTCTAATCTTATTGTTCTTGATAAGGAGAATGGAGGAAAGGCTGACGCTCTGAATGCAGGCATTAATGTGTCGAGGAGCGATCTGTTCCTTACAATTGATGTTGATTGTATTATTGAACAGGATGCCATTTTACGGATGGTAAAACCCTTTCTGGAAGAAGAAGGTGGAAGAAAAGTAATTGCATCGGGAGGAGTAGTGCGCATTGCCAACTCCTGTGAAATAAAGGATGGTATAATTCTAAAAGTCAACTACCCTAAAAATATTTGGGCTAAGTTCCAGGTTCTGGAATACTTCAGGGCATTTACCCTGGGAAGAATGGCATGGAGCAAAGCAAACGGATTACTGATCATATCGGGAGCTTTTGGCCTATTTGACAGGGATATTGTCGTTTCCGCCGGAGGTTATGATGCCAGTAGTGTGGGCGAAGATCTGGAACTGGTGGTACGCATGCGCAGATACATGCATGAAAATAAAATAAACAAATATAAAGTAGCCTTTATTCCTGATCCCTTATGCTGGACTGAAGTACCATCGACTTTTAAAATACTTTTCAGACAGCGCAACAGGTGGACAAGAGGGGCAATAGATACTATCAGAAAACACAGGAAGATGTTCTTAAATCCAAAATATGGCCGGATCGGAATGATAAGTTTTCCTTACTGGGTCTTGTTTGAATGGCTGGCTCCGATACTGGAATTTATAGGATTTATTTATTTCATAATAATGGTCGTTTTGGGAAGAATTGATGTAGAAGTTTTCTTAATAGTAATTTTATTCGTTTTTTCTTTCTCACTGGCATTCTCTACATTTGCATTATTCTATGAATCATATATTTTCAAAAAATACAAAGGATATAAATTTATTTTTCAGGCTATCTTTGTCGCAATGGCAGAAATGATTTTTTATCACCCGCTGAATGTTCTCTTTTCCCTTTCCGGAAATTATGATTTCTTTATTAAAAAAAATACAAAGGGATGGGGTGTTATGACCCGCACCGCTTTTGACAGTAAATCCAAAAAGCCGTGAAAAAAGATCCCAATCTGAAAATAAGTGCTGAAGATTATTTATTTAACATCATGATTGTTGATGAACAACATCAACGATTCATCGGAATCTATAATAATATCATAAAATTATCAGAAGATAAACCGAACGTTACTAATGATAAAATATGTCGGGTCCTTAATGAATTGTCAGAGTACCTGAAATATCATTTCAAGACCGAAGAGCGACTTATGATGCTGGCAGATTACCCGGATATTGATAAGCATATAAAAGAGCATATTTTTTTTATAAACAAAATAGATGAGTTCATTTTAGCCAATAAATATAAGAACCCTGTTCTGCTGGATAATATGCTTGCTTTCTCCAGAAAGTGGTTCTTATCTCACATAATGCAGACCGACGCAAAATACATAGATATTTTAAAGGCTTATATCGACCATCATCCTGATACAAAATAGCTGAATAAAGAATAATTGATTGTGAAAGTAAGTGCGAATCTCACCATGCACCCTTTGGGTATTATATGCAAGCGAGGCCTTGAGAGGTAAATACCACAGCAATAATTTATGACTGAATTTTATTTATATTTGAGTTAAGGTAGGATATCTGAAGAAATCAGGCTTTTTACAAAAATTCAATTCTCATTTCAGCAACCATTAAAACCGAAAAATGTGGAAAAACTAGTCTTAAAAGAAAAAATCGGGTATGCACTTGGAGACGGTGCAGCAAATATCGCCTGGCGCGGTGTGGCTACTTTCTTATTTATATTTTATACCGACGTTTTTGGAATAAATCCTGCCGCCGTGGGAGTACTCATGTTAATTGCCCGATTCGGCGATGGGATTGTCGACATTATAATGGGTATTATCTGTGACAGGACAAATTCTAAATATGGCAAATTCCGTCCATGGATATTATGGACAGCCGTTCCTTTGGGAATAACATTATCGCTGCTATTTACATCTCCTAACCTGGGTCCGACAGGGAAAATAGTTTATGCCTATGCTACCTATCTGACATTTTTCATTATGTACACCGCGAATAATATACCATATGGCGCATTGATGGCTGTTATGACCGGCGACGATAAAGAACGCACAAGCCTGGGATCATATCGTATGGTTGGCGCATTTACAGGAGGCATGGTGGTTCAGGGGGCCTTGCTGTTTTTAGTCGTGCATTTTGGCAATATCAATCCAACTATTGATCTGCAAAAACTTGATGCACAAAAATATGAAGTAACAGTATCGACCAACAAGGATGTCAAAAATGTAAATATCAAAACCAAAGATGGAATAGCGATGTTTACCTGGGCTGATCCAGGGATGGCCGACAGTATAAATGTCCCCACTCAAGGTAAAAGCTTTTCGATGGAAGCGCAAAAAGAATACTCTTTCATCGTTTCCGGTGAAAAAAACCTCGAGACCAAAAACATAACCATAATTGACCAGAAGAAAGGCTATAGTAATTCCATTTATCTTTTATCAATATTTCTGTCTCTGTTCCTGATAGTGACTTTCGCTACGACAAAGGAACGAGTGCAACCTCCCAAAGAACAAAAAACAAATTTGGGTAAGGACCTGAAAGATCTGATCAAAAACAAGCCCTGGATCATTCTCCTTATCATCGGATTGCTGTTCAATGTCTACAATTCGATCAAACAAGGCATTGTGGTAATCTATTTCACCCATTACCTGCACAACCAGTTATTGGCTGCATCTTATATGGTTGGATTAATGCTGGCTTCAATTGCAGGCGCCATGATAACATCTCCCCTGGGCAAACGCCTGGGCAAACGGAATCTGTTCATTTATGCTCTTATCTTTTCCGGTATTGTAAATGCACTGCTTGCTTTCTGCAATGCGAATAATATAACAGGAATCTTCATAATCGGTATAATTTCGGAGTTTGGAGCTGCAATATTCCCGACTCTCTTCTTTGCAATGCTTGGTGATGCTGCCGATTACTCGGAATTCAAGAATGGACGAAGAGCTACAGGACTTGTTTATTCCGCCGGCTCTTTTGCAACCAAATTCGGAGGAGGCATAGCCGGTGCAATTATTGGATTTGTGCTTGCAGCATTTAATTACAATGGGCAGGATACTATTTCTATACAAGGCGCAGTTCCGGGCATAATAATGCTCATGAGTTGGATACCGACAATTATTGCATTGATCGCAGCCGGTGTGATGACACTCTATCCATTGAACCAAAAGAGAATGGATGAAATTACAATTGAACTTAACAATAGAAGAGCCAAAGCTCAACTAAGTCAGTAATAATCAGGACAAAATAAAAAATTAAAAAAATGAAATACGGTTACTTTGATGATAAAAAAAGGGAATATGTAATTACTAATCCGCGTACTCCATGGCCCTGGATCAATTACCTGGGAACTGAAGACTTTTTCTCTCTCATATCAAACTCCGCCGGCGGTTATTCTTTTTGTAAGGATGCCAAATTCCGCCGGATCACACGCTACAGGTACAATAATGTCCCGATGGACAGCGGAGGAAAATACTTCTATTTAAAGGATGGCGACACTATCTGGTCACCAGGATGGAAACCCTGCAAGACCGGGCTCGACAGTTATGAATGCCGCCATGGGATGAACTATACAGTTATAAAAGGTGAAAAAAACGAGGTTTCAGCAAGCGTTCTGTATTTTGTACCCCTGAAAACCTGGGCTGAGGTGCAGAAACTCACACTTACAAATAATTCAAAAACAACCAAAAAGCTTAAGGTTTTTTCGTTTGTCGAATGGTGCCTGTGGAACGCTGCCAGCGATATGGAAAACTTCCAGAGAAATTTTTCTACAGGGGAAGTGGAAATCCAGGGTTCAGTCATCTATCATAAGACCGAATATAAAGAAAGGCGCAATCATTATGCCTTCTACTCTGTAAATGTGCCTGTTCAGGGATTTGATACTGACCGTGAGTCTTTCTTTGGCTTATATAATGGTTTTGATGAACCTCAGGTTGTCTCTGAAGGCAAACCTCATAACTCAGAAGCCCACGGCTGGTCTCCGATTGCTTCACACTATATTGAAGTGGAACTTAAGCCCGGAGAATCAAAAGATTTTATATTCGTATTAGGTTATGTTGAAAATAAAGAGGATGAGAAATGGGAATCCAAAAATATAATCAACAAGAAGAAGGCAAAAGATACAATAGCAAAGTTTGATACTGCCGCTAAAGTTGATGCTGCGCTGGCCGATCTGCGAAAATACTGGGATAATCTGCTGAGCATTTACACAGTTAAATCAGGTGACGACAAACTTGATCGCATGGTAAACATCTGGAATCAGTACCAGTGCATGATTACTTTCTGCTTCTCCCGTTCGACTTCATTCTTTGAATCAGGAATAGGCCGCGGCATAGGCTTCCGTGACTCCAATCAGGATCTTATAGGTTTTGTTCATCAGATTCCTGAAAGAGCAAGGGAGAGGATCATTGACATAGCTTCAACCCAGTTCCCTGATGGCGGATGTTACCATCAGTACCAGCCACTTACAAAAAGAGGAAATAATGACATTGGCGGAGGTTTTAATGATGATCCTTTGTGGCTCATCCTTGGAACTATAAGTTATATAAAGGAAACCGGTGATTTTGGCATCCTTGATGAAATGGTTCCTTTTGACAATGATGCATCAGTTGCCCGTACATTGTTTGATCATTTGACTGTTTCATTCGATCATGTTGTAAATAATCTTGGGCCGCATGGACTTCCTCTTTCCGGACGTGCCGACTGGAACGACTGCCTGAATCTGAATTGCTTCTCAAATGATCCGGATGAATCATTCCAGACCACTGAGAATAAAACAGAAGGATCTAAAGCTGAATCTGTTATGATAGCAGGTTTGTTTGTAGTTTATGGCCGCGATTATGTTGATCTCTGCAAAAAGCTGGGAAAGAATGATGAGGCTTTGCGTGGTCAGAACAATGTGGATGCTATGGTCAGAACAATTAAGGAAAGTGGCTGGGACGGGGAATGGTTTATCCGTGCTTATGATTTTTTCGGTCATAAAGTCGGTAGCAATGAAAATCAGGAAGGCAAGATCTTTATTGAATCTCAGGGAATGTGTACCATGGCAGGGATTGGAAAGGAAGAAGGTCTTTGCACAAAAGCGCTGAATGCAGTAAAAGAACGTCTTGATTGTCAGCATGGCATCGTATTGAATAACCCTGCATTCACCAGGTATTATATTGAATACGGCGAAATATCATCATATCCTGCAGGCTACAAAGAAAATGAAGTGTTTTCTGCCACAATAATCCCTGGATCATGATTGGCGAAACTGTTGTTGGCAATGGTGATCGTGCATGGGAGTATTACAGGAAGATATGTCCTTCGTACCTTGAAGAAATAAGCGATCTGCATAAGACCGAACCTTATGTATATGCTCAGATGATTGCAGGGAAAGATGCTTTCAAGCCCGGTGAAGCTAAGAATTCCTGGCTGACAGGTACCGCCTCGTGGAATTTCTATGCTATCACGCAGTATATATTAGGTATTCGCCCTGATTTCGATGGACTTTTAATTGATCCGTGCATTCCTTCCTCGTGGAAAGGATTTGAGGCAACCCGGAAATTCAGAGGTGCCACTTATCTCATTGAAGTCGTAAATCCTGATGGCAAATCCAAGGGAGTACAGAAAGTAACAGTTGATGGCAAACTGCATAAATCAAATCTGATACCTGTTTTTGGAGATGGTAAAGAACATAAAGTGAATATTATCCTTGGATAGATGATCATTTAGTAAAAAGAAGGGCATCTCAGTTACACCGGGATGCCCTTTTAATTAATTAAGATTATAAAAGTTTATGCAGGCATATCAGGTAATTTGAAACCGTTCAGGTATTCATGCTTTACCATTGATGCTACAAATTCCTTTACATTCTTGGAACTCGGATCTTCCCTTGGTCCAAAACCACCAGGACCGGCGGCAGGCGCCTGACCACGGCCCGAAGCTGCACCGCCTGCAGTTTTTGCAGCAGCGCTTGCAGCAGCCATCATTTTACCTATATCAAACATCTCCGACCAGGTAGATACTTTCTCTGTATCTGATATATTTGTAAACTGCATATTTTCACCGTCCCAATCCAATATCCTGTTGAGTTTTTGCAACCGTACGCCCAGGACACCCATCAATACCATTTCGTTGAAAGGACCTGCTTCACCGAAGTGGGATGCTGTCTTATCGCGAAGTTCAGGGTCTTTACATGCGTTAACCCAATCCATATAATGGTTATTATCAGGAATTACCCTTAAAACCTCGGGTGATTTCGGGGTCCTTCCCGAAAGAAGGTATGCATCTGAACCATGGCTTCCTAAAATTAGTGTATCTTTTGTACCATAAAGAGCGCAGCCTTCGCCCTGCCATGTTTTTCCTTCAGGAAGCACTCCCGGGATCATTGGGCGGAATCCGCCATCGTACCAGGTTACTTCAACTTCAGGAAGTGCCATGTATGGAAGGTTCGGACGTGCAGGGAACGTCATTTTTACTATCTGGGCATGAGGACATGCGTCTTTCTTAAGTGTTGTCGACTGACCCTCAACTTTGACAGGATATCCCAGCTTCAGTACTTTAAATACCGGGTGCATATTGTGGCAAGCCATGTCACCGAAAGCGCCAGTTCCGAAGTCCCACCATCCGCGGAAATTCCAGGGAGTATAGGCATTATTGTAGGGGCGGAAAGGCATGTGGGCTATCCAAAGGTTCCAATCCATAGTCTTAGGTACTTTCTGGACATCGGTAGGAGTATCCAGACCCTGAGGCCAGATAGGACGACTTGACCATACAGCTACCTTACGTACCTCCCCTATTTCACCTGCCCATGCCCAAGCACATGCCTGGCGGACACCCGGACCGGAAGAACCCTGGTTGCCCATCTGAGTGGCTACACCCGATTTTTTAGCCAGCCTGGTCAGGAGGCGCGATTCGTAAATTGAATGAGTTAGTGGTTTTTCAACATACACGTGCTTGCCAAGAGTCATGGCAGTTGCTGCAGGATTGGCATGACTGTGGTCAGCAGTTGCAACAACCATAGCGTCAATTGATTTTGACATTTCATCATACATAACCCTCCAGTCTTTATACCGTTTGGCACTGGGATATTTTTCAAAAGTGCCAAGTACAGGACCGTAGCCCCAGTCAACGTCACAGACAGCTACCAGCTTTTCAGTACCTGGTTTGGCAGCCATGCCAAACATGCCCGGGGATGCTGCTGCAACTTCCGGTTTGCAAATACTGCCGATATCACCGGAACCCTGGCTGCCGGCACCAACCAGTGCGACATTAAGAGTATCGCTTGGAGCCTGATATCCAAGTTTTTTGCCCATGGCAACACCCGGGATAATAGTAAATACAGCAGACGCTGCAGTTGTGGTTCTCAGAAAGCTCCTCCGGGTGAAGGTCTTGCCTCCTGTACCTTTTTTGTTAACATTTTCCTTGTCCATGCTGATTAAATTAAAGATTTGATTATCCTGAATTGTGCAATTTATTTCCTGATAAATTACTTCTAAAAGTAATTACAAAAAGGAACATTTGTACTAATATGAAAAAGAAAATATTTCGATTGTTTAAGAAATTAAGTTATCAGATACCTCTTCTGTTCACAAGGACTTATTTCAGCAGAATTTCTATTGCAGATCCATAATTTAGCTCTAACTTAACCTCACTTTCATAAAAAATTGTACTATGAAACGGATACTTACAATCTTAATCTTCCTTCTTGTCGGTGCAACATCTTTTGCCCAGAAAGATAAAAACACAGACAAGGAGAAAACGCAGGATAACAAGATCACTCCAGGTGCTTCTGGAGTTAAAAGAAGCATTGGATACAAGTTTAGCTCAATATCTGAGGACAAGGATCCGGGTGATGGAATATTCAGGTATAACAACGTGAATGTAACTTCTGTGTCCTGGATCTATATTGATAAAAATGACATAAAAGGAGAGGATCAGACCAACTGGTACAAGACCTGGAATGAAACTACGGGAGCCACTGGCAGAGGGCAGCTGGTTCTTGTGGCATTAAGGGGAGATAATGTAAACGTTTTCAATATAACTGATGTTTTCATAGATGGCAACGGGTACTGGAAGTTCCCGGTGAAGTATGTGTCAGGCAAATTGCCTGTAAATGATTCAGTATATTTCAGTCACTGCGGTTCCGGCTGCTGAAGTAGTTACAGAAGTTGCTGTTGTTGCAGAGGCTCCGATAGTTGAGGTAGTTACAGAACCTCCTGTAGTTGAGGTAGTCACTGCGGTTCCGGCTGCTGAAGTAGTTACAGAAGTTGCAGTAGTCACAGAGGCTCCGGTAGTTGAAGTGGTCACTGAGGTTCCTGCTGCTGAAGTAGTTGCAGAAGTTGCAGTAGTCACAGAGGCTCCGGTAGTTGAAGTGGTCACTGAGGTTCCGGCTGCTGAAGTAGTTGCAGAAGTTGCAGTAGTCACAGAGGCTCCGGTAGTTGAAGTGGTCACTGAAGTTCCGGCTGCGGAAGAAGTTGTTGTAATTGCGGAAGCGCCTGTTGTCGAAGCGGCTCCTGCTGTTCCTGCAACGGAAGAAGTTGTAGTAATTGCGGAAGCGCCTGTTGTCGAAGCGGCTCCTGCTGTTCCTGCAGCGGAAGAAGTTGTAGTAGCTGCAGAAGTCCTTGTTGTCGAAGCGGCTCCTGCTGTTCCTGCAACGGAAGAAGTTGTTGTAATTGCGGAAGCGCCTGTTGTTGAAGCGGCTCCTGCTGTTCCTGCAGCGGAAGAAGTTGTAGTAGCTGCGGAAGCCCCGGTTGTTGAGGCGGCTCCTGCTGTTCCTGCAGCAGAAGAAGTTGTAGTAGCTGCAGAAGCCCCTGTTGTTGAAGCAGCTCCTGCTGTTCCTGCAGCGGAAGAAGTTGTTGTAATTGAGGAAGCGCCTGTTGTTGAAGCGGCTCCTGCTGTTCCTGCAACGGAAGAAGTTGTTGTAATTGCGGAAGCGCCTGTTGTCGAAGCGGCTCCTGCTGTTCCTGCAGCAGAAGAAATTGTGGTAATTGCGGAAGCCCCAGTTGTTGAGGCGGCTCCTGCTGTTCCTGCCGCAGAAGAAGTTGTAGTAGCAGAAGCTCCTGTTGTTGAAGCAGTTCCTGAGGTTCCTGCAATTGAAAAGGTTGAAGAAGTTGCAGTAGTAACGGAAGCTCCTGTCACAAAACCTGCTCCTGACACTAAAGAGACAACAGTAGCCCCTGGTCCGCCAAGAATTACAGAAACAAAACCTGCACAGGAAACAAAAGAAACGACAGTGGCTCAGGGTCCTCCGAGAGTTACTGAGACTAAACCTGTCCAGGGAACTCAAGGGACTACAGTCTCCCAGGGTACTCAGAGAGCTCCTGTGACTCAACCTGCCCGGGAGACAAGGGTAAATGAAGCTCCTGTAACCCAGAATTACTATGGATCGACGAGTGTCAGCCGCAGAAAATGTTATCGCGGTATAATTGAGATGGGTTATGCTTTGCGTGTCAGTGAATACGGAATGAACAACTTCAGGTTTAACTTCATTAATGGTTTTAATATAGGTCATACCTCAATAGGACTTGGAATTGGTGTCCGAAAATATTATGACAAACCAGCAAATCATCCGGACTGGCATCTTGTCTCAAGCGATGTCCAGATACCGGTTTTCCTTGATATAAGAACGACATTTTCATCAAAGAAGGTCACACCATACTTAGGAATTGGAATTGGTAATTCAACAGGCTTTGATACTGATACTGTGAAAAACAATCCTGAAGGGTTATACTTTCATGCTACAGGCGGGATCTGGTTTAATATCTCCGACAGATTTGCAGTGTTTGGTGGCTTTGCATATGAATTGCAAAGACTGGAATATGCCAAATTTTCTGATGAGATCCCTTATAAGAAATTTACCAACTCAATAAGTCTCAATATCGGCATTGCATTTTAGAATAATATTAACCAATAAAATCAGGAAAATAGCTTAATGTTCATGCCGATGATGCAGATCAGGATAATGTTTATGGATATGTTCAATTTCTTTATGCTCATGCAGATGTGAATGTTTCAGAGTTTTATCTTCATCCCCCTCATGAATATGGTCATGATGGTCATCATCGTGACTATGCAGATGTATATGAACCATGCCCTTATGGTAATGCGTATGCCCATGTGAGGCTATATTAGTAAATACTATCCCTAGTACCAGGATTGAAAAGGAAATCATAACTATCAGAGTTAAAGGCTCTCCAAGGAATATCCAGGCTGCAAATATCCCCCAGAACGGAGCTGTACTAAATAGTATCTGACCTCTTGTTGCTCCTAAATTTTGTGCTGAAGTAACATAGAGAACTATACTGATACCGTATGAAAAGACACCAATTAAAAGAGCTGCAGGAATATAGTTTAACTGAATTTGCCAGTTACTTAAAAACATGCCTATCGTTAAATTTGTAATACCTCCGAAAACACCTTTTACAAACGTTATTGTCTGGGGTGAAACTCCATCTATTATTGCAGAAAAATGATTATCAAATCCCCAGGAAATGCATGCTAATAATATGAAGATTGCAGAAATAATACCACTTGATGTTTCCTGAGAGGAAATAATAACTCCCGCACACAGAGTTAACAATATTCCAACTATTGCATAACGATCCAAATGATCTTTAAATAACAAAACTCCAAAGATTGCAGTAGCTACAAGTTCCATATTCAGCCATATGGATACAGACATGGCATTAGCGGTTTTTAAACCAATCATTAAAAACAGAGGACCCAGTATTCCACCAAAGAGGATAACTCCGCCTAAATACCTCTTCTTACTTGTTTGCCTTAATGCTTTAATCTCAGCTTTTCTGTTTTTTATTATATAGGGAAGAAATGCTAATGCCGCACCCAGATATAACAATCCCGCCAAATGGAAACTATTGAGCTGAGATAATATGATTTTACTCAATGGAGTTGCCACACCAAAAAGTAAGCCTGCAAATAATCCAATTAAGATCGATCTTATTTTCATACTATTTGATTCCGCGCACAAAAGAGAGCACCGGAAGCCCCAGAACACGGAACTTTGCCTGAGAAATCTCTATTTGAGAAAAACCCGATGATTCCATTATAGGTTGTAATTCTTTTAAATCATGTTTTAACATAAATCCTAAAAATAACTTTAAGATCCTCCTTGACATAGGACGTTGCGGTAAAGCTAGATCAAGCACCAAAAATCTTCCCTGGGGTTTGAGAACACGATAAATTTCTTCAATTCCCTTATTTCTTACCTTTTCAGACATATGGAAAATCATGAAACTGCACATTACAACATCAAAATTCTCATTCGGAAAGGGAATATCTTCAATGTTCCCTAGTTGAAATGTGATATCCAATTTGGCCTGTGCGGCCTTTTTCTGGCTGGCTTCAATCATTACGGGGATGATATCAATCCCGAAAACACTGCCAGTCGGACCTGCCTGTCGTTTTGCTGCAAGAGTTAATGTACCGGTAGCACATCCAACTTCAAGGACACAATCTCCCGGTTTTACCAGTGCCAGGTTTATAGTCATTCTTCGCAGAGCATCTTCCCGGCCTAAGGTTATTCTTTTCATGTATTTGTCATAAGAATTCACCATTTGTTCCATTTGATTTTTAATGGTGATGTCTTCATCAGTGCTGTTTTGATTTGATCTGTTCTCAGTCATTGCGTACTCCTTTCCTGATTTTTTTACACTCCAAATTTTTGCTGGTGTTTGTAATGCCTTGTTGCGTTTTTCAAAATCTATTTATAAATGTATTATATATTTTTGCTCTCTCACATACCCTTTTAGTAATTATCGTCCTGGGGCAGAATGATCGTGAAACATGGCAACCGTCGGAATTAATATAGAAAGAGCTCACTTTCCTGCCTTCATGACTGGAAAACAAATATTAGATACAATCGAAAAAACTGATTATAAGCTGGAACGAATTGAAACTTTATTACCAGGAGATGATATTTACATCTATAAAGTTAAGGATTAGTAAAGTTATTAAAAAAAAGCTTCCAGAAGTAGTATTCCTCTTATAATGAGATCAATTATTGTTTGGTGCCTTCATATTCAACATAGATATATCCGGAATATTTTGAATCGGCAATTATCTTCATCATTTTGACGTAATCAACTCTTGTCTCGTTTCCGTCTGTGTCAAAATTAACAGTCTTAGTAATTCCGGGGAAGTCGAGATTGGTAGTTTTCCCCTTTGACAATGAGAAGTGTAACGACCATTCAGCAAGAGAAATATTAAATCTCCGTTCCTGACCGGATAAATTAATACTGACAAGCTCTGCGAACAGGATTGTGATTATAAGGTGAATATTTGGAATTTTTTCATTAAATTGCCTAAACCCAACTTCTATGAAAACAGTTACAATAGGTATATTTTGCTATTTATTATCAAGTAGTTTTATCTATTCTCAGGGAAAGTTAGAAGCAGATTTAATGGCATGATATTTAGAAAATTACAATCCGGAACAGTCAATTTATATGTGATTATCCTTCTCATGATTTTAGGATTCTCATCCCTGCCAAGTGTTTCACAGAGTCATAAAACCATAGACCTCGAAGAAATACCTCAGAAGAAAATCCGCAAATACCTGGTATCGAGATCATTTGATCAGATGAATGACTTTTCTTCCATTCATGCCAGTTGGAAAAAGGACATCGATGCATCAGATTATAATGTCATTGAAAAAACATTTTATCTGAAAAATAAACTTTCGAATGTCTGGGATTTCTACAGGCATATTAATCCCGTTAAAATGTGCAACGGTCGATCTATCCAGTTTGGATTACTGATATCAAAGCCTACAAACTCTGTTATATACACGAATAATCCCTATTTACCTGAAATTGATACTGGTCAGGTTTATTTTCTCAACATAAGACTGATGAAAGGACTATTCAATATTCCAGTCGCATTTGAGATTATCAATATTGACCAGAAACAACAAATAGTAGAGTTTAGTTATATCGATAATAATAAATCGCTGGGGAAACAGACCATACAGTTTTTTGATAATGGAGAGGGTCGCACAAAAATTGTCCATCGGAGTTATTTTAAAAGCGAATCTTCGCTTCGTGACAATTTACTTTACCCCCATTTTCATAAAAAATTCATTAAGGATTTCCATAGAAATATAAAGCAACTTATTAAAAGTAATAAGCTTACTTTCCCCATTTTAAATTAATGTGAATAAAAAGGTATAGTCATGCAAATGGGAAAGTTAAATAAGAAAAATACAATTTTAAAAAAGTAACTATTGTTATTTTCAGTCTGCTCTTCTTACTGACTGGAGAAGGTCTTTCAATGACTACACAACAGGATATCAAAGGCGCTAAGGATCATCCTGGCAGATCCAGCCGATGTATTAAGCTTTCAAAAGCCGGAAAGAAAAACTTTCAGGGAAACAATTCCTGAATTCAACCACGGGGCCGAAAAGGTAATACTGACTTCGCCCTCCTCTCCTGTCGTTTGCAGATATGCTAGCATTCTTCCGTTATAAACCCGATGTAAATTATCACGATAGCTGGTCATATCGGTGTTGTTTGCACTTTCCAGCCCTAAGAGCCGGGCAGGCCCTGAAATTGTACAGGTAACCATATCATCTGCCAGCAAAACAGGAACTCCGTCCTGATCGACTATCTGAATGGTAATCTGAACTAAATCCTTGTCCCCCGATAATACGGTTTTATCAGGTGTGGCAATAATTGTATTTGGCCGGCCGGATGTCTGAACCGAGTACCGTGCAATTTCCTTCCCTTCCTTCAACCCGGTCACTTCTAATTTACCGGGCTTGTAGGGTATATCCCAGTAAATAATTCCAACATTATCATCATGATTTTTTGGTTGTCCCACAGGCATGCCGTTAAGGATCAGCTGAGATTGCGGGCAATTTGTATAACAAACCACACGAATGGTATCTCCGTCGGAATAATTCCAGATGGGAAGAGCTGAATCTGACAATATAGGACGGCTTCTTTTGGTCAGCAGGTAGGTACCAATATAAGTCATTGGGCTTTCCAGCCACATCGACATCCGGTAATACCCTCTCGGTTTAATGAATCCTGCAAGATCTATCATACCAGAATTAAATCCACGTGAAGGCCATGCCAGGGCTTCTCCAAGATAATCAAATCCGGTCCAGATGAATTGACCAAAAATATAATCATTATCACGGACAGCCTTCCACATAGAATAACCATGACCATTTTCACTTCCATATAATATTCTGTCCGGAAATTTTTTATGATCGATTGCATAACGGTTTTCAGTGTAGTTGTATCCTACCACATCAAGGTACTTTGGATAATCAGTTTCATTGGTCATAATAACACCTGCAAGAGCACCTGTGACAGGACGCGAAGTATCAATAGCGCGTACAACCTCCGAAAGCCTTTTCCCTATAGGTCCAAGACGTTCAGCGCTCGGCTTTTTCGGATCATAGCCTCCATAGACCGGCTGATTGAATTCGCTTCCATTTAATATCGGATGCGAATAGGGATCGTTTGGATAATCGACTTCATTTCCCAGGCTCCACATCACTACTGCCGGATGATTCCTGTCGCGAAGGACCATCGATGCAAGGTCCCTGTCGCTCCATTCCTCAAAAAAATCAAATGTGCCCTGGAAGCCGGGGTCTCCCACATTCCATCCCGAAAGCCATTTATTCTTGGGAAATTCAAATTCATCGAACGCCTCGTCTATGACCAGGAATCCGAATTCATCACACAGATCATATAAATCGGGTGCCTGTAAATTGTGACTCATACGGATGGCGTTACAGCCCAGAGATTTCAATGTTCTTAAACGGCGTTCCCAAACCTGACGCGGAACTGCCGAACCAAGCACTCCTGCATCATGATGAATACAAACTCCCTTCATCTTCATCCATTTTCCGTTCAGGGCAAATCCTTTATCGGGATCGAACTGCAGCGTACGGATCCCGGTTTTACAAACTGATTCATCAACTATTTTTCCATTGACTGACAAAACTGTTTTCAGCTGGTACAGATATGGATCCTCCACATTCCATAAGTGCGGATTCTTTATGGTCAGATCGGAAGTAAACTTAACTATGGAGGCAGCCGGTAATTTCTTTTTTTGAGATTTCTGAGCTACTATTTTCCCTGACAGATCTATCCATTGCATTACTACTTGAGTTTCAGCTTCAGCTCCTGTTTCATTTTTTACATCAGCATCTACCTGAATCACTGCTGACTTATCAGTTAACTGCCGGGTCTTATAGGTTACACCCCACATGTCAAAGTGCAGCGGACTGGATGTTACCAGCCAGACATTTCTGTAAATGCCGGAACCAGTATACCATCGTGAATCGGCGGATTGACTGTGATCCACACGGACAGCAAGAATATTTGTGCCTCTGTATTTCAGATAGGGTGTCAGGTCATACGAAAATGAAACATAACCGTTAGGCCGGTATCCCAGCAATTGTCCGTTTATGTATACAGAACTGCGGTTATATACGCCCTCAAAATATACAAATACTTTCCTGCCATTATAGTCGGCAGGTATTTTCAGCTCTGTACGGTACCAGGCTATACCACCGGGTAAATATCCTGTACAGCTGGCCAGGGAAGGACTTAACCATCCTTCTATGCTCCAGTCATGGGGTAAATCCAGTCTCCTCCAGGACTTATCGTCAAACTCAGATTTAAAGGCATCTGCTTCATCTTTCAACTGAAACATCCAGCCGTCATTTATCAGTTCAGCTTTCCCAAAAGAAATCTGAGCATTTAAGGAAAGCGATACGAAGAGCAGTAGGCTTGAGAAAAACAATAACAGGCAGTGATTAAATTTCATATAAATGGATCATTTATGTTTTAATAAAACTACAGGATACAAAATTATGCAAGAGAAATGAAAATAGTTATTTTATTTTAATTATCAGGTAGCTAAAGTTGTGTGAACTAAAAAAACTTCATTCTTTATTAAAACAAGTTCAGACCTGATTTTTACTGTTTCACTTATTTTCTCCAACCTGTCACTTTGCTTTAAGTATATTTGTAACAAAATTAATATTACTGGTAAAAATGCAAGTTGGTATGATATTGGATTAGTACAGTTGACCTTGATTTAAATGCAGACAAATCTAAAGAAACAATATTTTTATATAGTCCTGTTATTAGCACTGGCAATTGCTATTACAATCAATTTCCCAATGGTTATGAATTACCTTTTTGGAGAAGAAGGTGGTCGTATTGATACTAGATTCATGCCAAGTTTTACTCATCTTGGAGCGGAGCTTCTGATAACCTATATTGTAGCTCTTCTGATGTTTACATTAAATTTTTTCATTTTAAATCCTGCTGAAAGACACGGACGATTAAAAATATTGAATATTATTCTGGCGATTGTTCTGACCGTGATTTCCGTATTTATTCTAAATGAGCTGTTATATTCAGTTAAAAATATGATAGATACAGGACCTAGGCCAAGAGGTCACAGGGACGAATTTGATTATACTAACTTTTATGTTTCTGGCCTCGTTGTTGGTTGTGTCCTGATAATCCGACTGATCTTTCAGAAACAGACCATTATACTGGAGAATGAAGCTTTAAAACGGGAGGCACTTCAAAGTCAGTTTGAATCACTTAAGAATCAATTAAGCCCGCATTTTCTATTCAATTCCCTTACTGCTCTCAAAATTTTAATCAACGAAGCTCCTGATACTGCTCAGAATTATATTAACAGCCTTTCTAAAGCGCTTCGATATACTTTGCAGAGCAATGAAAAACAGCTTGTTACCCTTAAAGAGGAGATGGATTTTATGGAATCTTATCTTTTCCTGATAAGGATGAGGTTTGATTCCAACCTTTCGGTAAACACAAGTATTGATGAGAACTATCTTTCACACAGATTGCCTCCTCTTACAATCCAGACCCTGGTGGAGAATGCCATCAAACATAATGAGATCAGTAAACTTAGACCTCTCAGAATCGATATTTCGACCACTGAAAATGAAGGCCTTTTTGTAATAAATAATATCCAGAAGAAACTCTCTGAGGAGGAGGGTACCGGAATAGGTCTGACAAACCTGTCAAAACAGTATCAATTACTTTTTGGGAAAGATATCACTATCAGCATTGAAAATAATCAATTCAAAGTGGAAATACCTTTAATTAAGCAGTGAGGGATGAAGGCACTAATTATTGAAGATGAAATTCTTGCTTCAAAACATTTACTGAATATTCTGCAAGAAATCGAAGATATTTCAGTAATCACTGTTATTGAATCAATTGCTCAAACAATTGATTGGTTTGCAAAAAATATGCAGCCGGATATCGTTTTCATGGATATTCATCTGTCTGATGGTTCGGCATTTGAAATTTTCAAACATATAAATATCACTTGCCCGATTATTTTTACCACTGCTTATGATGAATATGCTTTGAAAGCTTTCAAAGTGAACAGCATTGATTATCTACTGAAGCCAATAGAAGTACCGGATGTACAGGCAGCATTGAAAAAACTGAAAGGACTTTCAAATACAGAAACTATGCAGTCTGCCATTAATAGCCTGATTTCATCCTTCAGAAAGGCATCAAAATATAAAACACATTTTCTGATTCCTTCAAAAGGAGACAAATTAATACCTGTTCAGACAAGTGACCTGGCTTGTTTTTATATTGATGCCGGCATTGTTAAGGCTTTTACATTTGAAGACAGGACTTTCCGGTTTGACTATACACTTGATGAACTTGAAGATTTATTGAATCCTGAAGATTTTTTTCGTGCCAACCGTCAGTATATCATTTCAAGAAAAGCAATAAAGGATATAGATATCTGGTTTACAAACCGTTTATCAGTGAATCTGAAAATAACTGTTCCTGAAAGAATACTGATCAGTAAAGCCAGAATCTCAGAATTTAAGATATGGCACGGGGGTCAAACAGGTTTTTCTGTCAAATTCTATAACAATTTTATACAATGAAAAAGAACATTCTTACAACACTATCATGCCTTTTTCTGATAGCATCTATTTCACAGACTGTAATTGCACAGGAAAAGGTACCAACATCCGATACATTAAGAAAAGGAGCAGTCAAAATATTTCTTGATTGTCAAAGCTGTGATATGAATTATATACGGCAGCAGATCACATTTGTAAACTTTGTCAGAGATGTAAAAGAAGCTCAGGTTTTTATCCTCATAACACAACAGAATGCCGGTAGCGGAGGATCGCAATATACTTTTACCTTCCAGGGGCTGGATACATTTAAAGGTATGAATGATACACTGGTTTACACCAGCAGTCCTGACGAGACAAGTACAATCGTTAGAGAGAAGGTAACAAATATGCTGAAAATGGGATTAATGAAATATGTAGCCAGGACACCGGTTTTCAGCGAGATTGAAATCAGACACAATTCGGAAATGGAACAGGAACAAGTCGTTGACAAATGGAATAACTGGGTGTTTACACTTTCAACAGAACCCCAATTCCAGTCAGAAGAATCAAATAAACAACTTAATTTAATGAATGGAATAAATATCACAAAAGTCACGCCGGATATAAAACTTGAAATTGAACTTGATCAGTTCTATAACCAAAGGAGGGTCATTGAGGACGAAGTATTTGATACCACCTATAAAACGAATGAATTTCGAGGTGATAACCTGTTTGTTAAGAGCCTTGGTGATCATTGGTCAGCCGGTGCTAAATGGAATATCATATCTTCGACAAGAGAAAATTATGATTTCAGGACTGACTTTCTTCCATCAATTGAATACGATCTTTTCCCATATTCTGAGGCAACCCACAGGCAATTAAGATTTTTATATAGCGTTGGACTACAGTACAATAACTATATAGATTCCACTATTTATAATCAGGTTAAGGAAACTCTTTTCAAACAGGAACTTAATATTGCTTTCCAGATACAGGAAAAGTGGGGTTCTGTAAATCTGGCTTTATTGGGTTCAGCCTATTTTAATGATTTATCAAAAAATCGTCTTGAATTAATTAGTTCTCTTAATCTTAGGATCTTCAAAGGCTTAACATTACAGATTAACGGAAGCGTAGCTTATCTTAATGACCAGATAAATCTGAAAAAGGGTGGAATATCTGATGCCGACAGATTATTGCAGCTCAGGGAACTTTCAACGCAGTACAGAATTCAGGGAGGGATAGGGTTAACCTACACATTTGGTTCAATTTACAATAATGTTGTTAATCCAAGATTTGGATTCGGAGGTGGAGGCGGAGGCGGAGGTGAAAGTGATGAATATAACAACCAGAACTACGATTAAAAATGCACGATCCCATTAAATGGGAATGATTTCTGCCTGGTTTTCAACGATTACAGGGGCTATCTAACGGATTAATATTTTGTAAATCACGTTAATGTTCGGTTAATGCCTGCAATAAGCGGAATAATATTTATGTGCATGAGGTCTATTTGATAAGTATATTATTCTTGTAATTATTTAAAATGAACGTTTACAAATTTTTTCTCAGCCTTTCTCTCACAATTGTTATGCTTTTGTTGATGGATCCAAGATCATTTTACGGCCTCTCATTTCATGAATGGGCAGGATTGATAATAGGACTCTTCTTTATCCTGCACAAAATTCTGAACTGGGGCTGGATAAAGAAAGTCACAATGAGTTTTTTCAGGAAATGCTCCGGGAAAGCCAGGTTAAATTATGTTCTGGATGTTTTGTTGTTGGCAGGTATCACCCTTATGATACTGAGCGGAATATCAATTTCCAGGACTATTGATTTTTCATGGCTCAATCTGGGCGGATCACCGATGTTCTGGAGAGTTATGCACACCAGTTCTTCCTATATAACACTTGCATTATTCGGCATCCATCTGGGATTACACTGGAACTGGATATTACAGAGGTTACATATTAAAAAGGTAAAAAATGGTAAAGAAAATTAGCTTCTTGATATTTTCAGTTGCAATCCTGGTCATCGGCGTAATATCATTCAATAAACTAAGCTACGGGGATAGAAGCACCAGAATATTCAGCTTCAGCTCAGATGCCCCTTTCGAGGGAAGAATGGGCAGAGGTCCGGAAGGCAGGGAAGAGTTTGTCCGGCCAGAAATGCGTGAACTCCCTGACAGCTTAAGGCAGCAGTTTGGACCACAGGATGGGGAGAGGATGGGAAGAGGCCATGATGAAGGAGGATTGAGAAATGTTGAAGACCGGGGAAGAGCGGAATTCCCGGGAGGCAAAAAAATAAATATCCGGAATGTGAAATGGTTTCTTGCTGTATTTGCATTATTTACTGTGCTGGCAATATATATTGATAAAGCATATTGTTTGATCCGGAAACGAAAACTATAATCAATGTTTAAAGAAATAATGATTTCATTGGCGCTTACAGCTGTGTTTTTCCTTGCATGGGAGACCGCAGGAGGCCAGACCAAAGATCCTTTGCTGTTCCCCAGGGATAACTTTACAGTGGAAACCAAAACAGTGAAGACCTCTGCGGGTGAAAAGAAAGTCACCTACCGCTCATATATGCACATTCCGTATGTTGCGAATCCCGTTGACAAAGATTTTGAGAGCATGAATGTCAGCGTTCCTTTTGAGGTAGATGGTGTAGTCATCGATGCCATAAACGCTCCTATTCTCTTTGTTATTGGCGTTGGAGGATATATGTCGGTGAACAATATGCGCGGCGGTTTTGGTGGCCCCCCTGCCAGTGGTAACAGAGTAAGCAGCAACACGGATCTGGCCCTGGCAGCCGGATATGTTGTAGTGTCACCTGGATGCCGCGGACGAGACAACAAAGCAACTGACGGAACATATTATGGTAAGGCACCTGCCGCCATTGTTGACCTGAAGGCAGCTGTCCGCTACATACGACACAACAAGGGTGTTATCCCCGGCAATGTCAATTGGATCTTCTCGACGGGTGTCAGCGCTGGAGGAGCGTTGTCCGCACTTCTTGGTTCTTCAGGCAACAGCCAGTTATATGACTCATATCTTAAGGAGATTGGTGCTGCCGATGCTAAAGACAACATCTTTGGCAGTGCATGCTTCTGTCCGATCACCGATCTGGAGCACGCCGATGGGGCTTATGAGTGGATGTACGGTACCATTCCTGGGAGATCCGGACTGGTGGATCAGGAGCTTTCAAAACAACTGAAAGCCTTTTATGCTGAGTATCAGGCTTCTCTGAACCTTCAGGGGAAAAATAACTTCGGAACCATCACAGCTGATAATTACGATAAGTACCTCCTGCAGTATTACCTGATCCCATCAGCAAATAAATACTTGAGAGGTTTGTCAGATGAAAAGCGCAACGAATACCTGGTAAATAACAAATGGATCACATGGACTGCTGTCGGTGCTGCGTTTACCTTTGCAGATTATGTTGCACATGTCGGCAGAATGAAAAATCTTCCGGCTTTTGACGATTTTGACATGAGGCAACCAGAGCCAATTTTGTTTGGCAACAAGACTACAAATGCCAGCCATTTTACAAACTTTAGCCTGCAGCAAAGCACTGGTGATAAGAATGCAGAAATTGACAACGACCTGAAAACGGCGGTGAACATGATGAATGCAATGTACTTTATAGGTCAGAACATCAGCGACTGTGTCCAATACTGGTGGCTACGGCAGGGCACTTCTGATAACCACACATCACAAACAGTAATTGCCAACCTGGCGACAAGCCTGGAGAACAGGAACAAGGTTGTGAATACGTTTCTGTACTGGGATGCAGGGCATGGTGCAGATGAGGATGCGGAAGATTTCATCACCTGGATCGGCAATGTCACCGGTTTCTTTAAATAATTGCCTTTTTCATCAATTTATTATGGAATCACTGAGCAACTTTGACACACATTAACCGGCTTTGATCCCGGATCAGGAGCTTGCCATTGGAAAGTGCCAAAGGAGCCCAGTTTTGAGCTGCGAATCTTTGGTCTGCCATTGTCTCTGCCTTAAGAATGTCAGCTGCAGCGACTGGTTTAAAGGCTGCAGGATCAGGTTCGATGAGATATAATTTTGTCATACCGTCAGTTGCTAGCAATAATCCATTCGAGATAATCATGCCTCCTTTGTCAAATCCTGGAGCCCTCATGGTCTTCCATTTTACCTGGCCGTCAATGCTCATACAGACAAGTCCGTCTTTTCTTTCGTTGGTTGAATACTGAGCATAAAAATGGCCATTGTAGAGAACAGGAGGTTGTGTATGAGCTCCAAAGTCAGCATTCTTATAAAGTTCTGCAACATTATAGGTTCCGTCAGCCTTCTTAGTAATTTTTATCATAGCTGCGCCGGCCTCATAACCACCGGTGATAAGTGCCCTGCCGTCGCCGGCATCAACTGCAGACGGAACCGGGATTCCGCATTGCCAGTTTGTATATTCCCAGAGGATCTTCCCCGTAAGCGGATCTAATCCAACCACTTTACCTCCGCTGGCGCTTGATCCCCAGCCTGCTGAAGCAGTTATCATTACAACGTGGCTCTCGGTTCCTGCTTTTACGATTGAAGGGCTGACATAACCGACAGGACCGAGTGAAGGAGTTTTCCATTTAACATTACCATTTAGCTTATCATAAGCAACAACACCTGCCTCAGGTGTCTGTGAAGCCACTATTACCAGATCGCCGTAAACCAGGGGACACTGAGTGATTGCCCATCGTGGAATTCGGTCTCCTCCGAAATCCTTCCAGATGTTCTTGTTCCATAGAGGCTTGTGTGTATTAATATCAATGCAGTAAAAGTCTCCGTAAGGTCCGCATGAGTAAATCCGGTTGCCATCAACAGCTGGGACACTTCGCGAGCCGGGGAACTGAACGGCCCCAGGAGCATTATAGCTGAAACTCCAGAGCTCTTTTCCGGTCGAAAGATCAATACAAAGCATCATGTCGCCGACCTCGTCATTCCTGTCAAGAATATAGACCTTACCATCAATGACTACAGGACCGCCAAAGCCTATGCCCAGATCAGCTGACCATAAAACCTCCGGCCCATTTTTCGGCCAGGTTCGTAAAAGATCTTTCTGGTCCGAAATACTGTTCCTGTTGGGTCCGAGATACTGAGGCCAGTTCTGGGCACAGACATTCGTCAGGCTGACTAATGAGACAACCGCTGTAACAAACATTTTACTTTGTTTCATTTTTATTACTCTTTTCTTTTTATCTAGTAAGATATTATTCAATTGACAACTAAAACATTGATCATATTCCAAGTTTGCGTTTAATCATATCTGCGAATTTTAAATATTTCTGAATTTAAATCTCAAAATGACTATTTTTCAAGATATTCTTTATTGAAAGAATATGTCAGACTAACATTCCAGAGAAACTCATTACCGGCAGCGATGTTTGTCTTAATTGGCTGGTTAATCATTGCAGAAACTGAAACCGGGAAATTCCTTCTGGCAAAAGTCAGTGTCGAGTTGATATAAGATCCATCAATGTTATCCATATTCAGATAATAGACCTGGGCATTGAACCTCATGTAAAGCTGATCTGAAATCCTTATATTTGAGAAGCTTCCTCTTACAGAAATCATCGTATTATTTTTGGTCAGCTCCTTTTCTATGCCATAAGAGTAAAGCAAATATGTGCCAATACTTATATCTTTATTCAGGAAATAACTGGGAGCCAGCTCCCCGGCAAGGTAGCGGCGCACCACCATATGTTCTTCTGTAACTCCGTCAATCAGAAATGAATAGGTTTTAAATGAAAGCGCCGGATGTGCACCAAGGTTAATGCGAAACTTGTCGGTTTGCAGCAGTTTATACCTCCACCAGAAAAGGAAAGACCAGGGTTTTCCTTCAAGAGCAAATCTTAATGACGGCTCAAAACTGAGCTTTCTTTTTCCCATTGACAGGTCAAAAATAGCTGCAGGCTTGCCCAGTGATAAGTTAGGTACCATGGAAATCCCTTTATTGGTAATTGTGACAGCTCCTCCAAAATAACCTGGAACCTTTGTACTATCTGCCGTTTGCGAAAATACCAAATGAGAAAGACTGATAATGATAAGAAGCAGTAATGATTTTTTGATAAAGTTTTTTAACATCAGCTTGCAGATTAAATGTTTTCAATCTGCAAAATAAATTGAATTACTAATTTCTTTGTAACAAATTTCAATTAAATCATCCGAACATTTCCAGCATATTCTTTAACTTTAAAAGATATTATGAAAAATATCTGCGGAAAACAGTTATGACATTTTCAAAAATTTAAAAATATGAAGAAGCTGACATTATTTGGAATTATTCTGGCACTCTGCCTGGTATTAACCGAAAACTCAGGATGTAAAAAGTCTGACGCAAAGGAATTGTCAGGAACAATATCTTTTGACCAGGGATGGCGATTTCTGAAAGATAATCCATCGGATGCCGAGAATCCTGCTTTCGATGATACGAACTGGAGAATCATTGATTTGCCACACGACTGGAGTATAGAAGACCTGCCGGGACAAGGCAGTGATAGTGTCATAGGTCCCTTCACAAAATCTGCCATCCATAAAATGTCTACCGGATATGCCATCGGAGGCACTGCGTGGTACAGGAAGAGCTTCACCATAAACAAGAAGGATCAGGATAAGATTGCCTGCCTGCAGTTCGATGGTGTTTATATGAATTCTGATGTGTGGGTAAATGGAAAACATGTTGGCAATCATCCATACGGCTATACTTCCTTTTATTACGATATTACAGGATATCTGAATCCGGCAGGAGAGACCAATACCGTAGCCGTGCAGGTTAAAAATGAAGGCAGGAATACACGCTGGTATTCAGGTTCGGGCATATACAGGCATACCTGGCTTACTCTGGCGAATCCTGTCCATATCGGTATCTGGGGAGTTTATGTCACAACGCCTGAGGTTTCAGAGAAAAATGCAAAAGTTGAAATTATAACAAATGTTACAAATTCAAAAAACGAGGATTCTCCGGTTACGCTTATGATTAAGTTAATTGATCCTTCAGGTCTGACAGTCGGAACCGCAACCATGGAGTCATTGATACCTGCAGGAAAATCTACTGAAATAAAACAGAGTATCCCAATAGAGAATCCTGCACTCTGGTCAGTTGAGAATCCAAATCTTTATCAGGCTCAGGTAGATGTATTTGTAAATAGTAAAAAAACAGATAATCTTAAAACTACTTTTGGGGTCCGCAGCATTCACTTTGATGCCCAAACTGGATTTACCCTGAATGGAAAGAGCGTTGAGTTAAAAGGAGGATGTTTTCATCATGACAATGGTCCGTTAGGTTCTGCAGCCATTGACCGGGCTGAGGAACGGAAGATAGAATTGCTGAAAAAAGCCGGATTCAATGCCATCAGGTGCAGTCATAATCCGCCCTCACCTTATCTTCTCGACGTATGTGACCGGCTGGGAATGCTGGTGATAGATGAGTTTGTAGATATGTGGGAAAGGCCAAAGGTATCTCCTGAAGATTATTCGAAATACATCAAGGCTCACTGGAAAGATGATCTGGCTTCCATCCTGCTTCGTGACCGCAATCATCCTTCGGTGATCATGTGGAGCATAGGGAATGAAATTATGGAAGCACCTGATACTTCCGGGCTGAGAATAGCTGGTCAGCTTGCTGCTGAAGTGCGCAGGCTCGATCCTACACGGGCGGTCACTGAAGCCATGGTCGATTTTGGATCTTTTGCAGGTGATAATACTGGATGGGATAAACAGACACCACACATGAACCTGCTGGATGTTATCGGATACAACTATGGTTTCAACAAATATCAGGAAGATCATAAAAAATATCCCGAAAGGATCATATATGCTTCCGAATCCATGCCCCCGCTTTCTTTGGAAAACTGGCAAGCCAATGAAGAGCTGCCCTATGTGTTCGGCAACTTCACCTGGACAGCCATGGATTACCTGGGAGAAGCCGGAGTAGGATTGCCACGACTGATTGATATCCCAACCGGAAAGCCCGGCACAGGTTCAAATCCCATGGCTTTCATAGGACAGTTCTTCAGTCCCGATTCATGGCCGATATTCAATAATTTCCAGGGAGACCTTGACCTTATTGGTAACCCTAAAACGCCATATTATTACCAGCATGTGGTTTGGAGAGATAGTAAAATTGAAATTCTTGTACACCGGCCCATTCCTGAGGGCAAGACAGAGATCGTCAGTCTGTGGGGATTCCCCGATGAGCTGAAAAGCTGGAACTGGGAAGGCCATGAAGGGAAAAAGATGCAGGTTCATGTATATACCAGAAGTCAGCTTGTAAAGCTTGAATTAAATGGTAAGGTAATTGGTGAACAGAGCGTTGATGAAACCAAATCCATTACAGCCACATTTGAGGTTCCTTTTGAAGCAGGGACACTTACAGCCCGTTGTTTTGACAATGGAGTGGAAACAGCATCGCAGACAATAAAAACCGTTGGTAAACCGGCGGCCATCAAGGTAACCGCCGATCGATCCACTATCAAAACTAGCCGGAATGACCTGTCCTATGTGATGGTGGAAATACTTGATGCTGAAGGCAATGTAGTTCCCAATGCCGATGATATATTGGTGAACTTTGAAATAAGCGGCAACGGTGAAATTGCCGGTGTAGGCAGTGGCAGTCCAACAGATATGTCGAGTTTTCAGCAACCCCGCAAAAAAACCTGGCAGGGAAGATGCCTGGTCATCGTACGGCCAAAAGGAGAAGCAGGTAAGATTTTACTTACAGCAAGAGCAGAAGGATTAAAAGATGCCGTCGCCGAGATTGTTACCCAGAACTAATTTTCTTTCAATTATTTACGTATTTTCGGATTTGATACCTGAATAAAGACCATGATCAATTTCAAGATTGATTTTATTCATCCTCTCAAGACCTGCTGGAACAAGATATCACAGAAAGGACTGAAGGATGAAATGGCTATCAGCGAACAAAAGAAATTAGTACTTACTAATCAGGTAAGTATCCTGATGTTCCTGTTTATTTTTATCTACATAACAATTTTAACAATTTTTAATTTAGTTAAATCTCAGTTTAGCTTCCTGATATACCCCTTGTCTTTTTCTATCCTGCTGATTCCGTATATGAACAGCAAGGGATTTTTCCGTTTAACATCTTTCATGATTTCCGTAAGTATTCCGGTTGCCGTCCTGATCTTTTCATCACTCACCAAGAAGAGTTTTCACGACAGTATTGACATTATTTACTTTTTTATACCAAGATTGCTTCTTCTGGGGGCACTTGTAATACCATTGATACTTATAGATATAAGTCACAAGGCAAACTTGATTTTAGCTGTCCTTATAAACCTGGCAGCGCTTATATTTTATGATTTTGTGATGGGTCTTTTCGGAGTTGGTTTTGGCAGCCTGCCTGTCACAGTCGGGAAATATCATTTTATTAATATTTTTATTTTCCTGCCATATTTTCTGATTTTATTTGGAATTGCCTTTTTATTAAACATTAATATTAAGTATGAAAAGCGTGTGCAGGAGCTTATGGAAGATCTTAAGGAAAAGAATTCTGAGCTTGAAGGGCAAAAGAACTATATTGAAAAGATACATCTTGAAATCACGGACAGTATTAATTATGCAAACCGGATACAGAATGCCGTCCTGCCTGATCACTCACTCCTGAGCCAGTATTTCAGGGATTATTTTATCCTGTTCAAACCCCGGAATGTTGTAAGCGGAGATTTTTACTGGTTCTCAGGAGTTGGCAACAAAATTATATTTTGTGTTGCAGACTGTACAGGCCATGGTGTTCCGGGAGCATTTATGAGCATGCTGGGAATTTCTTTCCTTCGTGAAATAATTACTAAGGAGCATTTGAATGAACCTTCAGAAATCCTCAATAAACTCAGGGATGAAATTATTATCGCACTTAATCAAAAGGGATTGCAGAGTGATCAGAAAGATGGGATGGATATCTCATTATTTTCTTTGGATATTCTACCACAAAAAAATGATTCAGGTGAGTTTTACGAATTTCTATGGGCAGGAGCCAATAATCCGTGCTGGATCGTAAAAAAAAGCAATTTAGAAGAACTCCTACCTGACAAAATGCCTGTTGGCATACATGACCACATGGACAGGTTTAAGACTATTAAAGTCCAGCTTAAAAAAGGTGATAAGATATATATGTTCACTGACGGATACAGGGACCAGTTTGGTGGCCCTTCCTCAAAAAAGTTCATGTCAAAACATCTTAAGGAATTGATCAATGAAAACTCTTCTAAATGTATGGTGAATCAAAAAGAGATTCTTGAACAAAAAATTGAGGAGTGGAGACTTGGATTCGGGATAAAACATGAACAAACTGATGATATAACGATAGCGGGGCTGGAGATTTAGTATTTTTGTAATATAATATATCAAAATTTAAGTGAAGATAAAATCTCTTTCCATACCTTATTTTTTTGTTGATTCCTTGCCCAATATCTTAAATACTGATTGCAGGGAACTGCTTCGGTGTTGTGAAATCAGTGCAAATGCATCAGACATTTTCGTATGGTTAAAACAGCTGCGGATTGCACCTTACAGTTATGATTTTATTGACAACAGATGCAGAAAATCACCTGATTATATAATTGAAAACCAGCCACCCCTAAAAGTCAACACACACTACCTGTTATCGTTTCATATATTCGAATTCTTGGAAAATTCTTTTATAGCATGTCGTATCTGTGAACCCATTAATCAACCGCTTAACTTTTATATGAAGGATCTGTATATTGAATACAGGATTGAAGAACAAGGAACTAAGGCTAAATTATGGTGTAAGATAAAAGGTTATTATAATAGCGATTTATCTTCAAAAGGATTCTATTTTATTTTTTCTATTCTTAATAAAATAATGATGACAAGGCAGCTAAAGAACATTAAAAAGTTATCTGAGCTATTAAATGCCAGAAAAGTTGTGACAAGAATCCATGATTTAAAAAGTTACCATCCTGAATCAGGAATATACTGGTGGTTCTTTTGCCGTCATCATAATTGCAAAGGATTAATAAATAATTAAAACACAAATAAACTTTGACTATTGATTTTGCATGTCGCGATAAGCAGCTTCCATAAGCAGGAAAAAAGCCTGTCCTTCTGTCGCTGTTCCGGACTTATTAAAGTCTGGTGCTCCGCATACACCCTGTACAAGACCAAACGAATCAACTTTACTGTATGCTGCTTTGCGCATTTTCAAACCATATTTTAAATATGAGTTGTCAAGCCAGCCGCCTTTCACTCCACGGAAAATAGTATATGCAAGCATCTGTGCAGTATTTGTCTCGACAAAAGTTGAAGGATCATCCAGAATGTCATGGAAGAGGCCGTCTTCTCTCTGGTATTTCAGGCAACCATCAAGGACTTCCTTAATATAACCTGCAATAATTTTTTTTTCATCTGTCATTGAATCGGGAAGTGATCTTATTACTCTTGTCATTCCAGCTGCAGCCCATCCGTTTCCAACACCCCAGAAAAGCTTCCTTTCATATTTCTGACGATCCTGATCCCAGATATGATAATAAAGTTTCTTTCCCGGATCAAGCAGTATCTTTCTGTAACCTTCAATCTGCTTTACTGCCTCCTGTGGATGTCCGGATATTGAAAGGAATGGAGGAAGCATATAAAATGCATCAACCCATATCATGTTTTCGATATAATTATGATATATTATACCATCTGTTGTTCTTGGGGCCTTGTAAAGAAGAAATTCAAGCATCCTGTCAGCAGCAAGCTTCAAAGAACTATCACCGGTAAATTTTGCTGCCTGAAGAACAGGTTCTCCGTTTGATGCAGGATCTGCTACAGGACGGTCTCCTTCATTCAAACCCAGCCTTCCGTCTTTCTTCTGGTTGACAACAGCATCTTTTGCAAGGAGGATGACAAGCTCTTTTTCTCCCAGCTCCAGAAGAGCCTGTGATGCGACACCCTGTTCCCAGGCCCTTCTTTGCATGGAGAGCATGGCATATATAACCTTCTGGACTGTATCATTCTTTTCTGCCCTTGTTTCTGAAATCTCATGAGCTTTAATATTTCCCCCTTTTAAAGGAGCGGAAGCAAATAATATTAAGTTCAGGAAGGCAGTGCAAAACAGAATGCTCTGGAAATGTTTTTTGTGGATCATATTATCAATTGAGGTTATTAATAGAATAAGCAAAACAATATAAAAATAGTAAAAAATATTGATGAAGATTATGAAGACAAATAGAGTAGTATCTTTAAACTGGAAACCGCTGGAAATTATTATTAAAAGGATTTCATAAGAGAGATCATTGTTAACCTAAAAGGGGATTTATGAGATGGGTTGAAAGTATTGTACCACGCATTATTCCCGGAACTATTCTGGTAGTTGTTTTGAGTGGGTGCGCGGTTGAAAAGACGCCCTACTTTAAAACCAGCTACTATCGAAGTTCCATTTCGCATTTAGATAGCTTGAAACCGGAAATATCTTACTCAGGAGATTCAATATATGCAGGATTTTCAAGGGTAAGTATCACTCCTGATCTTTATGGTACTCATAATAAACCAGACAAGGGTCGTCTGAATAAGGTTCCAATAGCAGGGTTTGGACAAAGAAAAACAAAATACGCAACAGGTATTCACGACAGCGTTTTTGTTAAAGCGGTTGCTCTAAGAGTTGGTCAACAAACCGTTTTCATCATAGGGGCCGATTTACTTATTATGCCTTCGAACATAATCGACTCGGTCACTTCCGCTCTGTCAAAAGTGGGGATTCAGCGTAACTGTCTGTTTTTTTCAGCAACACACACCCATTCAAGCATTGGAGGCTGGGGGTATGGTTTACTTGCAAAAGTAATTGCGGGTAAAGAGAACACAGATATTGAAAAATGTCTCACTAAGCAAATAGTTAAGTCGGTACTCGATGCAATCGCCGATTTACACCTGGCAAAGCTGGGATTGGGCA
>JAPLDX010000053.1 GCA_026391215.1 Bacteroidia bacterium
CCAATCGAACTTTTCCCCTTTTGCTTCAATCCACTCAGGCTTCATTTTCTTAAATATCAGGTAAAGGGAAACCAGTCCGAATGGCACAAGAAATGCAAAGATGCTTCTCCATCCGAAATGCTGTGTTAAAAGGCCTCCGATTACCGGTCCCCCGGAAAGACCGGTATAAACGGCAGTTATATTGATACCCATTGCCCTGCCTCGTTCTCCCGGTCCGAAAACAGAGGTCAGAATAGCCATGCTGGTGCCGAAGATCAGCGCTGCAGAAATACCCTGTAATATCCTGAAGATTATCAGGGATTCAATATTCCACGAAAAAATGATAAGGAAAGTAGAAATAGTAAAAAGAGATATTCCATACGTGAAAATTTTCTTCCTGCCCACAATATCCGCGAGCCTGCCGAAAGGAAGGAGAAAGATTACAGATGAGAGAATAAAGCTGCTGGCTATCCAACCGAGCTCTATTGCTGTTGTATTGAAATCTTTTGCTATCGCCGGCAAGGCAAGATTAATGGCCGACCCCAGGAAAGGAGTGAGAAAAGCTGCAAATGAAGTTACAATCAGTACAGATTTTTTCAGTGTTTTGTCATCGACCGTGGAGACCTGTTCCTGCATAAGTTTCTAATCTTTGTTTTTAGTGTCAATGATAATTGTTACAGGGCCGTCATTAACCAGGCCTATTTCCATCATGGCGCCGAATTCTCCTGTTGCAGTATCCTTTCCTGTAATCTCAGAGATCCTTTTAATAAAACTATTATAAAGGGGTATGGCATTTTCAGGCCGTGCAGCCCTGATATAAGACGGCCTGTTTCCTTTCTTCGTTTTTGCATGAAGCGTAAACTGGCTGATAACCATAATGCTGCCGCTAGTCTCCAGAATAGAAAAATTCATTACTTCGTTATTGTCGTTGAAGATGCGAAGCTGAACTATCTTATTTGCAAGCCACTCAACATCAACATCATTATCATCTTCTTCAATCCCAACAAGCACAAGAAGCCCGGGACCAATTTCGGATCTCAACACGTTCCCTATAGTAACTGAAGCCCTGCTTACACGCTGAATAACGGCTCTCATTGGATCGCTTTTCTTGTGTTCAAATATAGACAATCAATTTAAATGCAAAAGGGGGATGATTTATTATATTTGCCCGGCAAAAAAGTAAAACAGATGGACTTCCTGACAATATTATTAGTTGCCCTTGGCTTATCATTCGACACATTTGCGGTTTCACTTTCATTCGGAGTGGTTCAGAATAAAATATTGTTCCGGCAGGCGGTAAGGGTTGCAATCGTACTTGCTGTTTTTCAGGCAGGGCTACTTGTTCTGGGATATTTCCTCGGTTCATTTGTCAGTGATATAATCAAAGCTGCTGATCACTGGGTTGCCCTGGCATTGCTTTCCTTCCTTGGTATCAGAATGATGATCGAGGGGATAAAAAGAAAGGAAAATGCTGAGGCCAGGGACTATACGAAGCTTAAAGAGCTTCTGACAGTTGCAGTAGGGACCAGTATTGATGCATTTGCCGTAGGCATAAGCTTTGCTCTTCTTGAAATGAAGATCTGGCTTTCGGGGCTGATAATCGGGGTGGTGACGTTCCTTGCATCAATGACAGCGATCAGGATCGGTAAATCAGCAGGTACAAGACTTGGTCAGCGTGTAGAGATCGCAGGGGGACTGATATTGATAGGTATCGGAGTAAAAATATTCCTGGAGCATATGCTGGGATAAAAAACTAACAGCGGAGCAGGAACAAGAAGACTTTCAGGCCTATTTTTTAATTGTCCTGATCCCGAATACCGGCCCTGCCATATTATTTGGATGTGCCTGGAATTTCACTGTCACTTTTGACCTGCCTTTTGTTATTTCTTCAGGAATATCGTACTGAACGATAATATATTGTCCCTCCTTTTTTCCGGAGATGTTTTCAGTGGCAATTACCTTGTTGTTCACCAGGATATCGAATGTTTTTGCTCCCGGAAAACCTCCCCAGTATTCAACAGCAAGAGCAATTGGTATATCGCCTGAAACCTTCATGGTGTAGGAGAACCACCCGCTCCTGGCTTCGCGGTCAGCCCTTTCTTTAAATGCGCCAGAGGTTGTTCTTTCTCCTTTGAAACCATGATCGCGCTCCGGTTGCATTTCCCCGGGTTGTACAAAATCTATAGTTGCATCTTTGATCTTCTTAATCTTTTCCATTTCTGCCTGATATTCAGCCTGCCTGGTCTTCCAGGCTTCCTCAGTAAACATGTCCCAGTAAATGGAATAACGTCTATCATAAAATGTGTAAAAAGGCATCATTTCTACATCTCTGGGCCTTCCGATATTAACCGTCATAAATGTGTTAGGCTTACCCTCAACCGGCTTCATCCAGGCACCGGGATCCCTGTTTTCAGTCATCAGAACAGGAACATATAGTGCATCTCTTGATGTGGAATCCTTAACGGGGCCAAGGTCTCCGGCCATAACAAGAGGACCGTACATCACTGAAACCCTGTTGCTGTCATCAGGCATCGTTTCAAGGCGTAATGAGAATGGCATTTTTACTTCTATATTATCTCCTGATTTCCATGTCTTTGTTATAGGAACAAAACTCCCTGGTTTCTGGCTAAAACGCTTCTTTTTCCCATTTACAGATATCTCAATACCGTTTTTTGCCCAGTAAGGATATCGTATCTGAAGAGTAAGCTTCAGTGGTTTTTCACATGTAAATTTAAGGGCCGTTCCTTGTTCCCGGGGATATTTTGTGTTTTGAACGACCTTTAGCCCTTTCTCTTTCCAGCTAAGCTCTGAGGCAATGAACTGGAACAGAAAAAGCTCATTATCATTGTGATAGAATATATTCCTTCCATATTTTGAATGATTTTCCATTCCTGTCCCTATACAGCAGGTGAACCATTCGGGATCCTGGAACTCCTTGAAGCCTCCCATGTCAAGGGAAAGGTTATAGGTCACATGACCATCTTCAGGGTCCTGTGTTGAAAGGATGTGGTTGAAAAGAGCTCTCTCATAAAAATCTGCGACATTGGCTGATGCATCCCATTCAAAAAGATGTTCGGAAAGCTTGAGCATATTGTAAACATTGCACGATTCAGTGGTACCATCCCCAAGCCTGTCGCGGAGCTTATCGGCCGGGCCAAAATATTCATTATTGCCATTCCCGCCTGTGACATAAGAGTGGTGATATACGACAGTATTCCAGAAAAACAAGGCAGCTTTTTTGTCGGAAGTATCTCCGGTAAGTTCATAAAGTCTCGCCAAGGCAATAAGCTTGGGAATATTAGTGTTACAATGCCTGCCGGGAAGAACATCTTTTCCGGCTTTCATCGGATCAAGGAATGATTTCTGATAAAAAATCCTTGATATTCTCAGATACTTATCATCTTTAGTGTCGGCATACAGGTCAGCAAGCGTCTCGCTTATCCCGCCATGTTCGCAGCGAAGCATGTTCTGTACCTGCTCATCGTTAAGAGGCGACACTATCCCGTCAATCCAGTCAGCGAATCTTCTTTCCACCTCCAGGGCAGTCTGGTTTCCGCAAAGATGATAGGCATCTCTCAGCCCGGCCATAACTTTGTGTTGCGTATAGAAAGGAGCCCAGATACCATTGAGGTCGAATCCCTGCGACCTGATATTACCCCTGGCTACCTCCTCTTCAAAGATTTTCTTGCCATTTGGAAAAGCTCCGATATACCCGTTTCCATCAATATCCTGTAGTTTTTTCAACTCATCAACAATGTAATTAACCCTTGCAAGGAATGCCGTATCGCCGGTAGTCAGATACATCATTGAACATCCGCTCAGGTAGTGCCCAAGGCTGTGTCCTGCCAACGATTCATCTTCCCATCCCATGTAATGTTCGGCCTTTGGAGTTAGTCCAGCCTCAGAATAAAATTTTGATAGTAATCTGTCGGGCTCATAGGTGAGCAGGATTTTTGCATCGAGATTCGTGGCATGCAAAAAAGGACCATCAAGAAGCTTTATGTCGGAGAGGCTGAATGGGAGGGCCCTGAAAGAAACGATCCCGGGACCGCCAGTAAAAGTCTTTTCAGCTGCCTCATTCTTACAACCGGCGATAGCAATGACAAATAAAATTGAAAACAAGCAGGAAGTATATTTTTTCATAATCACAATGGTTTCATTTTTCTTTTACGCCCTGTAAACACGGCCATTTCCTTATAGCCTGAAGATCTGAGCAATTCATAGGCCTCATCGAAATATTGTCCTACCCTTGCCGGGAAATGAGCATCGGAATTGACACATACAGGCACCTTTTTCTCACTGAAAATATGAAGGAAGCGTCTGTCGGGATAGAAATCCGCAAGAGGCCGGTTCCTTCCGTTTGTATTCAGCTCAAAAGCGACATCATATTTTTTCATAACGTCAGCAAGTTTTCGGTAGAGCGGCTCGGGATTAAATGACGGCTTATATCCATAGATCCTTATAAGGTCGCAATGGCCGATAATATCATAAAGTTCTGAGGAGACTGCTCCAACGACATTTTCAAAATACGATTCATATAATCTGTCAATGTTCTTTCCTTCATAAAATTCAGGACCCAGATCCACGGTTTTTTCTCCCAGATAATGAACAGAACCGATCCTGTAATCGAGAGCGAGATTATCCAGGAAAAGTCCTGTCTCCTTCTCAATTCCAGGAATGAAATCTATCTCAAGGCCTGTTTTAATAACAATACTTTTAGTGTCATTACGCAGCTTGCTTGTGTAGTTAATATAATTCCCGACATTATCCGGATCCATACACCATTCCTTATTATCCCTGAAAAGTGAAAGATGCTCTGAAAAACCTATCTCAGAAATACCTGAAGCGACTGCCCTGGAAATATAATCTTCCGGAGCAGATTTGCCGTCGCTGAAAGTAGTATGGATATGATAGTCAGTTTTATAGGGCATTGGGGTAAATTATGTCTATTTACACGAGTATCAAAATAGGAATAAATTTGGGAATTATACAAATCAGGGAAATGCAATGTTGTAATAAAAGTCTAAATTTGCTAAATTCTGACAGTAGAGCATTATGGATAAAGACTGCATATGCGAGAATTGTGAATTCAGAGAAGTAGTGTTTTCCTTTCTCGACGATGAATCTGTTCAGCATTTATGCGATAACAAGGAACAGCAATCCTTTCGCAAGGGAGAGATCATTCATAATGAAGGAGAAAGGATAACCTATTTCAAATACCTTAAAAGCGGACTCATAAAACTTTACAGAAAAACACCTTCCGGAGACGAGCAGATAGTCAGCATTACCAAGCCTTTTGAATTCGTAAGCAACATAAGCATCTTTTCGGAAGAGCGTTATAAATATTCAGTTGCGGCAGTTGAGGACTCTGTTGTTTGCGTTGTAAAGCTGGACTTTATCAAGGAGATAGCTCTGAAAAACGGTGCATTTGCAATGGGTCTGTTGTCGAAGGTTTCAAAGGTCAATGAAAAAATAATTTCCCAGACACTCGACATCAGGCAAAAAAATCTTATAGGCAGGGTGGCATATATCCTTTTATACTTCACAAATGAGATTTACAATACACAGGTTTTTGACCTCCCCGTTTCTAGAAAGGAAATAGCAGATTATATCGGCATGAGCACTGCAAATGTTATCAGAACTCTTTCCGATTTTAAAAAGGAGGGTATAATCAGGGTCTTTGGAAAAACAATTGAAATTGTCGATATGCGCCGCCTTGAGATCATGGCAAAAATAGGATGACTCAAGAGAAGACAATATTTCCGGATCTCAGAATTAAAAATCAGATATGGTCAAAATATTTATAATTGTCTTTTAGGAATTCAATTAACCTGCCTTATAAACCTAAATCATGAAAATCAGAGAATATAGTGTAAGAGATATCCCGCGAAGAAAGTTTCTTGAGCTGAGCATGAAAGGTGGATTGCTGATCGCAGCCACTCCCGCCCTGCTTACGCAACTGGTGTCCTGCCAGAAAGGATCTGTGGGTTTGTCCGGTCCGGGCATAGACAAGGATTTGGCCGCCAGGGTAATTGCAAAAGCACTTGAAAAAGGAGGTGATTTTGCTGACATATATCTTGAAAACCGTGTTTCACGGCAGATAGTGATGGAAGAATCCAAATTCAAAAGCGGATTATACGGAATAAGCCAGGGCGCAGGTGTAAGAGTCGTTTCGGGTAACAAAACCGGGTATGCCTATACTGATGAAATAACTGAAGAAAAACTGATGAGAGCGGCCGATGTAGCATCATATGTAGCACTGAACAGCACTCCGGTATCTCCTGTAAATATTTCTGAAACAACACGTCCTTCATTCGTTACAGTATCACAACCACTTGGAGATATTGCTGATGAAAAGAGAATTGAAGTAATAAAAAGGGCTGATCAGGCTGTAAAAGATTATGATCCGAGAATTAAAATGGCAATGATCGACTATTACGATGAAGTGAGAAGCAGGATTATCGCCAACAGTGAGGGAATCTATATCAAGGATGAACTTCCCCTCTTGTTTTTCATTGTTCAGGCGATGAGTGATGACGGCAAAACAAGACACATGGCCCGCGAAAGGCTCAGCAATCATTCAGGATTTGAGATGTTTGAGAAAGTGACTCCTGAAACAATTGCCAGGAATGCAGCGAGGGAGGCCATAGAAATGCTTAAAGCCGAAGATGCACCGGCAGGTATCATGGATGTTGTCATGCAGAACGGATGGGGAGGAGTTTTGGTTCATGAAGCTGTTGGGCATCCTCTTGAAGCCGATAACATATCAAAGGGGATTGGTGCATTTACAGGAAAAATTGGACAGAAAGTCGCAAGCGACTGCTTTACAATGATTGACGACGGAACACTTCCCAATTTCCGGGGGACGATAAATTTTGACGATGAAGGTACTGAAGCCAGGCGAAATGTACTGATTGAAAATGGCATACTAAAAGGTTTCATGACCGACATTCTCAGTTCAAAACAGCTTAATATGACAAGAACCGGGAACGGAAGGCGCGAATCGTTCAGGTATATTCCGATTCCGAGAATGACAAATACTTTCATTGAAAAAGGGAAAGATAATCCGGCCGATATTCTTTCTTCAACCAAAAAAGGTATTTATGTGCAGAGCCTTAGTGGAGGCAGTGTCAACCCTGTGACCGGGGTATTTAATTTTACATGCAGGGAATCATATCTCATTGAAAACGGGAAGAAGACTAATCCCATAAAAGGAGCAACATTGATAGGTTCATGCATGGATGTTATATCCAACATCGACGCTGTCGGCGACGACCTTGAATTTGGACCAGGCATATGTGGGAAAGGCCAGTCAGCTGAAGTTACAGCCGGACAGCCAACGGTAAGGATAAGAGGGATAAATGTGGGAGGAAGCAAAGCATAATTTTAATGTCAACCGGAATAAACATGAAAAATACAGATTTAACTGAAAAGCTTGTTGATAGATGCATAAGCCTGGGAGCAGATGCTGCAGAAGTTTTTCTTGAAACCAAAAGGAACCTGTCAATCAATGTACTGAAATCTGAAATTGAAACCATTGAGCAAGCCTCATACCAGGGAGTTGGTTTCAGGGTTTTTATTGAAGGCAAAATGGGGTTCAGCCACTGCAATGATTTCAGCAGCAAGTCGCTTGATGATACAATCTCAAAGGCAATAGCCTTTGCCAGACTATCGACACCGGATGAAAACAATGTTCTTACAGACGATAAAGGGATTACGACAATTAAAGACCTTTATGATCCTGCAATTACAGAAGAACCTATGGACAAAAAGATCAAAATGGCTCTTGACCTTGAAAAGCTTGCCATGAAAGATCCGAGGATCACAAAGAGCGCCGGAGCAGGCTATGGTGAAGGAGAATCGGTGATCTATATTGGAAATTCAAACGGGCTGATTAAATCTTACAAATCATCCGGCTGCTCAATGGGTGTTTCTGTTGTCGCAGAGAAGGGAGAACAAAAAAATACAGGAGGGGAATATTGTTCAAGGGTTTTCTTTTCCGACCTGGTACCCCTCGAAGAGATAGCTGCTGTAGCCTCCAGGAAAGCTATTGAACTTTTGGATCCTGTTATGATAAATACACAAAAGGCTGCAGTTATTTTTGATCCGGATGTTGCAATGGCTCTTCTGAGAGGAGTTATTTCTGCTATCAATGGAGAGCGGGTGCTGCAGGGAGCAAGCTTCCTTAAAGAATACCTTGGCAGGCAGATTGCATCACCGTTACTTACATTGACTGATGACGGGACTATTCAGAAATGCCTTGGGAGCGCTCCTTTTGACGGGGAGGGAGTTCCCACTGTTAAAAACGTACTTGTTGAAAACGGCTTTTTAAAAAGCTTTATTTACAATACTAAAGCAGCAAAAAGAGCAGGAGTAAAGAGCACAGGCAATGCTGCACGCGCAGGTTTCAGTTCTTTACCGGGGATAGGCACTCACAATGTCTGTGTTTCAACAGGGAAACACACCCGGGATGAAATAATTGCAGCAACTAAAAAAGGACTCTTTCTGCTGGAACTAACAGGCTATGGAATAGACTCTGTAAGCGGCAATTTCAGCGGAGGGGCCAGCGGCTTCTGGATCGAAAACGGTGAACTTGTCCATCCTGTCAAAGGGATCACAATTGCAGGAAAAGCTTTTGAGATCCTTAATGCAATCGATATGGTTGGGAACGACTTGGATATGAACAAGATAAATACTGCTCCAACATTCAGGATAGCCGAAATGCAGATTGGAGGCAAATAATTGGATTAAATTCAAAATGTTTTATTTTTGTGGTCTCAAAAAATGAGAATATGGCAACAACTAAAAAGCAGAATAACATGGTAAACGTGAAAAAAACGAAAGGGACAATTGCTATCCTAACTGGTGGTGGAGACGTGCCGGGGCTAAATCCCGCAATACGCGCAGTGACTATTCGTGCAAACCGGGAAGGATACCAGGTGATTGGACTTAGAAGAGGATGGGCAGGCATTACGGAGCTGATAAGAGATCACAAATATGACAACAGCAATAATTTCATGCCACTCACCGACGACCTGGTTAACAAATCAGGCCGTACAGGAGGTACTTTCCTTCATACTTCAAGGACAAGACCCAGCCACATGTCAAAAACAAGTGTTCCGGAACATCTTCAGGGAACCTATAATGAAGAAACGAACGATTTGACACCGGAAATAATAAAAAACCTCGAATGGCTTGGTGTTGATTATCTCGTACCGATAGGTGGAGACGATACGCTCAGCTATGGGGTTCACCTGTACAAAAAAGGAGTTAAAGTCGTTGCTATTCCCAAGACAATGGACAATGATGTTCCGGGTACAGATTATTGCATAGGATTCAGCACCTGCGTCACCAGAACTATCCAGATGACGAACAGCCTGAGAACATCCGCAGGCTCCCATGAGAGATTTCTGGTTCTCGAAGTATTCGGACGATATGCCGGATTCACGGCAATGCTACCCACATTGGCAGGTTCTGCCAATAGATGTGTTATCCCTGAATATAAATTTGATATTGAGCAACTTGCCAGATTACTGGTTGAAGACAGAAACCATAATCCAAGCAAATATTCCATAGTTCTTATTTCGGAAGGAGCAATGTTCAAAGGAGGCGAGATGATATTTGCTGACGGCGAACGGGATGCCTATGGACATGCCAAGCTGGGAGGGATAGGCGATATTGTTTCCGCTAAGCTCAAGGAGCTGTCACCTAAATTCAACCATGGGAAAACCATAAATGTTATTAACCAGAAACTTGGATATATGGTCCGTGGCGGCGATCCTGATTTTCTTGATTCAGTTGTACCCATGGCCTATGGCAACCTCGCCCTTGATCTGATCCTCAAAGGTATTCATGGAAGAATTGTTGTTTTGAAAAACGGACGATATGATAATGTCCCGATTGATGTTGTAACATCATCCAAAAAAATAGTGAAGCTATCGGATTATAATACTGAAAGGCTAAGACCTGTTTTTCACAGCTTCGAAATGAAACCATTCCTTCTGATGGCTTCAGATAATTGATTTGAAACAAGGTATTGTCATAAAATCTACCGGCAGCAGGTATCGGGTTCTGTATGGTGAAGCAGAAATTGTTGAATGCAGCATTAAAGGAAAGTTCAGGGTAAAGGGAATCCGTACGACAAATCCTGTAGCTGTGGGCGACAATGTTCTTTTTGAATTTGAAACCAGCAGGGGCCCGGGCATAATTACAGAAGTCCTTGAGCGCAGAAATTATATCCTCAGAAAATCATCAAACCTGTCAAAAGAAACGCAGATAATTGCTGCAAACATTGATCAGGCGTTCCTGATGATTACTATTATTCTTCCTGAAACTCCGATCGAATTTATTGACAGGTTTCTTATTACTGCGGAGGCTTACCGTATCCCGGCAAGCATTATTATCAATAAAACAGATATTTATGGTCCTGATGAAAAGGCAAGAATGGAATATCTTATATCAGTTTATGAAAAAGTCGGTTACCGGTGTTTCCCTCTTTCCGTGAACAGCAATACCGGAACAGACATCCTCAGGGATGCAATGAAGGACAAAATAAACCTTCTTGCCGGCAATTCCGGAGTTGGAAAGACCTCGCTGCTGAACAAGTTTGATCCGTTACTAGATCTGAAAACAGAAAAGATATCTGAGTACCACAGGCAGGGTAAGCATGTGACAACATTTCCCGAAATGCACAAAATGCCGTTCGGGGGATTTGTGATCGATTCCCCGGGTATAAGAGGATTCGGAGTAGTGGATATGGAAAAGAATGAGATATACCATTTCTTCCCTGAAATATTCAGAATATCAAAAAATTGCAGGTTTTACAATTGCCTTCATCTTGAGGAACCCGGATGTGCTGTCAGAGAAGCTGTGAAAAACGGTATAATTGATCAGCTGCGTTACAGAAGCTATGTCAATATCCTTGATGATGACAATCGTAAATACCGCTGATATTATTATTTAATTTTATGCATTATCTTTATACTAATTAGCAGCTAAAAAGTTTTGCCTGATGAAGCGGATACTGATAATAGTCTATTCGGCATTTTTATTAATAATGGTTGCTAATTTCTTTTATTATAGAAACCTGTACAATAAACAGATACAATATATAGTTGCATTGCTTGACCGTCAGGTTCAGATAGTAGGCCTTTCTGTTGACAACACAAATAATGACTTCTTAAGCGATCTTACCGAAATAAGCTATTCAGAAGATCTTGCCATGTTCTTCAGAAATATGGATAACCACGAGAGAGCAATTGACAAGATGAAATTATTCTACTCGAAATATGAAAATTTCGTTACCGGCATTAAGTTGTTTGATAATAGAAGGAATGAATTTACTTTAAAAAAAGATGAGTTAATATGGCTTCCCCAGGATTACATTCTTCATGTGCAGGGAGAAATTTTTCATCAGGAAAGGATGGTCATTGAAGACAATAAATATGAATATTTCCTACCGGTATTTGAAAATAGCATTGTTGTTGGCAATATTGCCGTTTCTGTTGATTATAAAAAATATTTCGATGAAATTTTCTCTGTCTTTAATCTTAAGGATTACCAGTGGCAATGGGTTGTAAGTGATTCAGGGGAAATAGTTTATGATAATGCCACCAGGAAAACCGATTATTCACAGCTAAATACAATTACTACTGCTCTTAATGAAGGATCGGTTGAGAATATTGTTCACCGGGCAACCATTGAAAACAAGACGACTGAAATACTATCTTCTTATTATTCAACACAGCTTCTGGGTAGGGATCTTGGAGTTGTTTTTTCAGCGCCGACAAATTACTTCCAGAAATATATTATCAGAAATTCCATTTTCATTGTTGTCGCAACACTCCTCCTCATACAGGGTATAATTTTCGTTTTCTGGAGACGGATCAAATCACAGAAATCTGAATCAAAACGCCTTGAGGAATCTGAAAAAATGCTCTTTAAGCTTATTGAAGAGATGCCTGTAGGTGTCATAATACATAACAAGGACAGGGAGATAATCAAAGCAAATAAAGTTGCTGCGACACAATATTCATATCCCAGTGAAGAAGAGATGAAAGGCAAGTTGTTCCCTGAGACCTCAACCTCAGAAGTAAGTGAGTATTTTGCAAAAAACCTTGCCGGCACCTTCAATCCCGATCAGTTTGTGATCATTAAGAAAGAAATAGGCGAGATAGTACTCTACAGAAACAACATACTTGTCGTTTTTATGGGAGAAGAGGCAAATATGGAAATACTGATAGATGTGACCATGCTTGAGTCTGCAAGAAAGCAGGAGGCTAAGGCAAATGTTGCAAAATCAGAATTCCTTGCCAGAATGAGTTATGAGATCAGGACTCCGCTGAATGGCATCATAGGAATGACAGATGTTTTAAATAAATATGAACAGACAGCCGAGGTAAAGGAAATTGTTTCAATCTTGCGAAAATCAACAGAGATCCTTCTTAATATTATTAACGATATACTTGATTTTTCAAAGATTGAAACAGGGAAAATGATCCTGGATGAAATCCCATTTGATCTGAGGGAAGAGATGAGCTATTGTGCTGACCTTGCCAGGACCTATATTGCTGATAAAGAATTAAGATTTTCATATTCTGTCGATGAAAATGTTCCGGAAAGCATTATTGCAGATCCGTTCAGGCTAAGGCAGATACTGACCAACATTATCTATCATTCTGTACGTTCTACAGAAAAGGGAGAGATACGGCTGAACTGCAGGCTTCAAAGCAATAAAAGCGGAATTGTAACCCTGGGATTCGAATTGACAGACACCGGGATGAATTTCGATAAAGCCAGTCTAAAAAAGATTTTCGGGGACTTTATAAATATTGAATCAAAGGTAAAAAGCAGTGATGAATCTGGTTTTGGGACCATTCTTGCACGTCAGCTTATTGAAATGATGGGCGGCGAGATTAATGCCGAAAGCCCTTCAGGGATATCAGGCAACAAAGGGACTAAAATCAGGTTTTCAGTAACAGCATATTCCAACGATCGTACTGTAAAGAACCTTAACCAGGAAAATATCAGATCATTTGATAAAATAAGAACACTAGTCATAACAGGATCCCAGAACAGGGATGAGGAGATTCTTGGCTCGCTTCACAAGCTTGGACTAAATGTTTCAGTGACAACCTTCCAGAAACAGACTGTAAACCAGGTTAAAATGAATCTGAATTCAACAGGCGAAAAGTATAAGCTTGTAATAATACTTGACGATGAAGAATTCAATGGATTTGATACTGCCAGGACAATATGGGAGAATAATCTTTCAGGCAATATCATATTAATGATGATCAGTTCCAACGACATGAAGGGAAATTACATGAAATGCATTACCATGGGAGTTGATCATTACCTTGTTAAACCATACAATGTGACCGAACTGGCTGCCATGCTCCAGGATAGCTTCCCGTATGTAGAATCCGGTTCAGCGTCAGTCGATATAAGCGATATTAAGAGCGACATAAAAATACTGGTTGTTGAGGATAACAAGATGAATCAGATAGTAATCGGCACAATGCTGAAAACACTTGGATATTCATGTGATATGGCTGAAGATGGAGTTGCAGGATACATCAAGGCTAATGAAAAACATTACGATCTTATTTTCATGGATCTCATTATGCCTGAAATGAATGGCTACGATTCTGCCAGGAAAATACTTGCTAGCGATAAAACAACTCTCATTGCGGCATTTACTGCCGACAATATGCCTGACGCCAAAAGAAAAGCCGAATTATCAGGGATTAAGGAATTTATTGCCAAACCCGTAAGAATTGAAGAACTGAAAAAAATCTTTGCAAAACACTTTAAGAAGAGCTGAACAATCAGCTGCAGTGAGTGTCAACTAACCGGCTTCGTTTATGATATTTCCGGTACTGAAAAAAACAGATATCTGCAAATTTCTTGAGCTGGCAGAAAATATCCCTGTAATAGATGTCAGGTCTCCTTCAGAGTTCAGCTACGGGCATATTCCGGGTGCATATAATATTCCTCTGTTTAACGACAGGGAACGCGAAACCGTCGGCGTAATATATAAAAAGGAGGGACGCAGCAAGGCTGTAATGAAGGGAATTGAGCTGACGGGTCCGGCGATGCATCTGAAGCTTAAAGAAGCCATTGACATTGCAAAAAACGGGAAACTGCTGGTGCACTGCTGGAGAGGAGGGATGAGATCAGAAGCAATGGCATGGCTGTTTTCACTTGGCGATATTGAAACAGAAGTTCTCGAAAAAGGATATAAGGCATTTCGCAATCATATACTGACAACCCTGGCCGAAAAACGCAAAGTCATGATCCTTGGAGGAATGACGGGCAGCAGTAAAACAAAAATTCTCAATCATCTGGAGAACCTTGGCCAGCAGGTAATTGATCTTGAACGACTTGCAAATCATAAGGGATCAGCATTCGGAGCCCTGGGACAACCACCTCAGCCATCTTCAGAACATTTTGCAAACCTTCTTTTCAATGAATGGAAAAAGATCAACTGCGATCTGCCTGTATGGCTTGAAGATGAAAGCCGCAATATCGGGACTGTCTTTATGCCGGATGTTTTTTATAATAATATGCAGGAGTACCATTCGATAATTCTGTTAATGGAAATAAGAAAAAGACTTCCCCGGCTTATCGAGGAGTATTCAGCATATCCTCCGGAGATGCTCAAGGGATCCATTCTGAAGATAAGCAAAAGGATGGGAGGTGATAATGCCAGGGATGCCCTGAATGCCATCGATAACGGTGATTTAGAAAAGGCTATTGAAATCACTCTTAAATATTATGACAAGACATATATGTACGGAATCAGACGAAAGCCGGCCAGGAATCTAATTTTCATTGAAACAGACAGTGATGATATAGATTATAATGCAAAGAAAGTACTTGAAGCTGCAAATAAGATAACCTGTTAATACGGTTTATTCAGGTTTTTTAAGATCCTCAGCATTCACCCACCTATAAATTTTATCAGATCTCCTGAGATAATCAGGGATACTTATTGAACAATACTCTCCTTGTTTCGCTTTTTCAGTCTCTTTAAGATCAACCCGTATTTCACTCACCGTATATTCAATAACCCCTGTCGTTGGCCCGATAATCAGAATAGCATCTCCTTTGCTCAAATCCCCGTTCTCAACTTTTATCTCAGCCACATTAAGCTTTGTGAAATAATTGGTCACTTTGCCAAGATAGACCTTTCTTTTTGTGGCAGATGATCCATATCCGGTATTCCATTCTCCAAGCTTCTGCCCCAGATAATAGCCATCCCAGAAGCCCCTGTTAAACACCGAGGAGAGCCTCTCTTTCCATACATTAATTTTTTCAGAGGTATATGTTCCGTCAATTACAGCTTTAACAGCTTCATCATAGCAAGAGGAAACCACCTTTACGTATTCAGCAGAGCGGGCCCTTCCTTCAATCTTGAATACAGTCACCCCTGCATCCAGAATCCTGTCAATGAACCCGATTGTACAGAGATCCTTTGGAGACATTATATATTCATTATCTATTTCAAGCTGATAACCGGATTCCTTTTCTGATACGATATACGATTTGCGGCATGTCTGGTAACAGTTACCACGGTTGGCAGAGGCATTATTCTCATGAAGGCTGAGGTAACATTTTCCTGAGACAGCCATACAAAGGGCACCATGAGCAAACATCTCTATCTTTACCGGTTCCCCCTTTGGACCCCTGATATTCTGTTCCCGGATCAAATTGGATATATGCCTGACCTGATCCAGATTCAATTCCCTTGCAAGCACTACAACATCGGCCCATTGCGAATAAAACCTGAGAGCCTCTGCATTCGATATGTTAAGTTGTGTCGAAATATGTACTTCAATGCCTGATCTGAATGCATAGTTTATTACCGATATATCTGATGCAATTATTGCCGAAATTCCGCTTGAGACAGCAGTATCAATTATCTTCTGCATCTGTTCTATTTCAGAATCATATACCACTACATTTACTGTGAGGTAACTTTTTAATCCGTTTGTCAGGCAGATTTCAGCAATATTCCTCAGGTCGCTAAGAGTAAAGTTGTTTGCTGAACCGGCTCTCATATTGAGCTGTTCAGCACCGAAATAGACAGAATCAGCACCGCCCTGAATTGCAGCTGCAAGCGATTCATAGGATCCCGCAGGAGCCATTATCTCAATATCCTTCCTGTTCATTGCCCCGGCTGTTTATTCATTATTATCCTGATGCATGATCCTTTTTCAACCTCCGAATGTCTTACATAAATACGGCCATTGTGAAACTCTTCAACTATCCTTTTGGCAAGGGAAAGACCCAGGCCCCAACCTCTCTGCTTTGTTGTATATCCGGGATTGAAGATCTTTTTGAAGGCTCTCTTTGGGATCCCTTTTCCTGTATCGGAAATATCAATAAGCACATTCTTTTCCGTTTCTGAAATGCCGATCCTTAATTCACCGGCCCCTTCCATTGCATCAATAGCATTCTTGCAGACATTCTCAATGACCCATTCAAAAAGGGCGGCATTGACAGGAACAATAATTGATTTTGATTCATCAAAACCTGACAGGAACCTGATCTTGGACGATGTCCTTGATTTTAAATAATCAATTGTACGAGAAGTGATTGCAACTATGTTCTCATCATTCAATATGGGTTTTGAACCGATCTTTGAAAATCTTTCAGTTATTTTTTCAAGTCTTTCAACGTCAAGAGCGATCTCTTTAGTTAGCGCCACTTCAGGATATTTATTCTGAAGAATTTCAACCCATCCGGCAAGCGAGGATGCAGGCGTTCCAAGCTGATGAGCCGTTTCTCTTGACATGCTGACCCACACCTGGTTGCTCTCGGCTTTCCTTGATGAGCTGAAAGCAAGATATGCAACAAGGATGAACAGGAAAATGATCCCCATCTGGACAAAGGGATAGTAGTTAAGCTGAGTAAGAATTATGCTGTCTTTGTAATAGATTAGATTAGCATGATTATACCCCAGATCAATGATTATAGGATTATTTTTCTTTTTAATTTTATCAAGTTGTGCTCTCAGATATGAGGGATCACGCATCCGGATCTCATCAAAATTTCCGGAACTGATTATGCTGTCTGCCTCATCAGTCAAAATGACCGGTATGGTGGTATTGGTTTCAATGATTGAATAGATAAAGTCAATGTTCTGGCTGGTATCAGCAAGGGTCAGGAGCCTGGTTGCTTCAGCCCATTGTTCCACCTTCTTCCTTTCTTCTGTTTTAAGTATCCCCACCAGGTAGCGTGTGTAAACAAGAGATCCGAGACCTGTAAGAATTGCGAACAGGAAAAGGATAAGCATCAATGAGGTCTTATTGCGGTGACCGTTCAATTTCATTACCTCCTTTTCTTTATTAAATTCTTTAGAATGTTATTCTGCTCCGGTTGTTCTTCTTCTATTTCAACATTTACCGTGTCAGCTTCATCCCATGTAATTTTAAACCTGGGAGTTGTAGCCGCAGGTTTTTCAGTAACGGCTGTATCATTTTTAAACCACCCGTACTCCTCATTCAGAATTGTTTTTAGGGTCTGCCTTTCCGTCCTGATATCGTTTTTGATCACATTTCCTGCAGCTTTGACATCATACCCGACCTTCACCTCTTCACCCTTATTTTCAATTTTAAGGAGAACCGATGTGCGTCCAAGCCCGTCATCCTTTATTGCGCCGAATTCTGTAGTGTTAGGTTTAAGCTTCTTTAATTTCTTACTGAGAATTTCCGATAGCAGGATCTTTACATGATACTCATAATCATTATCGAGGCTATGTTTCCCATTCACTGACAGATCCGCCGCATTCGACTTTACGTCCATCAAGGGAATATACAGGAAATTATTTCTTATAAAAAAATCATTTTCGAGCTTCTCAAAGCTTATGTTTTCAAGTTCGGACATTTCAATAAATGCAGAAAGCTGTCTGACAGGCTCAAAATCAATAAGGGCGCCATCAGTTATAACATATTTGCCTTCACCATTAATTGATTTTATGTCAATCTTCCAGAGTGAATCAGCCGGCAGAAGCAGGGAAAGAGAGCCGGAAAGATTTCCATTTAAATTTTCTGCTTTCAGAAAATCCTGTCCGAAATTACTGAAGGCCCTGAATGCGGAATTGATATTTACTTCTTCAAAATCAAAGCTTCCCTTGGCATTAAATGATTTATCAGGGTTCTGGACAATAAAACCATTACAGGAGATCGTTCCGTCTAAAGAATTTAATCTTAAGGTTTTAAAATTCACGAGCTTTGGTTTATAGCTGAGTGATCCACTGATTTTGTTCGCGTTGAATTGCCTGAAGCTTAATGTATCAATGACAAAATTCAGATCCAGTATGATATCAATTGGAAGAGAGTGGGCTTTTTCCCTTTTTGAAGAAGAATCAGCAGCTGAGGAAGGAGTGAAAAAAGATTCAGGCATGAGATGATCACATCTGACACTGGCTGATGCAACAAGTATTTCAGGTTTTCCTGCCAGCCATTCGGGGAGCTTTTTAAAAATCCCGGTTATAACAAATTTATGATCCTTATATTTAAAATGCAGATCATTTGCTGTCACTGAATCCTTCAGTACCAGGTTCCCGTTTACCTGGCTGACCAATATCCTGTCATTCTTCAGACCAATTGAAAATGAATTAAACATCAAGTCAACGTCTGGATCCAGGTCAATGAAATCCTGGAAAGAATACTTCTCCCTGCCCGGAAGGGCACCTTCCATTTTAAGATCAAGGTCGATGTATCCTTTTGATGAAGAAATAACTTTAATCCTGAAGAAATCTTTCAGCTCAGAGGGTATCACTTTCCCTTTTAACTTAAGTATTCCATTCATGGAATCAAAATTGCTGAGAGAAAGCGATCCGGAATATTGTGCCGAACCAAGGTTCCCTTTGAAATTATTTATTTCAAGCAGGCTGGTCTCCGGGATATGACCGGAGCCATTGGAAAAGAATCCTGAAAGAGAAACGCCATTTACATTCATGGACTTGTCAATCAGGGTTACTGAACCGTTATTCAGCAGGAATTTTATTTCAATACCCGGATATGAGGTCCGGCTCATCAGGCCTTTAACATTACTTTTTACCTGCAAAACTCCAGCCGGATCATAATCAGTTATTTTTTTTAAAAATTCTTCCGGGATATATTTTTTAATTCCCTGTATATCAAGATTTTCTCCAGTGAGTGACAAATCAAGCATGTCATCCGAAGAAATAAAACCTTTTACCGAGAACAAGTATTTATCCAGTTTGAGAGAGCCTTTGTTGAAAACTACGCCGCTATCGTAACTTTGAAGATTAATATCTATTTCGGCCGGTATTGTGCTGGCTATCCTGGTATTGTACAGCCTGAAATCAGTGACCTGAAGCGACGAGACAGCTGTGAAATCAATTTCGTCTTCCGATATTCTGCTTGTAAGCTGACCGTTTTCCAGCATTCCTGCAATTTCAAGCTTGATTGCAAGATTGTTATAATAAACTTTAATATCTGTCACCGAGATCTTGTTAAGGTCAATGGTGAAATCGCTGCCTGTCTCTTCGCCGGTCTCAACCGTAATATCATAGTTGATCATACCTGCAGTATCAGTTAGCAGCTTCAGCAAGCCCTCCCTGACCCCGATTCTTTCTATATTGTAAATTCCGTGGTAGATGTCAGCAATGCTGAATTCAATAAATACGGATTTTGCAGTCAGAAGGGTATCTGTATCAATACCAGGGAAGGCTCTTCTATTAAAGCCCGGGGATGAATGGACAATAACGTTTTTAAGGTCAAGAGAAGCATTGGGAAATTTTCTCAGGAACGATAACCCGACTGATTCAAATTCATATTTAGTAGAAATGCTTTTGTTGAGGGATCTGAGAATAATACCTGCTACCTTATCCTGCATCAGGAAAGAAGCGGAAAAAAGGACTACAGTCAATGTAATGATCAGAACAGCAATTACTTTCAGTATTCTAAAGAATAGTCTCATATTCTAATGTGATATCTTGATGCCGGCACGATATCAGTGAACAAAGGTAATTCATTTGAGCAAATGTGGAGCTTAATGTCACAGCATCATAAGGAATAAACAATGCAGGCAACAAAAAAATAGCGTCACGATAAATCATGACGCTATTCAGGGAATGAAAAATAATTAATTAACAGTAAATGCCAGCCCTATTTCAAATGGGAACAAGTCAATGCCATCCGGGCTTTTGCCTGGCTTAAAAAGAGGAGTGAGGTAATAAGTTCCGTAAATATGGAAATTCTCAAATCCGAAGCGGGCAGTGGCGCCATATCTCAGAAGATTCAGGCTGAAATCACCGTCTGATGTTATCTTGTCACCGTTCTCAAAGACCATTCTTGAAATTGAATACACTTTGATGGCTCCTACCGGGCCAAAAGCCAGGTTGAGAGTATGATAATCTGCAGGTATCTGAATCTCAAGAAGGAAGGGAAGGTTCAGGTATAAAGTAGAAAGCCGCGATTTTTTAAGTACTTCACCCGGATCAAGAATTTCAATGATACCAGCTTCTCCTTTCTGTATATTATTATTACCGTCAAATCTGTAATTATTCATATTAAGACCAAGTCCTGTGACAATTCCAAAATGTCTTGTAAATCCCAGGCTCCATTGTGAGAAATTTAAATTGAAATTCACTGATTTTGATGAATGGAGATTCATGTAATCAATGCTTTCAGGTAATGTAAGGCTGTTATCGGAGGTAAGATAATTATTTATTCCTGCCTCTACAGCGCCCCAATGACCCTTGAATTGACTCCTTCTGTTTGCCCTGTTGTCGCGTTTATCTTCATCATCCTTATAATATTCAAAATATGAATCTTCTTCATCCTTATCATATTTTTCAAACTGGATCTTTGATTCACCTTCTTCAAGGTTCTCAAGGATAACTACTCCCCGGTTACCCACTTTTACCCTGACTTCATCCTGGTCATCCTCAACGACCACCATTTCGTCACCTACAATTACCCTGGTGATTTCATTTGTATCCGATACGATTTCCTGCCGACCGGGTTCTTTGTTCTCACCCCGGGTTTCCTGGCAGAATCCCTGGGTCATTATTGCTGATAGCAATAGAAATATTCCGATTTTTTTCATGACTGTCCTTTTAATTATTTCTGATGCAGGGACGTATTGCATGTCTGAAAAGTTACAGTGAAGGATTGGATTTTTTAACAGGAGTGTTAATTTTCAATACTCTTGAACTGAAATATAATGATTTCACCTCTCCTTCTTCATCATTGTTTTCTACAAGGGCCATTTCCCAACCGAGAAGTTCGTTAAGGCCTTCAATTCCGGCTTCGGCTAATTCGTACGGTTTAAGCGGAGAATCATCGTACTCTTTATCTTTCAATATCTTTTCCCTGAAAGCGCTTGCAATGAACCTTCTTAACTTGCTTCTTTCACTATCGTAATACGGAATCTCTTCAATGACTATGTTTGAAGCAACCAATGAAGGAGCGGCAATTCCCATACTGATTTCAAGATCTGCAGAAACAGGAATTGCAGATATTAAAAATTCAGGGCTTCTCTCTGAAAATGAAGAAGAATCTTGCTGTAAAAATGCCACCGGCAGATCTATAATCCGAGATTCACCAGGTACAAAGATTTCAATACCGGAATTCGTTTCAGAAGCTTCTGATTGATATTGTACTTTGGAGGCGAGGTTTTCTATAGAGGTTATAACTGCACCAGGTTTGAGGAGAACAGTATCATTAAATGAATTTTCTGCAATCAATTCATTCGCTGTTTCCCTGGAGCGCGGAACAAAAATGTAACTCAATACTATTATGGCAATTGTTGCTGCAGCACTCAAACCAATAACGGATAAACGCAATATTTTTTCTGTCCGGGTTCTCTTTCTTAAGAGATTTTTATTCCTGAACCTTATTTCCGGAGGTCTTAACCTGGTCCTCTGAATGGAATCAAATAGTATCCTGTTCTCAGGATTTCCGGAAATATTCTCTTTCAGGTCTTTAATTTGTGCATCGGGAAGATCATTTTCAAGATAAGCAACAGAAAGATATTCAATCTGTGAAGGAGGCAATTCCGAGGCACTTTTCTTAAGATTTTTCTTTTCCAGCGTCCTGATGTTGTCCGGGGAGATGAGGGTTAATGATAATGAATCGGCTTCCTCCTTAAGATCAGGATTTTCATCAAGGAACGTCATAAGCTGTTCAGTACGGGCTTCATTCAGATTTCCGTCCAGCCAGTCAATTAGCCATATTTCATAATTTGATCTGTCGGGTTTCATGGCTACAGAACAGTTTCAATTTTACCTATGTAATTTCTCAGGGCAACCCTGCCCCTGTATATTGATATTTTTACCTGGGCTTCAGTCATACCGGTTATCTCTCCAATCTCTCTATAACTATATCCCTCATAATCACGCAGAAGTAAAGAAGTCTTTTGTTGTTCCGGCAAACGTTCAAGAGCAGAATGCAGTATTTCGTTAAGGTCGGGATACTGTGATTCGTACAGCAGATCAGCTTCATGGTATTCTTCAAGAACTGTCATTCTCTTTTCTTTACGGATAATGTCAATCATTTCATGATAGGCTGTTGAGAATAACCAGGATTTAGCAACAACAAATTCTATTTCGGCAACACGTCTCCACAGCTTCTCAAAGCTGTCCTGGACAATATCATTTGCCCGGTCTTCATCCTTAAGATCAGCACGGATGAAGCGGTAAACAGAATCGGCATATTCTTCAACAGATCTGTTATATTCTTCTACTGTCATAAACCGGTATACAGGATAAAGACGGATGAAAAGGAGAAAAGTTACAAATGAAGAACCCCCTCCCGCTAAATCGGGATCCCCCTAAAGGGGGGTTAAATCCTAAAAATAACAGATTTTTTTTATAATATGAAATTAGTCCCCCTTCAGGGGGGATGGGGGGTCTGTTTTTATTATTATTTTTTCGGCTGGTACACTCTTATCCAATCTATTTCCATTGAAGTCATGCTGCTGATGGGCTTATCGAGGCCCCCCGAGAAGAGGATATACATTGGCTCCTGCGGGACATCTGTTGTCTGGACAAATGCTTCAGTATCATTGACTTTCCAGACGAGCTTATCAGGGGTCCATTCAAGTGTGAAGATGAAGAAATCATTAGCATATTTTGAACCGACTGAACCCTTTACCTTTTTCTCCGGTGTTGCAAAGTAATCAAACTGCACCTTGCCGTTTGAAGTGCGGCAAACATCCAAATGGGGAGTTATTTTATCCGCAAGCAGCCAGAATGCGCCTTTGGTTGCCGGATTTCCGAGCTTAATCTTTGCTGTGAAAGTACCATACTTCTGACGGAAACTTTTTCCGGTATTTATAATTCCTGAAGTATACGCAAATTCCTTTGTTTTAAAACCATCAGTACTCCAAACCTTGCCCTCTTTCTTTTGTGGTTTTGTTATGATCTTAAGTACACTGTTGCGGATTTCAAAATTATCTTTTTCAGTGTATGCCTGGAGATCGTTGCCCACAGTGTAATTGTCCTTAAGAAGCTTATCACCCCAGAAATAATTTGTCAGCCATGTTTTAGTATCCAGCTTGTCACCGTCAAATTCATCACTGAAAATGAGCTCCCTGTTTTTCAGGACATCAAATTTATTTGAATCTTTTACCTTACAATACCACAGAATATCCTCGTTCTTTTTCATTCTGTCATACTCTTGTAGCTCCTTGAACATCTCAGATTTTTCGAATCTTTTCTTATCGAGAAGATAATTTTTCTTTTCCTTGAAATCATCGGTAGCAACATATTCCTTTAGTTCATTGTAACGTGCAAGGCGCGTTGAACCGTCGGTATTCAGGAAATTAGCGTACTCTTTTGATTTTTTAAATGTATAGTAATCTTTGATCTCAGAGCTTGATTTCAGACGGTTATATTCCTGGAGCTTTTTGTCATCATCAGTCCCTTTAAATTCCTTGGACTTCATCTTTTCCCTGAATTCTACAGACTGAACAAGCTTCTCAAGAGATTCATATCCCGTTATTTTGTCAGAACCATCAAGCTCCTTGAATTTCTTAAGAGCCGATCCGGCTATGGTTCTGAAATAGAGTACAATATCTTTTGCTTTTTGCAGTGCGAGTAACTCTTTCTCTTTTGCATATTCCCCGGAATTCTTAAAGCTGAGCGACTCTATCTCTTTCTTTTTCTGAAGAAAATCAGATGAGGTGACCAGTTCTTTCAGCTCATTATATTTTTTCAGGGTATCTGACTCTGCAAACGCTTTTAGCTTGTCAAATTCTGCTATCAGCGCCTTTTCGGCCTGTTCAATTTTAGCGGTTGACGGGATCATTCCCAGAAGAAACTTGAGACTTGCCATTGCATAAATGTTTTAAGTACAACTGATAAAGATAAAAATCTTTCCTGAATAATTAATCCGGATATTTAAAATTAATAAGATTCACACCGAAAACTATTAAGTGAAATTTATAGATCCGGGAAAATAAATAACGTCAATTTGTAAAATTTATTGAAAATAATTTGTACAAATAAAATTTCATATTTATCTTTGACTAACCGTTCAATCAAAAACATGTCACCAAGGACACCACAACAGTTTAAGGAGATGAGGGAAGAGAAAATGACCCTCATAATGGACGTTGCATTAGAGCATTTTGCCAATGAAGGCTACTTCAGAACAACAATAAGCCATATTGCAAGGCATGCAGGAATATCAAAAGGCCTGATGTACAATTATTTTGATAGCAAAGAAGCTTTACTGAAAGCAATTATTCATCGATCGGTGAATGAAGTATATAAGTATTTAGACATTGACAGGGACGGATACCTTTCAGACGATGAATTCGAATTCTTTATGAGAAAAATTAACGTGCTTTTAAAAGAAAAACGGTACTTCTGGCGGCTATTGATGCAGCTTCTAATGCAAAATGATGTCAGGGAACAATTTCTGGAAGCATTCCCGGAGTCGGATTCACTGATACATCCCGGCCATGAACCGGGAGACAACTATTACCCATTGCAGATGGTGAAAATGATCAAAGATTATTTTGTTAGAAAAAAAGGGAAATCCGGAAAACAGTATGATCCTGACAGTGAGATCAACATGTTTTATATTACTATGATGGGTTTTGCAGTGAAGAGCATTTATTCGAATACTGATGATAATGAAAAGGCAATAAACAGGCTAATTGAGTTATATAAATAGACTTTCATGAAAAATAGATTAACAATTATAATTTTCTTTATTGTCTCAGGTTGCTGTATCAATCCGCTTAAAGCACAGGAATTAAGTGCTACAGAAATCATAAAGAAAACCGATGAAAAGTTCAAGGGAGAACAGAGTGGCTACAGCGTCATGGCAATGACCATTGTAAGGCCGGCATGGCAAAGGACGGTCGAATTCAAATCATGGGCAAAGGAGAATGACTATGCACTAACACTTATTACTGCACCAGCCCGGGAAAAAGGACAAACATTCCTGAAGCGCAAGAACGAAATGTGGAGCTGGAATCCTTCAATCAACAGACTGATCAAGCTGCCTCCTTCAATGATGTCGCAGGGCTGGATGGGCTCTGACTATACAAATGATGATATTCTAAGCGAGTCATCTGTTGTAAATGATTACACGCATACCCTTGAGGGAGAAGAGACAATTGATGGTAATCCCTGCTATAAAATAAAGCTGACAGCTAAGGAAGATGCTGACATCCTTTGGGGCTCCCAGATGTGGTGGGTCATTAAAAAAGACTTTATAGCAATAAAGGCTGAGCTTTACGATGAAGACGGATATCTTGTAAGGTCAGAAACTGCTTCTGACCTTAAGATTATGGATGGGAGGCTACTTCCCTCTTATCTTGAAATTGTTCCTGCAGATGCAGAGGGACAAAAAACAATTGTCAGAATTATTGAAATGAAGTTCAATATTAAACTGGAAGAGAGCTTTTTCTCACAGCAGAACATGAAGACTATCAGATAAATAAATTAAACAAAGTACTAATGAAAGATTATCAGCTGGCGTGGAAAAACCTCTGGCGCAACAAGAGAAGAACACTGATCACTGCGGCTTCAGTGTTTTTTGCTGTCTTCTTTGCGCTTGTCATGCGTTCATTTCAACTAGGGGCCTATGACCGGCTTTTCAAGAACGTCATTGAGTCATACAGCGGATATCTGCAGCTGCAGCATGAAGACTATTTTGATGATCCGAATCTTGATAACACTTTTAAAATTGACCAGACCCTGATTGATCAGATGAAGGAAGATCCCAATGTAAATGATGTTGTTCCAAGGCTTGAATCCTTTGCGCTGGCAGCGGCTGGCAGTCATACGCAGGGAGTTATTGTTCTGGGAATTGATCCTGATCGTGAAGATAAGGTGATGAAAATCAGCAATAAACTGGTTAAATACAAATTAACCTCCGGGACCATTGGAAAACTGAAAAATGATTCAATACCCGACAAAACAAAAAAACTTCTTGATGTCTTCAGCAATGAAGCCTATTACAGTGAAGCTCGTCTTATGATGGATCTGGGTATCAGCGATGAAGACAGTGCGACTATTCTTCCGATCATCAGAAGGCACGCTTCTATAAGCAATGGATATCTGACAGAAAACGGAACTAGCGAAGTAGTAATTGGTGATGGACTTTCAGAATATCTTAAAGCCGGAGTAGGTGATACAATTGTTTTAATGGGTCAGGGTTATCATGGAACAACAGCAGCAGGCAAATATATGGTGAAGGGAATTATCAAGCTGCCTGCTCCGGATATAGATAATGTAATTGTCTATATTCCGATTGAAAGTGCCAGGGAACTTTATGCGGCTCCCGGTATGGCAACTTCAGCAGTAATAAGTCTTAACAGCAACGACGACAATGATATTCTGCAAACTGGAAATCGCCTGCAGAAAATAATCTCTGATCCAATGATTATAAAAACATGGCAGCAACTGAATGCGCTGATGGTCAACCAGATGGAAGCTGATAACAAGAGCGGTATGATAATGATCGCAGTTCTTTATATGGTAATTGCTTTCGGCGTTTTTGGTACAGTCCTGATGATGTTGGCTGAAAGGAAGAGGGAATTCGGAATGCTTGTATCTATTGGCATGAAGAAAAAAAGGCTGGCAAAGGTCATATCCCTGGAGATGCTTTTCATAGGTTTTCTTGGTGTTGCAGCAGGTGTTGCCGGATCACTGCCGTTAGTATTTTACGGGAATATACATCCTCTGAAGTTTACAGGAGAGTTTGCAAGAATGTATGAGGATATGGGATTTGAGGCGGTAATGCCCACAATGCTGCCGGATACTTTTTACCTGTGGCAGGTCGTGGTTGTACTGGTAATTTTAGTGATCGCAATTATATTCAGTACACGCAAGATTTTCAGGATGAATGTTATTAATGCAATGAGAGCTTAAACAGAAAAACATGATTACAGCGATAGCCTGGAAAAACGTCTGGAGAAACAAAACGAGAAGCCTGATAGTTATTGCCGCAGTGACAATAGGTGTCTTCGCCGGAATTTTCTCAATGGCCGCAATAAACAGCACCGTCGTGCAGAGAATTGATGCTGCCGTTAATGAAGAACTTTCCCATATTCAGGTGAACAATAAGGATTTCCGGAAAAGCACCGATATTCAGAATGTCATCAGCGACTATCAGGGAGTTGTCGCTGCACTTGAATCCACTCCTGGTGTAACAAAAGTAACCGGCAGGATCATTATCAGGGGAATTGCCTCAACAGCTATAAAAAGCGCAGGGGTTGAAATAACCGGAATTGATGTTGAGAAAGAGAAAGAGATATTCACTATATCCGAAAAGCTTATTCCCGGAACCGGGAGCTTTTTCGAAACAGATACTAAATTTAACACAGTATTTATCGGTGAAAAACTGGCGAAGGAGCTGAATATTATCAGGTACATCATTACTCCCGAATCAATAATCATATTAACAGACGAAGGAGTCCCGACAGATATTATTTCAAAAGTTGGAACACTTCAGGGACAACGATTTGTATCGGATAAGAAATTTATAAAAGCCTGCGAAAAGATTCTTGAACCTTCGGAGATGGAAAAATACGAATGGAAGATCAAGGAAGCAGCCTGGTCATACAGGGAGGGCTCCAAGATCGTCCTTTCGTTCCTCGATATAAATAATAACCAGACCGGCGCTGCATTCAGGGTAAGCGGCATATTCAGAACTAACAATGATATGTTTGAATCACTTTCCCTATTTGTTCCCATGGATGAGCTGAGACAGCTTACAGGGATGGAGAAAGGTGCTTTTCACAGGGTTATAGCCAGGCTTGAAAATAATGATATTACAAATAGCGTAACCCCTGTAATAAGAGAAAAACTAGTAGATTATGAGGTGCTTAACTGGAAGGAAATTCAACCCGATCTTGCAATGATCACGGATTTTATAGAACAGATCTATGGCGTTTTTATGGCGTTAATACTTGCTGCCCTGGCATTCGGGATTGTAAATACAATGCTTATGTCAGTTCTTGAAAGGACCAGGGAACTGGGAATGCTGATGGCGATAGGGATGAACCGCAGAAAAATATTCATAATGATAATGTTGGAATCAATTTTCCTGTCAATTGTAGGCGGTTTTGCAGGAATGGCTGTCAGTGAGGTTGTGATTACAATCACAGGGAAAACAGGCATTAATCTTGTGAAATATTCCGAAGGTATGGAGGCTATAGGCTATTCGGCATACCTGTTTCCAACCATTGATACACAGTTCTTTATTACAACAACAATTCTTATCGTTCTTACAGGAATATTATCAGCAATTTACCCGGCGCGCAAAGCTTTAAAGCTTAGTCCTGTTGAGGCATTAAGAGGGGAGTAGAAACATTGAAAATTGACAAAAACCATGGCAGTAGTAGAAATCAATAACGTTTTTAAGACCTATCATGATACAGAAGTTGAAGTGAAGGCAATTAACGGAGTAACGCTAAGTTTCGAGAAAGGGGACTTTGCTGTAATAGTTGGCCCTTCGGGATCCGGGAAGACGACATTGCTCAATCTTGTCGGAGGCCTGGATCAGCCAACCGGAGGCGAAATTCTGATTGCGGGCCATCGTCTGTCAGAACTCCGGTCCTCAGAGCTTATTGACTTCAGGATGGATCATGTGGGATTTGTCTTTCAGTCCTATAATCTAATTCCTGTGCTTACAGCTGCCGAAAATGTGGGATTTATTATGAACCTTCAGAAATGGCCAAAGGAAAAACGCATGGCAAGGACAGATGAACTTCTTTCATCAGTCGGACTTGCCGACAGGCATAAAAGCCGCCCGTCGCAGCTGTCAGGCGGTCAGCAGCAGAGAGTAGCGGTCGCCCGCGCCCTGGCAACACACCCTGAATTCATACTTGCTGATGAACCGACAGCTAACCTCGATTCCAAATCTGCTGAATCCCTTCTCGATATAATGGAAAAACTGAACCATGAAGAGGGAATGACATTTATCTTTTCAACTCATGACACAAGAGTAATGAAAAGGGCCCATCGTGTTATCACGCTGGAAGACGGAAAAGTAGTTTCAGATGAAATAAGAACGGAATGAACTGCGGATCTTCAGCATGAAAAAAATATTACTTGTTTCAACCTTACTGATAATTCTGAATTCAGCACTTTTCTCTCAGGAGGAAAAACAAAAACCTTTTGAGCTGAACGGATACCTGACAACAATGCAAAGTGCTATGTTTGATACTCTTTCAGGACCGGTCTTTTATGAAAACCTTCTGAATAACAGGCTTAATTTCAAAGGGTATATTAATGATAAAATAACTTTAGCTGTTGAATTGAGAAACCGTCTTTTTACGGGTGATATGGTCAGGTCATATTACGGTTATTCTGATATGATCGCAACAGATGAGGGTTGGGTTGACATGTCATGGAATATTGTTGATGAAAAATCCTTCTTTTTGAATACGACCATTGACAGGGCATGGGTAGACTTGAATCTAAATAAGTTCCAGGCAAGAATAGGACGCCAGAGGATCAACTGGGGACAAACATTCGTCTGGAATCCGAATGATATTTTTAATGCCTATTCCTTTTTTGATTTTGATTACATAGAAAGACCGGGCAGCGATGCAGTGAGACTCCAGTATTATCCATCCTTTTCATCAGCAATTGAAATTGCTGCAAAAATTGACAGTGAAGAAGATATAACCGCTGCAGGCTTATACCGGTTCAGTAAATGGGGCTACGATATCCAGTTCCTGGCCGGGTATTCAAACAGCTCAGATATTGTTGCAGGAACCGGATGGTCAGGCTCAATCGGATCGATATCATTCCGGGGTGAAGCATCATGGTTCAGGCCGCTGGAAAACTTCAGCGATACTACCGGTACAACAATCATAACTGCAGGGATTGATAAGGTTTTTGAAAACAACTCAATTGTCCAGTTTCAGGTGATGTACTGCAATAATCCGCTTAAGCTGAATAATTTCTCAAGTTTTTATTCAGGCAATCTCTCAGCAAAAGATCTTGCATTTTCAGAGTTTTCAGCTTTCGGACAGTTCACCTGGGCAGCAACTCCACTAATGAATGTTGGAGTGTCAGCGATGTGGTTCCCTGATCTTAAAGGTTATTTTGCCGGTCCATCATTTGACTATTCCCTTGCTGAAAATGTTGATTTCTCACTTATATGGCAGCATTTCAACGCTGAAATGGGAGGATCCAAAACAAGGATAAACATTGGATTCCTGAGAGTTAAATACAGTTTCTAAAATTTTAATACTTTTGCCGCAGTAATTATTAGTTTCCTGCCATGGCACTGGTGCATGAATTTGAGAATAGCGGCAACTGGCTATTTAAACGAAGGGGCTGGCTTCCTGTTTTTATGGTTGTTGCCGGAATTGTAATGATGTATCTTGGGAACAGGCAGGCAATAATATTTGACCTGCGTGATGAAATGATATTTCTTGGTATAAGCCTTTTTGGTGAGGCAATTCGCATAATCACTGTCGGATTCGCTGCAAAAAACACATCAGGACGAAATACGGCGGCAGGGCAGATTGCAGATGAACTCAATGTAACCGGTGTCTATTCAATTGTAAGGCATCCTCTTTATGTTGGGAACTTTTTTATGTGGCTGGGGCCAGTTCTTTTCCTGAAGTCTGCCTGGTTTACAGTTGTTTTCTGCCTTGTTTACTGGCTCTATTATGAGAGAATAATGTTTGCTGAAGAACAGTACCTGAGAAGAAAGTTCAGCGAGGAGTATGACAGATGGTCAGAGAAGGTCAGTGCTTTTATTCCGTTCACATTTAAATTCATAAAGCCGAAGCTTCCATTCTCAATGCGCAATGTGCTCAGCAGAGAATACAACAGCTTAGTAAATATTTTCTTAATATTTACAGTCCTTGATTTTTGCAGGAATTATTTTCTTACAGAGAAATTTTTCTTTACACAGACCTGGATCTATTCACTGGCAGGAGCTGCAATAATATGGATCATCGTAAGATCGATCCATAAGTATACAAAATGGCTTGAAGTAAAGGGGAGATAATATTATAGCCGAAAACGATGCCAGGATACCTTAATAAAGTATTTTCATTTCTTCTTTCCATCCCGGTTTATTTATACAAATATGCCATTTCACCTTATCTGCGGCCTGCATGCAGACACATACCTTCCTGTTCGCAGTACATGCTTGATGCGCTGAGGATTCATGGACCTTTTTCCGGATTTTTAATGGGGACCAACAGAATATTGCGATGCAGACCAGGAGGAACACATGGCTACGACCCTGTTCCACTTTTCCGGTTTAAAAGATATAAGCCTTTTAAGCGATATGAAAAATGCAACCGTCTAAAACAATCCTAATAGAATAGACGACTGCAGGACCGCATGACTTTTAAAAATTCAACTCTTCTTTAAGGTGTTTATAGCCGGCCCTGCTTACCGGGAGCTTTTCCCCTGACTTAAGGACAGCAACATGATTATCCTTTTCATAGGGTTCAATTCGGTTGATCTCCTGGACCCTGACAATATATGAACGATGAATTCTTACAAAATCATTTACAGGCAGGTTCTCCTCATAGAACTTCATTGTCTGTTGTTTTAATGCTTTACCGGCAGAATGATATATCATCACGTAATCATCCTGAGCCTCAACATACTTAACCTGTTCAACAGGGATAAGATTAATGGCATTGCCTTTACGTACCACTATCCTGTTGACAGGAGCAGCTGTTTCAGGTTTTTTTGCCAGCAGCTGTCCCGGATCCGGGATCTCTGTCCCTGACCGGATCTTGTCAGCAGCTTTATTGACAGCATCAAGGAAACGTCTTTTAGGGAAAGGTTTTAGAAGATAATCCACTGCATTAAGCTCGAAAGCTTTTAAAGCAAACTGGTCATAAGCCGTGGTAAAGATAATCGCGGGTTTTTCGGTAAGAACCTCAAGCAATTCAATCCCGGTGAGCCTGGGCATCTGAATATCAAGAAAAACAAGGTCGGGTTTCAAGACTGAAATTGATTTCAATCCCGAAAAGCCGTCGCCGCATTCAGCTATAACATCAATAAAATCCAGTTCTTTTAAATAATGCTTGATAATTTCCCGGGCAGGGGCTTCATCTTCAATTATTATGGTCCTGATCTTTTCCATCTTTTTACGGATTCCTGTAAACCCCTTTGCCTGTAAGTATTTTGGGGATTTACGGACCTTAAATATAAAAATAAAATTTCAAATGGCAATCACTTATAATCTACAGGAATATAAAGACTTACAGTATATATCCCGTTTTCTTTTGTGGTTTTTATTGATGCTTTATTCCCATAGAACAATTCAAGTCTCCTGGCAACATTTAACAAGCCGGTTCCTGTTCCTTTCCTCATTGCCGGGGAAGGATCATAATTATTGCTGATTATAAATTCAACATATCCTTCAACCATTCTTACCCTGGTGGTAATCCTGACACATTCTGTGCTTTCATAAACGCCATGCTTTATAGCATTTTCATAAAGCGGCTGCAGGATCATTACAGGCATTTTTATTTCGAGACACTTTTCATCGATTTCCTCATCAGTAGATAGTTTGTCGCCGAACCTGACTTTTTCTATCTCAAGATAAAGCCTCAGGTTCTCAAGTTCACTTCTGAGCGAAACAGGCTGTTCATCTTTCTTCGAAAGTGCATATCTCATGAACTCGGAAAGCTTAATGACCATATCCCTTGCTTTTTCAGGATCAGTAATTGTCAATGAGCTTACTGAATTGAGGCTGTTAAAAAGAAAATGAGGATTGATCTGGGAACGGAGCATCTTCAGCTCGGTTTCCTTTACGAGAGTTTCCAGCTTTGCCTCCCTTGACTTTTTTTCCGAGAGGTTAGTAAGGCTGACAAACAGGAAATAGGTAAGGATTATCAGCCCGAAAATAAAAACACTTGTTCCGATCCTGTAAGGAAGCGTGGCGGTCCAGTATGCTTCAAAACCTGATTGTTGCGGAAGTATTAATGTCAGAAGCAATTTTGTTATCAGTATCCAGAATACTATGGTAATAATTCCAGTTGCTGCCAGATTTAAAACAAGGGAAAATGGCTTTGTATTATTCTTGTTGAGGAAGCTGAAAGGGTACCATAACGATAATGCTATCCCTGAGTATATCAAAAGGGACAATCCGGAATCAAGTATACTGATATTGACGAAACTGCCATATGCATAATAATATATAAGTGCCTGGCCCAGCGCAAGAAACAGCCAGACCAGCCACCATACCACCATACGTACCCTGTTTTCAAGTACAGGATGTTTCATTTTGGAATGTTTTAATAGCTTTTCACCTCACCTCCGCCAAAAACGACGGCTCCCTTTATCACCAGCTGGCTGACATTATCAACTGTTCTTCCGGGAAAGAGTTTTCGGGAGTCGGTGAATCCGCCAAGAACGGGTGTAACTTCGATAGTAACATACCATGTATCCGGTATAATAATGGTTACACCACCGAAAACGGCGGCTATTTCAAGTATATTTCTGCCAGGAGCCAGTTTTGCCTTTGTTAGGTCAAGATCGATACCTCCGAAAACGGATGCTACCTTGCCTCCCCGGAAATTCTGCGAAATAACCTGCCGCTCATTTCCGCTGAAAATTGTTGCATAATCTATTAGATCTTCGCTTTCCATGCCTTTGGATGAAATCCCACCCCAGCCTTTTCGCTTGGTAACAATAAAAATGATACCGATGATTATGAAAATTGAAGGCCAGAACATATTATACATATGGAATGTCTCCCGGAAGACCAACGGTATCATGAAAAATCCGCCAACAGCCATTACGATTATCCCTCCTGTCTTTTCTGATGCTCCGAGAGTCATTACAAGCCCAATGGCTACGAGAAGCATCGGCCAGCTGAATATCACATGATCGATAAAATCGGGGAAAAATCCTGTGTTTCTTATGACCAGGAACAATCCTGCAAGAACCAGTATAACCCCTATGATCACCCTGTTATTTGTAAGATGAGAACGCTCGTGTCCTAACGGATTCCGGTTATCATCCTTAAAATCATTTATTGTTTCCATAATTGTAAATTTATTTGTTTCTTAATTATTTGCTGATGTTTTTTCTTTTAAATATTGAAGAAATGATAAATGAAATCCCTATCAGCATTATTACTGCAGGCCAATAGACAGTTTTAATCAATGTCGGAATTTCACCATAAAAATCATCAATCAAAAACCAGGCACCCCCCGCCATAAGAAGCAATCCGGGGATGAACTGGAGGTTAAGCAGCATGAGAACACCGACGAAAATCATCGCTGTTTCCCAGGTAAAGTACTCCTTTATACCTCCAAGATGCAGCATATCGTTGGTTGCCACCAGGAGAGCGACTCCAAGGGCAATAAAGAAGAGACCGATGCCAATTTGTGGATGGTGCTCCCTGTGTTTGTGCAGATAATGATCATAATGTTTCATATCTCAAAAATTTAATATGGTTCAAAAATAGCCCTGAAAATGCCACAGAGTAAGAGAAAATCGGTAAACTGCGTATTTTTAACGGTAAGCTGATGTATCAGCCGGAAATTGTTAGTTTTTTGTTATTAATTTTTTTAATTGAATAAGCTTTCATATTTTTGCAAACCAAAAAATTAAATGATGTCCGGTTTATTTACCATACCGATAAGCGGTTTGAAAGTTGGACAGCACTATTTTGATTTTAAAATTGACAAAGCGTTTTTTGAACAGTTTGAGGAGTCGGAAGTAAAGAAAGGCAAGCTTTCTGCGTTTATTGAAGCTGACAAGAGATCTTCTCATATTGATCTCACAATCAGGATCAGTGGAGCTGTAAGCATACCATGCGACAGGTGTCTGGGGATATTTTCACAGCCAATCGATTGTGTCAACAGATTGCTGGTTAAATTCGGCAAAACACATGACGACAATGATCCGGATATGATTACTGTGCCTCCAGATGAGAATGACATTGACCTGAAGCAGTATTTTTATGAATATATTCTTCTTGCATTGCCTATAAAAAGAGTCCACTCCGATGATAGCAGCGGGAAAAGCACCTGTGACCCGGAAATGCTCGAGAAGTTACGGGAGCATGTTATTGGTGAAGAGAATGAAAGCGATCCTCGCTGGGATGAATTAAAGAAATTGATGAACAATAACTAAAGACTGAAAAAATGCCAAATCCTAAACGCAAACACTCAAAACAAAGGAGAGATAAACGCAGAACACATTACAAGGCTACTGCACCAACTGTAGCTACTTGTTCAAACTGCGGAGCATCGGTCAGGTACCACAGAGTATGTCCTGAGTGCGGATTTTACAGAGGAAAACCCGTAATTGAGAAAAAGGCAACTGCCTGACGCTTTGTGTAACCAATCAGCGAGACTATGAGAATAGGCCTTGATGTAATGGGTGGTGATTTTGCACCTGAAGCAATCATTGAAGGCGCAGCAGATTCCCTCCGGCATTTGTCTTCTGATGACACCCTGGTGCTCATTGGAGACAAGAACGCAATTCAAAACAAGCTGGCTGAGATGAATACCGATCTGTCTCATCTGGAGATTATTCATACAACACAGGTGATAGAAATGGGAGATGTCCCGTTAAAAGCCTATTCAGCAAAGCAGGATTCAAGTATAGCAGTCGGATACAGGATGCTGAAAAACAATGAAATTAACGGTTTTTGCAGTGCCGGAAATACAGGAGCTATGATGGTAGGTGCAACTCAAACCGTAAACGTGATCCCGGGAGTTATAAGACCCGCTTTAGCCGTGATTGTTCCTGCAGTTGATAATCGTCATTCGGTTATCCTGGATGTCGGTCTGAATCCTGACACCAAGCCGGACGTACTAATGCAGTGGGGTATCCTGGGAAGTATTTTTGCCGAATACGTGCTTGAAATAAGGAATCCCGTTGTCAAGTTGCTGAATATTGGTGAAGAAGAATCGAAAGGAACTCCCTCCATC
>JAPLDX010000059.1 GCA_026391215.1 Bacteroidia bacterium
ACAGTAGAGTTATATTTATCCCTGAATGCAAGATCATTGACTTTTGCAATGCGGCTTGCATTGATGCCTGACCAGACACGAAGACCAATCTGCCCGATAAAAGCAGATTTTCGAATCACATCTTTTGCTGTCCAACTTGCATCTGTCCTCCAGATTACTATCCGTTTAAAGACTGCCAGGGCTATACTCCCTCCAAGAAAGCCTAAACCACGCATACTTTCCCCTTCAATCAACTGTCCCAAACCTGGTATGATTGCTGAGGAAAGACTCATCATAGAAGGTTTATATGGATCGCCCATCTGGTAAGAATATGCATGGTAATCATATTTAGCTTTATATATACTATACTGAGCATCACAGGCTATATGAAGTAAAAGTAATCCTGTTATTATCGCAATAATTCTTTTCATAGTGCAGGGCAGTCAGAAAATTATAATTAATGATTAATTCAGAAGAGTTTTATTAAATGATCATTCATTAGAAATTCATATTAACAGAGAGCCCGAGCAAAGTTTTATTATTCGTCGAATAAGATCGAAAATTAAGATAAGGCTGAATACTTAAGTTGCCTGATACCTTCTTTTTGTCTCTTAAAGCCAGATTATTTACCTTAGCAACTCGCGAAGCATCTGCAATTGACCAAATCCAGATACCGGCTGTAGCAGTTAACCCGGAAAATAAGAAAGCCATACCTTTGCGTGTCTTTTCCTCAAAATCTCTATCCATTTCAGTCGCATTTAAAGCTATACTTCCTCCGGCAATTGAAAAAACCAGACAACCTGTGCACCCGAGAAGGAAACATATACCTCTCCCGGATTCGCCTGATATCATCTGACCCAGGCCTGGTACAAATAATGATGCAGAAGCTGCAGAAGATGGATTATACGGATCTCCGGGTTGATAGGTGTAGTGGCGATAATCATATTTCGCCTTATTAATTCCGTATTGAGCATTGACAATTGTGCAAATTAAAAGTGTACTTATAAGCAAGAAAATAAGCTTTTTCATTGTTATGGAATTATTGACTTAAAGTAATATATCAAAGTTACACCAGCAAAAAGCTAAAGTCAAGTATATTTTAATAGAAAAACCCCCGGAGCAGATTTCCGGGGGTAAGCTGACTTTATAGCGGAAGTGAAATGTTATAACAGAGCTATAGAGTTTTTAATTATTTCTTCGGCGGGTCCATTATACAGCGGACAGCTGTTGCTTGATTTCCCCGGAATTCAGGTAAGAATACTTTTTCAGAATTATACTCAAACTTAGCTGTATAATTAAATCCCAGTTGTTGACCAGCTGTAGCTGTCCAAATATACTCATGGGAAGTAATAAGATCAAATATAGATCCATCCCATATACCTCCGGGAAGTGCCGTAAAACCACTTTCATTGGTCGCTACATTCCCTGCTTTCCAATGAGTTATTCCAGCTTCTTTTAATTTAACTCCAGCTACTGTCTCATCCAGATAACTAGCCAGGGTATTCCATTCTTTAACAGTAGGCACATGCCAGCCAACAGGGCAAATACCTCTTGTAGTTCCTATATTTCCGCTATCGGATTTAGCACCTTGCATCATTTCCGACCATTGATACAAACCTCCAAAAATCTTACAGTTTCTGTCATCATTATTATAACAGTATTTCTTAATAATCTGAAAATCTGTTTGTTCTACTCCACCAGGTATCATAATACCAACATTAAGATTTTCTGCCATCCATGTTTGTGTTCCGATTTTTACTACCTCATAATAATTCAAGTCGCGATCCATCACTCCGTTCACAAAAACATTAACTATATCCTTCTGAATTTCATCACCAATTACCGAGCTGATTTGGATTTCCCCTTTCTGTATATTATTAGATAATCCGGTTTTGTTTATACTCACCGTTAAAGTTTCTGTTTCATCTATTATTTCACCTGAGAAGGGAAAAACTGTAATCCAATTCTGATTTGTAATGATAGAATATTTTAATGTGTCTTTTCCAATATTTGAGATAGTAAAAAGCTTAATTGTTGAATCTAATCCAAAGTCGAGATTTTTTTCGGAAATTTTAGGTATTGGAGCACCTTTTAAGAAAAAGTATAATGGAGTAGTTTTCTCCGGAATTACTTCAACTCTTTTTGTTTCGCTTTCATAAGCCAGTTTTGAAACCTGGATTTCATAAAACCCCGGGATTAGATTTTCAAACAGAAATTTCCCGTCACTTTCAGTGGTCGTTGTATCATTTAAAGGATTCAGTATAACTGTTACTTCCTGTAATGGCAGAGAGTTTTCACGATCATCCACTTCTCCGCTTATTTCTCCTGGAAGAATCTCCTCAGTTTTACATTGATTAAGGGAGAAGCCAATTATACTAAAAACAAGAATCAAAATACGTTTAGTCGTTCTCATAATCCCGTTTCTAAGTAAGATCAAATATCATGCCAGCTCAGGGAACGATGCTTTTTACCCTTTGGGTTATCTTCCCAGTCTTTTTATTCTTAATTATGATCTTCACCTTTCCGTCTGGCATGGTCTCTTCCTTGATAAAAATATGGTCTTTGTCATAGTCCCTGATGCCGGAGATTTTCGGAGTCTTCTTATTTCCGCGCCAAACCTTTAGCCTGACAGGCTCCCATTTTTTTGAGGTAGCAGAACGGTAGCAGGCATCCATGATCTCATTTACAATATATCCATCATAAAAAGTCTCCTTTGCTTTACCTTTTTTCTCAAATGCACCGAACATGTCAGTAAACATATCCGTGTAACCCAGCTCTACCACTTCATCCCCGACAGGGAATAGCCAGCCCTTATCCGTTTCAGTCTTCTCTGCGACATACCCTTTCTTACCTCCGGCAGTAAAAATCTCAAAGCCGGTGCGCAGGAAATTATTAATCCATATTGTACCATCGGTACCCATCACCTCATCCCTTAAATCCATGCCTCCGCGGAATGTCCAGCTAACTTCGAACTGTCCCACCGCACCGTTTTCATATCTGACCAGACCAATTGCATTATCCTCAGAATCAATAGGCTTAACAAGAGTGTCTGCCCAGCATATTACTTCAACGGGTCTTATATCCTTGCCTATATAATTCCTGGCTATCTCTATGCAGTGGCATCCCATATCCAGCAAAACTCCCCCGCCTGAAATTTCCTTTGTCCAGAACCAGTCACTGTGCGGACCGGGATGGGTTTCACGTGAACGGACCCATGTGACCTGACCAACTGCTCCTGCCCTTACTGAACTCAAAGCCTTAAGAGTCTTCGGAGGGTAAACAAGATCTTCCAGATACCCGTTCATGATGCCAGCCTTTTCAACCAGATCCATCATTTGTTTTGCTTCTTCTGCATTTCTTCCCAATGGTTTTGTGCATAATACTGCTTTCCCGGCTGCAGCCGCCAGCTTAACCGCTTCAAGGTGGAGATTATTGGGAAGACCGATGACAACAACTTCAACCTCAGGATCATTTACAGCTTCTTTAATGGAGGTTGTCCACCTGGGGATTCCGTGTTTTTTCGCAAATACCTTCCCTCTCTCCTTGTCTCTTGAATAAATTATAACCACATGGTCACGATTACGCTGACCATGAAGGGAGAAAGTGTAGAAATCGCCGATAAAACCGGCTCCGAGCATTGCTACATTTGCCATAGATTCAGATTTTAAGTTTCTATTCAGATACTATTTCTATCCTGTTATTCTCCGGATCAAGTATTACGCTTTCATAATATCCGTCACCCGTAACACGCGGCCCGCTCTCAATAATAATCCCATTTCTCTGCATAAGCCATGTAAGGCTGTCAACCTTTTCCCTTGATCCGGCATTTAACGCAATATGGGCATATCCCAAAGAAATATCCATGCCTGCAGGACCGATATTATTCTTTTTCATTATTTCAATCCTTCCTCCATCGGGAAATGTTAAAAAATACGAGGAAAACCGCTTTGTCGGATTAACATATTTTTCATTGACCGTGCAATCGAAATACTTTATAAAGAAATCCCTTTCACCTTCCAGATCATTTACCCAGATCGCAGTATGGTCAATTTTCATAGTTTTTTCTATTGTTTCAACCTGTAACAAATATAATAAGAACTATCAGTGAATCCTCATACTTTTCTTATTCTGATTCCAGGATAAAATGTCAGGCGGTAAAAGAAGTTTAAACTATCTTTATAAGAAATACACCTCATAATGAAAATCCGGAATTATTTGCTGGTGCCTGCGCTGGTTTGTATTCTTGCGGGATGCAATGAGAAACAGGAATGCGATAAATTGCTGAAAGAAATTGAGACAAATCATATTGCAGGAAATTTCAAAGAATCTGCAAAGCTGACTGATTCTCTTAAACATTGCTGCACCAGTGATGTATGGCTGATCAGGAAGGCTGATTCCCTTACTGAGATCGCTGAAAGAATCAGGCTCGATTTTCCTTTTACCAGTGAGCAGATAATCAGCAGGATAGAAAAGCTTGCCGGTCCCGTAAGTAAAGATGATATTGCAACCTGGGAAAATAATAAATGGCTTGAGTGCAGAGTAATTGATAGTGAAAAGAAATATTTCAACAGGGCGGCATCCAACCTTATGCTTATCAGGAAGTTTTATGAAGATAAAGAAGGCAGGCTGAGAAATATTGCCAATGATCCTGACATGATCTTCAGATTGAACCACACTGGCGAAGTACTCAAGGCAGCCGGGACAAAAACCAAACCTGTTATACCTGTAAATATGATAATCACCTTTGCCATTATCGTACAGCCTGATGCCGTACCTGAAGGTGAGATAATAAGATGCTGGATTCCCTGGCCAAAAGGAAACCATTCCCGCCAGTCACAGCCGGAATTGATCAATATATCAAATGTAAATTACATAATAGCCCCTGATTCAGCCATACATCGTTCAATATATATGGAAGAAACCACTGAAAAAGGACTCCCCGTGGTATTTGAGGTATACTTCAGGTATCAATCTGCTGCTCAATATTTTAATCTGAATAATATTAAAGTTCTGCCATATGATAAAACTTCAGGCCTTTACAGAAAGTACACAAGCGAGCAGCTGCCTCAAATCTGCTTTACAGATAAGATCAAGCGGCTGGCCGATTCAATAACAAGTCCCCAGGATGATCCTGCAGCTACAGTCAGGAAGATCTATATGTGGTTCAAGGAAAACATTCCCTGGACGGGAGCGCTTGAATACTCAATAATGCCAAACATCCCTGAATATGTCTTAAGCAACCGCCGCGGAGATTGCGGTATGCAGACCTTATTATTCATGTCAATGCTCAGGTATAAGGGAATTCCTGTAAGGTGGCAGAGTGGGTGGATGGTACCTCAGGGAGGTGAAAACCTGCACGACTGGTGCGAGGTTTATTTCGAAGGAACAGGATGGGTACCGGCAGATATTTCTTATGACCTTCAGGATTCGGAAATTGCTGAACTCAGAGAGTTTTACCTGTCAGGCATCGATTCGTACAGGCTTATTGCGAACGACGGCATCGCAGGATCATTCTACCCTGAAAAGAAATATATGAGAAGCGATCCCTATGATTTTCAACGTGGAGAAGTAGAATGGAAAGGCGGAAATCTATACTTTGATAACTGGGACTCTGAGATGAAAATAGAAATTAATCAACCTTGACTTTGACAACGGCTTTTCTTACCTGTGAGTTTTCGCCATCCTTCAGCCCCGGACGATGAGCGTCATCAGGGAAGAAGATGAAGAACCTGTCAGGCGTAGCGCTTATGTTATTGATGGTGTTGACTGTCAGGAACATAACATCTTTTGATTCATCATAAGGCTCAAGGATATCTTTCTTCTCTGACATGGGAGCTATACCGATAAGTTCCTTGCCATTGGCTACATATTGTATATCAATATATTTTATATGAGCTTCATAGCGGGCATCTTCTTCGTTTTTTGTCATATACTCACTGATGGGAGCATATACATTATTACCGTCAATTTCATGACGCTTTAATTCAAGTTTCATCATGTCATTGTCCTTCAAAAATTTAAAAGCTTTATTCCACCTCTCCTTATTTTTGAAATAGGACATAGCAAATTCTTTACGGTTGATTGATGCATCAGGCTTCACCTTCCAGCCATCAAGCCATTCTTCTTTTTCGAACCATTTATCGATCTGTTTACTGCTCCATAAGGCAGGATCATTTGAACTTTTACAGCCCAAAAAACCTAAAAAACTTGTAACGATCATAATTTTAAGGAATAAATTTTTCATAGCTTGAATTATATTCTTTTAAATAGTATTGCTCATAATAACCTGGTAAGCAAGTTATAATAAAGTCGGCAATATAATATTCTTCTAGTCCAGAAATTGATTTAGCATCTTATAACATTCTTCCCTGAAAATATTAATAGAGGATGGATCCAGCTCTTTCATATGTCTGATCCTCTTCCTGGTATCATAAAGAACTCCGTTTGTGAATTCATCTCCTGTAAGAATATCAGCCAGAGCCATCGCAATTTTAGACGGCCTCTTCATAAAGGGCGCTGCAACGTGGTACAGAAATCTGAACCAGGAATGCTGCATACGGTAAATAGAAGAACCGAAAACTCCCGGATCAATGCTGAAACACCTGAAATCAATATCCTGGTATTTTTTTGCAAGCAGATTGCACATAACTGCAATAAAGAGCTTTGAATCTGAATAAGCCTTAAGAGGTGTATAATCTTCCTTTTTCCTGCAAAAGGTTATCGCAGGCTTTGAAATTTTGTGAACCACTGATGTAATAGCGGCCAGCCTTAAGGGATGACTTTTGCCGGATCGTTGTATAATAATCTCATTTATAAGAAGATGCGCAAGATAATTTACCTGGAAAGTATATTCAATACCATCCTTTGTAGTTGTAAAATCAGGAGGGCTGAGTATCCCGGCATTATTGATAACATAACTTACAGAATAATTATCACATATCGTCCTTATGGTATCTGCCGTCTGGCGCAGGTCGTAAAAATCAACTCTGAACAGTTTAAACCTATCTCCAAATTCAGGTACCTCCAATGATTTTCTTCCGGTGGCTATGACATAATATCCTCTCCGCAGAAACAGCTTAACCAGCTCAAGTCCCAACCCTGATGTCCCTCCTGTAATGAGTACCGTTTTAAGATCTGAAGAGGAATTCTGCATTAATGTGTTATAATATATAATGTTCAAACTTAATAATAAAAGTTACAATCATACTGACAAAAATTAACTGAGTATTTTTATACTTTTGTTAAAAAACAGGCAATGAAGAAAATTTTCGTTTTTCTGTTTTCAGCGTTGACATTTCTGAATGGCTTTTCACAACCTGCCAGCGTCTATCGGACAGGAATAACCGCTCAGCAGAATCTTAATGCGATAGCTAATCTAGCCCCCTATTCTGGAGGCGGTATTGGATTTGACACGAGGTACCAGGGAGTTGTTGGAAGCCCAAGATTGTTTGATACTCTTCTTACTTCTTTTCTCCTGGTCAGCGAAAATGAGTATTATATCAGGCTGGAAACCGATCTTGATCTTGTAGGAAATGCTGTATTGTACACAGATCCGGGAACAAAGAAGCTGTTTGCCTTACCTTCTGATAACGTCAGGGAGCTGGTTGTTGTGAAGGATAATAAAGAGCTGATATTCAGAACAACTAAAGGTCTCAGCTTTGACAAAAGCCTGAAAGAGAATAATTTTTACCAGGTACTGGCAGAAGGATCGGTTCAGTTCATAAAAATTCCTGTTAAAACATTTGTCGAAGCTGATTATAAAGGTGCATACAGTTCCGACAGGAGGTTTGACGAATACCAGGCAGTAACAAGGTACTATTTTAAAGGTGCAGACAATGCTTTTCACCAGATCCAGTTGAACCGAAAATCACTTATTAAGGCTTTCCCTGATAAAAAGGAACTCATTAACCAGTCCTGGGGGAAGAAAACATCTGAAAATAACGAAGAGATGGTGATTTCGCTTATTGAAAAGTTCTGATTTCAATATACAGCCCTTTTAACTTTTTTTATGATCTGAGAGTTGCAAATAAGCTGATAATCAAATAATTTTACCCTGTTACAAAAGCTGAAGATTATGAAAAAGAAAATCCTGTTCATGGTTTCATTTATAATGATGGTATTTTTCTCGACAGACCTTTATTCCCAGGACTGGACTCAATTCAGGGGACCCGGTCGCGACAGCAAAGTGACCGGTTTCAAGGCTCCAGATTCCTGGCCGGCAGAGCTCACTCAGCAATGGAAAATAAAGGTCGGAACCGGTGATGCTACACCTGTACTTGTCGGAAAGAACATATATCTGAATACCCGCCAGGGAGGTAATGAGGTAATCCTTTGTCTTAATGCTTCGACAGGAAAGGAACTATGGAGAGACAGCATCCCCGTACCATCTGCAACCGGGCCTGCCGCATCTCATCCGGGGCCCAGAAGTACTCCTGCTGTTGCAAAAGGAAAGATAGTTACATTCGGCCTTTCAGGAATTCTTTCATGCCTGAGTACTTCTGATGGCAAATTATTATGGAGGAAAGAAAATCCAACCAACGCAATACCTCAGTTCTACACCGGGATGTCTCCGTTGATCATTGATGGCATCTGTATTGTCCATGTCGGAACAAAAGATAAAGGCGAAGTGCTTGCCCTTGATCTCAATACAGGAAATGAAAAATGGAAGTGGAGCGGTGACGGACCTGCATATGCCTCTCCTTCCCTGATGACTATCGACGGTCAGAAATGTATTGTAGTACAGACAGAAAAAAATCTCATGGCTTTAAATTTCTCCGATGGGAAGCTTCTATGGCAGACTGCAACACAGCCGATGCAGCGTTTTTACAACTGCGTCAGCCCTTATATTAAAGGAAACAGAATATATTATACCGGACAGGGCACGGGCACAAAAGCTATTGAGGTTTCAAAACAGGGTAATAATTATATCACAAAAGAGTTATGGAGCAGTACAGAGGTTGGTGCAAAATGGAATACGCCAGTGTTGATCGGCGGATACCTTTATGGTTTTACCGATCAGAGAAGGATCTACTGTCTCAATGCTGCAGACGGTCAGACAGTCTGGATAGACAACACAACCAATAGCGATTTTGCGACAATAGTCGATTGCGGATCTGTGATAATAGGCTCCCCCAGCACAGGTTACCTGATAGTTATGAAGCCGGATCTAAAAGCTTATTCGGAGGTAATAAAATATAAAGTCTCAGAAACACCGGTATATGCTTTCCCTGTTATCGCCCGGAATATTATTTATGTGAAAGATGCCGAATCACTGATAAAGTATATAATAGAGTGATCCTCTAAATCTAGGGACATTCAACTTTTTACTTGTAATACCATATCTTCTCCATCAGGAGGATATTTCTCAGTTCGTTGGGAGTCAGGTTTTCGCGGATTTCCCCGGCATCAGCTACTGATATATGTCCTGTCTCCTCAGATACAATAACTACTAGAGCATCAGAGTTTTCCGACATTCCTATAGCTGCAAGGTGACGCATCCCAAACTTTGCAGATCCTAAATGCTGATCTGTTACCGGAAGAGGACATCTTGCCGCCAGGATCATATCGTTATCAATCAGAACTGCTCCATCATGCAGAGGTGTATTCTTGAAAAAGATCGTTTCCAGCAATTCTGCGCTTATCCTGGCTTTTATAATTTTTCCTCCCTCAGCAAACATTTCCAGACTGTCCTGTCTACCTATCACCATCAGGCAGCCTATCTTCTTTGATGCCATGGATTCTGCAGCTCTGACAATTTCCTCGATAATTATTGGACCTCCCGGATCGTCCTTTGCAGAATCAAATAATCTGGTTATTGAAAACTTGCGGTTTTTAATATACCTGTTACCCATAACAAGAAGAAACCTTCTTAGCTCCTGCTGAAAAACGACAATGAGCGCTATTACTCCGACACCCATCACCTGTCCCAGCATTGAACTTACAAGCTCCATATTCAGTGCCTTGACAATAAGCCAGAACAGATAGATGAAAAAGACCGCGATAAATATGCTGAAAGCTGTGGTACCCTTTATTATTCTGTAAAGCTGGAACATGATCAGGGCGACCAGAATAATGTCTATTATATCAATAATAGTAATCGGAACTATCATCTTGTCTTATTTTCTGTACAACAGGGAACCTCTTTCTCCTGATTTTTAATCATTTCCGTAAGCCTTACAGCCTGCACCGCTTCTCTTACATCATGTACCCTCAGGATATCAGCACCCTTCATCAGGGCGATCGTATTTAATACTGTAGTACCGTTAAGCGCTTCATCCGGATTAATGTCAAGTGTTTTCCAGATCATTGTCTTACGCGAGACACCTACGAGCAAGGGTAATCCGGTGACAGAGAAATCGCCAAGACGGTCAAGAATATCAAAATTATGTTTTATGGTTTTCCCGAAACCGAATCCTGGATCAAGGATTATATCCTTCACTCCTGCGGATTGCAGACGTACAATCTTATTTCCAAACCATTTCAGGATATCTGCGACAACATCATCATAAACTGGATTGTTCTGCATGTTTTCCGGCATACCTTTCATATGCATCATTATATACGGTACATTCAGATCCTGAACTACACTGAACATGTTTTTATCAGCCTCTCCTCCCGAAATATCGTTTATTATCCCGGCTCCGCAGGAGGTAACTGCCTCATAAGCTATTTCCGCCCTGAAAGTATCGATAGACAGTATTGCATCAGGGAATTCAGTATGTATGAGTCTTATAGCTTTGAGAACCCTCGCTTTCTCCTCTTCAGGAGTAACTTTTGCGGCACCGGGACGGGAGGAATAGCCACCTATATCCAGCATATCTGCTCCGTCTTCAATCATCCCCTTTGCAATCCTGAGTATCTCCTTTTCATCAGTCACCCTGCTGCCCTTATAAAATGAGTCAGGAGTAATGTTTAGTATTCCCATTACTTTTGGAATACGGAGATCCATCAGCTTTCCTGCAACGTTTATGTATTCCGGCTTGTTAAGCATTCCATTTTTAAACATCCGAAATTAACTAAATTATTTTTAGTTTTCATCTTTGCTTAAGGCTTATTACATTTGTACTGAAGGCAAATATCCAGACATGAAGCTTTTTGTAGTTGAAGGACTTGACGGAGCGGGTAAATCGACACAGATCAGATTACTGAAGGAATTCTTTTCCCGGAAAGGCTATAACTGTGAATATCTTCACTTTCCAAGAACCGATACTCCATATTTCGGAGAACTTATCGCAAGGTTCCTCAGGGGTGAATTCGGATCGCTCAACGAAGTCAGTCCCTGGCTTGTAGCAATGATATATGCAGGCGACAGGAAAGATGCTTCAGGCATTATCGACGGCTGGCTGAAAAAAGGGAATATAGTTCTTCTTGACAGATACACTTATTCAAATATTGCATACCAGTGTGCTAAAATCAAGGATCTGAAAGAACAGGATGACCTTATGAAATGGATCCTTGATCTTGAATTCGGACATTTCGGGATCCCCCGCCCCGATCTTAATATCTTCCTTGATGTGCCATTTTCATTCACTGAAAAGAAATTGCTGTCATCAAGAACGGGAAAAGACCGGGATTATCTTAACGGGACAAAGGATATACACGAGGAATCACTTGCTTTCCAGAGGAAAGTAAGGGAAATATACATTAAGGTCTCAGAGGCTGATAAGCACCTCTGTATAGTAAATTGCAGCGATACAAATGGGAAAATGATGCCACCGGAGCATATTTTTAGTCTGATTATCAAGATATTAACTGAAAATAAGCTTTTATGATATGAAGCTATTAAGAATCCTGAGCAGAATAATAATCGGAACTGTTTTCATCTTTTCGGGAACTGTCAAAGCCATTGACCCTCTGGGATTCGCATATAAACTGCAGGATTACTTTCAGGCATTTAATCTTGATTTCCTGAAAAATATCAGCCTCCTGGCCGCAATTCTTCTTTGCGCCATTGAATTTATTGCAGGGTTTTGCGTTTTATTCAATATCCGGCAGAAGATCGGCGTCTGGATAGTATTGATCATGATGATAATATTTACTCCGCTCACGTTCATCCTTGCACTGACAAACCCTGTTTCGGACTGCGGTTGCTTTGGTGATGCAATACACCTTACCAACTGGCAAACCTTTTTCAAGAACATAATATTACTGATACCAGCCATATTCCTGTTCGTAACACACAACAGAATCATTCCCCATCTTGGGATCACCAGGGAATATGTTATCCTTTCAATAATGCTTGTTTTCTTCTTTTTGTTTAGCTTCTACAACCTGAGGTATCTGCCTGTCATTGACTTCCTGCCATATAAAACAGGGACCTATATACCTGATAAGATGGTTATTCCGGAAGGAACCCCTGTTGATAAATACGAAACTACATTCATATATGAAAAGGATGGACAGGCAAAGGAATTTACCCTGGATAATTATCCTGCTGACGATACAGCATGGAAATTTGTTGAACAGAAATCAGTCCTCATATCTCATGGTTACCAGCCTCCTGTACATGATCTCACGATGGTTTCAATGCATGGTGATGACCTGACGCAGAATATATTATCATCAGAAAAGCCTGTCTTTCTTATGATCTCCAGGAAACTTGAGAATGTTGATCAGGAATTGCTGAGAAAAGGATTTGAGCTTGGATACTGGTGCATGGGAAATATAACTGACTTTTACATTTTAACAGCCTCAGGAGCAGATGAAGTCAGAAAATTCAATAATGGACTCACATTCTGCTTCACTGATGAAACCACTCTTAAAACCATGATAAGATCAAATCCCGGCTATATCCTTTTGAAAAAAGGCACTGTAGATGGCAAGTGGTCATGGGCAAATGTTCCTGAAAAAGAAGAGTTAAGTAAACTGATAAACGCACAATAATTACAACTTAATACATTATTTATGAGAAAGAAAATCGTCGCCGGTAACTGGAAAATGAATATGAACCTGGAGGAAGGACTATTATTCGCTAAATCTGTTAACCAGTATTTCATGGAAAAACCTTCGGGTAAAGCAGAAGTGATCCTATGCACTCCATTTATCCACCTTTCGGGAATCTCGGAAATTCTGAATAAGGGGAAAATGACATTTGGGGCTCAAAACTGTGCATCTGAACCATCCGGCGCTTATACAGGAGAGGTCTCTGCAATGATGATCAAAAGTACGGGTGCCGAATATGTAATTATCGGTCATTCCGAGAGGAGATCTTTTTATCATGAGGATGACAGGCTTCTTAATAAGAAAACCATCCTTGCTCTAAACAGCGGTTTAAAGGTCATTTTCTGCTGTGGCGAAGTAAAAGGAGAGAGAGAAGAAGGGAAGCATTTCATTGTAGTCAAACGCCAGCTGGAGGAAGGATTGTTCACTCTTCCTACTGAAGAAATGGAAAAGGTAGTAATTGCATATGAACCTGTATGGGCAATAGGTACCGGGTTAACTGCAACCCCCGACCAGGCACAGGAAATGCATAAGTACATACGCAGTCTTGTCAGGGAAAAATATGGAAAAGAGTGTGCAGAAATACTTACTATCCTTTATGGCGGTAGCTGCAAACCTTCAAATGCACAGGAGATATTTTCAAAACCCGATGTCGATGGCGGACTTATCGGTGGCGCATCACTCAAAAAAGAAGATTTTGTTGCTATTGTTGAAGCTATTTAACCCACCAACCCCCCTGAAGGGGGGGCTAAGTATCAATATCTATTTAGCTCTCCATCAGGACATTAATGAATAGTAAAACAAGATTATGTTAAAAAAACTGGTCTTCATAAGTTTCATTTTGCTGGCAATTCCCCCTGCTCAGTTGTTTTCACAGGTAAAATCGCCTTTTACAGGTGATCCTGCCAAATACAGGGACGAACTGACCCTGTTCATGGGCCCAAACCTGAATGATGTGCAGAAAGACAACATGAAAACATTCCTTGCTGCATGGGACAGTTCATCCTTCAACAGGGAAAACATGACAAGAATAATTGATATCTCAAGCCAGTTTTCGGCCAGGTCAATGAGACCTGTCCCCCACTTTAATGATTTCTTCCTTACAATTAAAGCATTCAACGAAAAAGAAAACCAGGGAGAGATCCTTGGTAACTGGCTTACCGGACTCAGTGAAACATTGTTCAATCCAAGGTTTTCCACTGACAGGATCGCCAGGTATATCAAGAATACCGGGCTTATGATAAGAGACAATATCCTTTCAGAATCAACAACTGTCAGATGGAAAGTAAAAGAGAGTCCCCTTGAATTCCTGCATGACACTGTGTTTTATGTAGAGGTATCCAATGCCACACTCACCTGTTACTCTCAGAAGGACAGTACAGAAATATATAATGCTTCAGGTTATTATTTCCCTGAGATTATGCAATTCCATGGCAAGAAAGGCACTATAACATGGGAAAAGGCAGGTTATGCAAGAGGGGATGTATTTGCCGAGATTGAAAATTATGTCATCAACCTGACCAAGAACAATTTCACTATTGATTCTGCAAAGCTTACCCATAAAACATATTTTAAAACGCCTGTCTATGGTGTGCTTTCCGACCAGTCAACAACTTTCAAAAATAAGGAGAGAGCAAATTTCCCGCGATTTGAAACATCTATAAAAGAATTCAGGCTGGAGAATATTTATGAAGGTGTCAATTATGAAGGAGGCCTCACTTTCGAAGGAGCTACAGTGAAAGGTGCAGGAACACAGCTCATGCCGGCAAAAATCACACTTTTCAGGAATGATACGCTTTACCTGAAAATACGCTCTGATGAATTCATCTTCTCAAAGACAGGCCTTAACAGCGCTGAAACTACCATATCTCTATATCTTGATAATGATTCAATTTTTAATTCAAACCTGGGATTTTCATATAATGCCGAGATGAGACAGGTTAATCTTTTCAGCGGTAATAATCCTGTGTCCAAAAGTCCATATTTTGACTCCTTCCATAATATGGACATGTATTTTGAATACCTGTCATGGGATATGAAAGGCTCAAAAATAACTCTTTCCAGGGCAAGAGGTGCCGCCCTGGGACAGGCACAATTTGAATCCACATCATTCTTTGATGCCAACTACTTTATGCGTCTTGCAGGAATTGATGAAACCCATCCCCTGGTAAGGCTTAAAAAGTTTGCAGAATGGTATTATTCAGAGACATTTCCTGTTGAGGAATTTGCAAAATGGCTCAACAGACCAGTTGAAGCTGTCACTGCAATGTGTATTGACATGGCCAACAGGGGTTTTGTGTTCTATGACCGCAAGTACAATGAAATAACACTAAAGGATAAAGTTGATGATTTCCTTGATTCCTTTGCCAGGAAGAAGGATTATGATGTGCTGAGCATTTTGAGCGAGACAAGCGCCCCGCTCGATAATGCAATCCTGGACCTCAGGAATTTCCGCCTTACAGTAAACGGCGTTACCGGAATCTACCTGAGCGACTCACAACGGGTTGTAATTTATCCCTATAAAAAACAAGTGGTGATAGGGAAAAACAGGAGCATGGAATTTGACGGTGTTGTGGAAGCAGGACTCTTCACAGTTTTTGGCCATAACTTTTCATTCAGCTATGATACTTTTAAAATAAGGCTTGAAAAGATCGATTCCATCAGAATAGCAGTCGAAACTGAGAAAAAAGATGAATATGGAAATCCAATAATCAAAGATGTGGACAACCTGATTCAAATGGGCACAGCAGAGCTCTATATTGATGACCCGAACAATAAGTCGGGACTAAAAAGCCTTAAGCAATATCCAATAATAAATGCCGTGACATTCTCCTATATCTTTTTTGATAAGTTACCAGGACTTGAAGGTGTATATCCTCAGGGGGATTTTTACTTTAAGATCGATCCATTCACCTATGAGAATATTGACCACTACTCTAACGAAGATATGAACCTGGTTGGTGAATTTGTTGCCGGAAACATACTTAAGCCTACACGCCAGTACCTTACTATCCAGGAGAACAATTCCCTGGGTTTTAATATGATGATCCCTGCAGAGGGTATTGAAGTTTACGGGGCAAAAGGAATTCTCTACGAAAATATCAGTTTGAGCAATAAAGGGCTTATTGGCAGCGGTTCCCTGAAACACCTGACATCCACAACTGAATCCGACAAATTTAAATTCTTCCCTGATTCAATGATTACACAAGCCAGCACCTTTGATATCGATAAAAATGGCGGTGTAATATTCCCATACACAAATGCTGAAGATGTTAAAGTAAAATGGCTTACCAGAAAAGATGAGTGGCTGGCTTCCAATGCCCCTGGTAAGACCTTTGACATGTTTGAGAACGGGACAAAGCTGGATGGAACTTTAACACTCACACCATCTGTCCTTAAAGGATCTGGTATAATCAATACTACGGATTCCAGAATCACTTCTGACCTTTTTAGCTTTGCAACCAGCCAGATAAAAGCAGATACTTCGGATTATAACCTTAAATCATCTTCAACCAGCGGTTATGCTTTCATTGCAGAGAATGTCAGGACAGACATTAATTTTGACCTCCAGATGACGCAATTCCATCTTAACACAGACACCTCAGTCGTAAAATTCCCGGAAATCCAATATATCTGTACCATGACAGATTTTACCTATAACATGGGAACCAAGGTGCTGGATATGGAACAAAAAGGCAAGAAAGAGACAGAACTTCTACCGCCGGATAAGCTTCTCGCACTGGATCTCTTAAGTCTTGACAAGCCGACTTTCTTTGCAACAAATGTTATCAATGACACAATTTCTTTCTCTTCCTGGAAAGGGAGGTATCACCTTAATGAAGAATATATTGAGGCTGAGAACATAAATTATATTCCAATTGCCGATGCACTTATCCAGCCTGAAAAAGGTAAGATAATCATTAACAGGAGGGCAAAAATACAACAATTGCAGAATGCGGTGATTGCAGTCAACAACAGGCATATTCTGCACACGGCAAAAATTGATATTGAATCAACAAAACGGTACTACGGAAGCGCAATTTATGATTATGTTGATGAAAATAAGGATATCCAGCAGATAATCTTTCCTGAAGTCACAGTCGACACGCTTATAACAAGCGCAAGAGGCTATATACCTGTAAGTCAAAATTTTATGCTTAGTCCTGATTTTACTTTTTCAGGCGATGTCAACCTCTATGCAGCAAAGGATATGCTCTCCTTCACGGGTTCAGCGGGCATAATTCATAACTGCAATGAACTTGTCAGCTATCCCGTCAAGTTCAAATCATATATTGATCCTAAGAATGTTATGATCCCTATTGCCGAGAAACCGCGTGATGCAAATGATAATATGGTATTCTCGGGTACATTTATAAATATTGATTCGATACATGTTTATCCGGCTTTCCTTTCATACCAGAAGTCCTGGACCGATGCAGACCTGGTAAGCTCACAGGGATTCCTTTATTTTGAAAAAGCAAAAAGCAGGTACGTTATAACTTCCCGTGAAAAGCTTGCCGATCAGAGCCTCCATGGCAATATGATTGCATACGACCGTAATTACTGCATATTGTCAAGTGAAGGCAACCTCAATTTCGGCACAAATTACGACCTTGTTAAAATGACAAGCGCCGGAAAAGTGATACACTCTCTTGATTCAGGTGATGTTAATATTGATGCTATCCTGGCTTTTGATTTTTATTTTTCACCTGAGGCTTTGAAAATGATGAGCGATGAAATCAGGATGGTGCCTACGCTGAAGCCTGTGAACCTTAACAGTGAAAATTATATCAAGGGAATGAAAAACCTTTTGGGAGAAGCTGCCGCAACACAGATGAAAGAAGAGCTTGATCTGTTTGGAACATCAAAGAACCTGCCCAAAGAATTTAATTTTGAGCTGTTGCTGAACGATGTGAAGCTTTACTGGAATGAATCCTCATCTACATTCAGGTCTGAAGGGAAAATAGGCATCGGATTCATAGGAACCCAGCCGGTCAATGTCTATGTCGATGGATTCATTGAGATCCAGCGCAGAAGATCCGGCGACATGTTTGATATTTATCTTAAGGCCGATGAATCAACATGGTACTATTTTTCCTACATAAGAGGAAATATGATGACACAAGCATATAATATAAACTATAACACACTGATATCCACGATAAAACAGAATCTCAGGAAACATCCTGACTCATCAGTCAGGACACCATATACATATATGATAGCTGTTGAAGACAGGCTGGGAAGATTCCTTGAGAGGATGACCGGTATCGATAATGCCATGAATCCCTGAAACCAATAAAATTTCACTATGCAGGTATTTTACGCTCCTGATATAACCGGTGATACTCATACCCTGGATGATAAGGAATCAAAACACCTGATTAGGGTTTTGAGGATGAAGAAAGGAACTCCTGTCAGTCTGATTGACGGAAAAGGCAATTTGTATGATGGAGAGATAGCTGATCCTGATCCAAAAAAATGCATAATACAGATAAAGTCTGTGCTCAAGGGCTTTGAAAAGAGAAATTACAGGCTCCATATTGCAATCTCACCATTAAAGAATCCTGAAAGGTTTGAGTGGTTTGTAGAAAAAAGTGTTGAGATCGGAATTGATGAGATTACACCTTTGATCTGCAGGAACACTGAAAAGAAGGGTTTAAAAACCGAGAGGATAAGGAACATTATTATCTCGGCAATGAAACAATCGCTGAAGTCATATGAGACCAGGCTGAACCAGATGAGGAGTTTCAGTGAATTCATCAGCGAAGCTCATGCCGGGAAGCTGATGATAGCGCACTGTCACGAGGGAACAGGCAGGAGTAAGATTGCCGAGGTTTGTTCAAAGGGTGAGGATGCAGTAATTATGATAGGTCCTGAAGGTGATTTTTCGAAGGAGGAGATTGAGGATGCAATGAGTAATAATTTTACTCAGATCCATTTAGGGTCCAGCAGGCTGAGAACAGAAACGGCAGGCGTAGCCGCCTGCCATTCCATATACTTTATCAACCAGTAAACATTTCTGTTAGCTGGTGAAGAAATCAAGCACATCGCCCAGTTGTTTGGAAGGCACATTGTAGAATTCCGTGTATTTGCAGTCATTGCAGGTAACAGATGAGAACCTCCTGTTTTGAATATCGAAAATCTTGGCAAGGAAACTGCCAGCAGCTCTAATCTCACCTGTCGTACAGAGTTTCCCTCCGCATTTGGGACAACTGTATTTAATTGGTTTGTTCATTTTCTGAGACATTTGTGTTTTCAGTTCTGGTTTTCCATCTGCCCGATTTCCGAAGAGCCTGATCAAGTATATACTCAATCTGTCCATTGGTGCTACGGAATTCATCAGCTGCCCACTTCTCCAGTGCCTTCAGCTTCTCCTGGCTTATCCTGAGAACAAATGGTTTCTTTTCACTCATATTAAGAATGTAAAGTACCTGCATTTACTATTGGTGTAACATCTTTATCTGCGCAGAGAACAACCATCAGGTTGCTGACCATAGCAGCTTTCCTCTCTTCATCAAGGTGTACTATTTTCTTGTCTGAGAGCTGCTCAAGAGCCATCTGAACCATGGAAACAGCGCCCTCAACGATTTTGAACCTTGCTGATACAACTGCTGATGCCTGCTGTCTTCTCAACATTGCATTGGCTATCTCCTCAGCATAGGCAATGTAGTTTATCCTTGCTTCAATAACCTCTATCCCTGCAATCTTGAGCCTGTCACGGATCTCTCTCTCCAGTTCATCATTTATCTCTTCTCCCCCGCTTCTTAAAGCTACAACGGCATCATGGTCCTCCAGGTTATCATAAGGGTATAAACCTGCAAGTTTTCTGAGTGCAGCATCGCTCTGAACAAGCACAAAATGCTGATAATCATCCACATCAAATACAGCATTATATGTATTCTGGACTCTCCATACAAGCACAAAACCAATTTTTATCGGATTACCGATCTTATCGTTGACTTTTATGGGCTCGCTGTCAAAGTTGCGTGCTCTGAGCGATATTTTCCTCTTTGTATAGAAGGGATTCAGCCAGAAGAATCCATTATCTCTTATAGTACCTTTATAGGCCCCGAAAAGAACCATTACGCATGATCCGTTCGGATTGACCACTGTGAAACCGATAATGGTAAAAAAGAAGAGAAGAATCAGTACAACACCAAGCCAGATCATATTAAAATAGAATCCGGCAATTGACCCACAGAGGAACAAAAATGCTGCCACCAGGGCCACATAACCCGAAATGGGTTTCAAAGTAAATTCCTGTTTCATTTTATATGATATTAATATGATATCACAAAGATATTATAATGAATTTTAATAAACAAGAAAAAACACAGAAATCTTCCTGTGTTTTTCATTTTTTTTAATAATTCTTCCTGATCTTCTCAATCAGCCGGCGTGTCAGCCGTCTTCCCGGAACAGGTTTAACCTGGTTCAGGATACCTGTCACATCGCTGAACTGGCAATCAATACCAAAAGCATCCTCATAAAGGTCAATTTTGTCAGTTTTGATATCGCGGTATGAAAGGAAAGGAGTAAAAGTTAATCCCATAGGCGTTATTTTTTATTAAAAACGCCTGTCTTATTATAATATTGTATAATAATAAAGAAAATTATCCCCGTCCCGTTGAAGCGGGACCGCCCCCTAAAAGGGGGCCTGATACCAAATCATAATTATAATTTGTATTGCGTCATAGCCCCCCTTCTTCGTCTTCGCGTAGCCGCTTCGGCGGAGCAAGGCAGGGGGGATGGGGGGTCAGTTCAATGTAAGGCTTATCTTCTTTTCTTCCATGAGCTTACGCATGTTGATGAGGGCGTATCTCATTCGTCCCAGGGCTGTATTGATACTGACATCAGTGATTTCAGCAATCTCCTTGAAGCTCAGACCTGCATAATGACGCAGGATAACAACTTCACGCTGGTCCTCAGGGAGCAGGCTGATCATTTTCCTTACATCTTTCTGGATCTGCCTTTTTATCATATCATCCTCTATCGTGGCATCAGCCAGCTTTCTGGAATTAAAGATATCTGACTCATAATCGTCATTTGAGATGGTATTCATCTGTTTCACCCTCCTGAAATGGTCTATGATCAGGTTATGGGCAATACGCATGACCCATGAAAGGAATTTACCGTTATCGTAGTACTTTCCGGCTTTAACGGACTGAATCACCTTCATGAAGGTATCCTGGAAAAGATCCTCGGCAAGAGCCTGATCGCGTATATATAAGCTGATATACGCAAAAACTTTATTCTTATGACGGTGGATTAGCTGATCAAAGCATGACTGCTCACCTTTTATGAACCTCTGTATCAGTTCATAATCGGAAATCATTTTGTTCATAGCTCACTCTTTTAGTTAACAAGAGTAGAGTTGTTGAATAGGCAGTCCTCCTTTATTAAGAATTTAATGCAACACAAAAGAAAACAATTTTTTTTAATCTGAAAGTATTACTTTTGAATTTTAACATAAAATTTACACTAATAGCCGGAAATCATTGATGAACGGAAGTATTGAAATCAGAGGGGCAAGGGTTCATAATCTGAAAAATATTAGTGTCAGCATCCCGAGAAACAAGCTTATTGTAATAACAGGAGTATCAGGTTCAGGTAAGTCCTCACTTGCCTTTGATACCATTTATGCAGAAGGACAGAGAAGGTATGTTGAAAGTCTCTCATCTTATGCCCGCCAGTTCCTTGGCAGGATGAATAAGCCCGAGGTAGACTTCATAAACGGCATTCCCCCTGCCATTGCCATTGAACAAAAGGTCAATTCCCGAAATCCGCGTTCCACGGTTGGCACATCAACAGAGATATATGATTACATGAGGCTCCTTTATGCAAGGATCGGGCGGACTTTTTCACCCGTATCCGGGAAGGAGGTAAAGAAGCATAGCGTTGACGATATTGTAGGCTTCCTGGCTTCTCTTCCTGAAGGGACTAAAGTGATAATTACTTCATCAGGAGAAATACCTGCAAATATCAAGACGTCCGAATATTTCTCGTTTCTCAGCAAGCAGGGCTTTGACAGAATTGAGTCGGATGGAGAGATGCTCCGGACCGATGAGATAATCAACAGAGAAGATTTTAAAACTGGTCAGCAGATCAATATAGTGATTGACAGGCTTGTAATAAGCCATTCTTCAGATAATTTCAGCAGGGCAGCTGATTCTGCCCAGACGGCTTTCCAGACTGGTCAGGGATATTGTCAGGTGGTAATACTCAGTGACAACGGAGTCAGGAGAGAGAGCTTCTCAAACAAATTCGAAGCTGACGGTATAATGTTTGAAGAACCCTCGGAATATCTTTTCAGTTTCAATAACCCTATTGGTGCATGTCCTGTTTGTGAGGGATACAGTAAGATCATAGGCATTGATGAGAACCTTGTTATCCCGGATCAGAATCTTTCAGTTTATGAAGATGCTATTGCCTGCTGGAAAGGCGAAACAATGAAGAAATGGAAGGAAAGACTCATCACAAATGCAGAACTATTTGATTTTCCAATACATAAGCCCTATTACCAGCTTAATCAGCAGCAGAAAGAGGTTCTCTGGAACGGTAACAGGTATTTTTACGGGCTGAACCGCTTCTTTCAGCACCTGGAAGAGAAGAAATATAAGATACAGTACAGGGTGCTGCTGAGCCGCTATCGAGGGAAAACTATATGTCCCGGATGTAAAGGCTCCAGACTGAAAAAAGAGGCAGGATATGTTAAGGTTGCCGGTAAGAACATCCAGGAGCTTGTTTCCCTGCCTGTAGATAAATTGTATAAATTCTTCAAAGAAATATCCCTCGCAGCACCTGATGCCGTGATTGCTGAAAGGCTGCTGAAGGAAATAACCATACGTCTTCGCTTTCTGATTGATGTCGGACTTCCCTATCTTACCCTGGACAGGCTTTCTTCAACCCTGTCAGGAGGAGAATCACAGAGAATAAATTTATCCACATCACTGGGCAGCAATCTTGTTGGTTCGCTGTACATTCTTGACGAACCAAGCATCGGATTGCATCCACGGGATACTAATCTTCTGATTGAAGTACTGAAGGAGCTTCGTGACCTTGGCAACACTGTAATCGTTGTGGAACATGAAGAAGAGATCATTAAGGCTGCAGATGATATAGTGGATATGGGTCCTGAGGCAGGCAGGCTTGGAGGTGAGGTAGTGTTCCATGGAGGGCTTGACCTTACGACTGCAAATCAATCGCTTACTGCAGGTTACCTGAGCGGAAGGCTCTGTGTTCCCGTTCCGGCAACCAGAAGAAAATGGAACAGCTATATTGAAGTCAGGGGTGCAAGAGAAAATAACCTCAAAGCGATAGATGTCAGGTTCCCACTTCATACAATAACAGCTGTAACGGGTGTCAGCGGATCAGGTAAATCGAGCCTGGTATCTGATACCCTATTTAAATATCTTTCCAGCCGGGTTAATGGCAATAATCTGAAACCCGGACAGTTCAGGGAGATCAAAGGTGATATTTCCGGTCTGACAGGTGTTGAGATGGTTGATCAGAATCCTATTGGCAAATCGAGCAGATCAAATCCTGTAACCTATCTAAAAGCATATGATGAGATCAGGAAGCTTTATTCAGAGTTGCAGGCATCGGTTCAGAATAGCTTCAAGGCATCCCATTTTTCATTCAATATTGAGGGAGGACGGTGTGAGGAGTGCCAGGGAGAAGGTATCATCCATGTTGAAATGCAGTTCATGGCAGATGTGGAGCTTACATGTGAAGCCTGTAAGGGAATGAGATTCAAAAAAGATATTCTTGAAGTAAAGTATTACGGAAAGAATATCTATGATATGCTTGAAATGACGATTGATGATGCAATTGAATTCTTCAGCAGTCATCCCGGCAAGAGTGAAAAAAGGATCATGGAGAAGTTAAAACCACTGTCAGATGTAGGTCTCGGGTACATAAAGATGGGGCAATCCTCGAGTACGCTTTCCGGAGGAGAGAGCCAGAGGGTAAAGCTTGCATACTTTCTAAGCCAGGAAAAGGGCAATGGCCATATCCTTTTTATTTTTGATGAACCAACCACCGGTCTTCATTTTCATGACATAAATAAGCTTCTCAGGTCTTTAAATGCACTTGTTGATCATGGTCATTCAGTCATTCTTATTGAACATAACCAGGAGGTTATCAAAAGCTGCGACTGGGTGATTGATCTTGGTCCTGAAGGAGGAGAAGATGGTGGTCATGTAGTTTTTGCCGGAAAGCCTGAGGATCTTGCAAAATGTAAAGGATCGCATACAGGAAGGTTCCTGGCGCCTAAGCTGAATAAAAACAAATAGGGACGTTGTTTGCAACGTCCCTATGAAAAATATTCTGATCCAGAATCTACTTCTTAAGTTTAAATCCGAACATAATTGCCACACATCCGCTGGCAGGAGTATCTCCGGTCTGGTTAAACGAGGATACTTTGATCACAAGTTTAAGCTGCTGGCTTGATTCAAGCTTAAAATCCCATGTACTGGCATAATCCTTATCCTTATTTGAATAGAGGATATTTTTATTCGTATCAATGATCCTGAATTCAATGGAAGGCAGTTTATCCTCACCTACAATGGCAACCCTGTACTCCATATCGGAGTAAAATGTCTTATATAGTTCTGCCTCTTCGCCCTCAATCAGAACGGCTGCATGATAGTTTCCGTCATGAGTATAGGTAGCAAGTTCGGGTAGACATTCTTTCTTGGCAAATGCCTTGCATTGGGCATTTACAGAACCATTTAAGGCAAAAATGAGAAATGCGGCTAATGTTATAGTCTTAAATAGTTTCATAGCGTCTTATTTTACAAATGAATTTCTGATCTCACCTACTACTGTTGAAAGTTCCACGAATACAGCCGGAGTCATATCTGTTTTAATTTCTGATTTGAGGACTGTGGAATTGGTTGCCGGATCATATTCAGGTCTGATAGGGCTTGTATCGATTTTTATTTTATCGAAGACAGCCTTCAGCTTGGATACCTCTACTATCAGTTCATCAACAGCAGGATTTCCCTTGCTTTCATTGAGAAGGTTGAGAAGTATGTCAATGGAGAGTTTCTGATCAATGATCCTGGAGACCAGCTTGTTGCCATTAAATTCTTTCATATCAACCAGCTGGGTGGAGGTATACAGACCTTCGATCCATCCTCCTACAAGAACCATTGCAGCAGTAGCGGGCTGACCGTTATCCTCAAGGTATGAATTTGAATTCATGAAGGTCTGGGAAACAATGTCCATAATAACCTCAACGTTGTTGATATTCTCTTCAAGCTTGTCAATATCTTCCTGTTCAATGGCTTTAAGGATTCCAAGTCCGTCAGCCATCTTTTTGGCAGCATTCATATAATCTATCAGAAGCTGGGTCTGTTCATACATACTGGCGAAACTAAGGTCGCAGGTATACACACCCAGGTTAAGAGCCATCGCCTTGCTGGTCACGTAAGTATTGACATTCGTAACCGGGTTGAGCAGAGATTCATCAAATTTTGCCCCTGCAGATTTGATAAGCATTGCTGATTCGAGCGGAGACGGTAATGCATTGAATATCGTTTCTGCCTGTTTAATATCCTGTAGAACTGCTGCATTATTCTGCTGTACATCAATTTTGATTTCCTCCTCGGGAGCCTTTTTCCCACCTTTGCAGGCGGTTAGGAAGCCCAGAGCCAGTATAAATACAAACAAAATACCTGAACTAATTCTGTACTTTTTATTCATAGTCTGAGTGTTTAATTTTTCAAACGTAATTTACGACTAAATTAGTATATTATTTTTATTTTTCAAAAACAGTGCCACTAATTGACTCTATTTCTAACTTTGTCAAAATTTTATTGATGTGATAAAGTCAGATAAAAAGCTTAAGGAATTCACTGCACTATTAAGCAGAAACAATAAGACAGCCATATCTGAAGCAATACTTTTTCTTCGTGAAGAGGAGCCTTTTGAGGGTGCCATAGCTCTTTTAGCTTCTTTATACGATAGATCTGACGAGCGTTCAATATTGAAAATTATTGAAGTCTTCTTTAATGATATCAAGGATCACTCTGTCAGGCCGGAGGTGATTGCGGAGATAAGAAAACCATGGAAAGCCAACACTATCAGCATGTTAATATCATCATGCTGGCAATCTGGACTCGATTATTCCGATTACCTGACCGATATGGCAAAGATTTTCCTGGAGAGAGACTATTCCACAGCAATAGAGTGCATGACTGCCATCTCAGAATCAGCCAATAACAGCAGCAGGGAACAAAAAGATGAGATAATAAGGATTGTCAGGGAGAGCCCTCTTTCATTTACCAATGAAAAAAACACCCTTACCCGGGAGCTGATCTCAATACTTGAAAAATAATTTGCTTTAATCTTCTGAAGAGAAATATTTCATGAATTGGGTTCTTTCATAAACCACAGGGTTCTTGTAGTTTCGCCTGTTAAGCTTTCCTCTGAATTCACTTATTGAACCGAATCCCTTTTTATCCATCCACATCTCTATCTTATTGTTCATATCTTTGAGATAAGGGATCCCTTTATCATAGAGCACTGAACAAACCTGCACCGTATTAGCCCCGGCAAGCAGATATCTGATAGCATCAGCTCCGCTGTGAACCCCGGTGGATGCAGAAATATCTATTTTACAATCCTGTGCGCTTGCCATAGCTATCCACCTGAGAACCAGTCTTCTCTCACTTTCAGTACTGAATATCGAAGCCGGGACAATGTCAATCTTGTCTATATTGATGTCCGGTTCATAAAACCTGTTGAACATAACAACGCCTTCCACTTTTCTCATATAGAACTGGTCAATCATGTACAGTATATTGGAAAACCGGAATCCGATCTTGATTGCTATCGGGATCTTAAGAGTCTTTTTGAGCTTTTCAATCAGATCGAGGTAGATCTTTTCAGAATCTGCTGATGTTTTCTTCCTGTCGAGAGGCATGAAAAAAACATTGATCTCGAGGGCGTCAGCTCCGGCTTCTGCGATATTTTTTGCGAATCCGGTCCATCCTTCTGATGAGAAACAATTTATACTCGGGATGACCGGTATGCCAAGGATCTCTTTTGCTTTCCTGATAAGATTAAGATATTCATCAACAGAATTTGACCTGACATAATTAGCAACATAATCATCTGCCTCAGGGTATCCCGGAGAAGGGTGAAATGTGCTGATATGATGATTTATCTGCTCTTCAAAAAGTGATTTAAGAACTACAGCCCCGGCACCGCTGTCTTCTGCTTCTTTAAGATAACCCAGCGTTGAAGTGAGCCTGCTGCTGCTGACTATAAGAGGGCTTTTAAGATCCAGCCCAAGATATTTTACAGATAGTTTTTCCATATCCTCAATATTATTCCACTAATAACTGTAAATTACTTTCTTTCACCAAATATAATACTTCCAATCCTTACAATAGTGCTTCCTTCCTCAATCGCAATCCTGAAATCGCCTGACATTCCCATTGATATTTCCTTAAACGATGGCTGGTCGGAAAAATAGCCGGTTTTCATCTTTGTAAAATAATCAAAAAGCATTTTAAATTCATCGCGGACCTGGTGCGTATTGTCTGTAAAAGTGGCCATTCCCATTACCCCGCAAATTTTCACCTGCCTGAGTTGCTGAAAGTCTTCTGATCCAAGCATCCCGTTTACTTCTTCCATGCTGAAGCCGAATTTTGTCTCTTCCATGGCTATGTGAAATTGAAGCAGGCAGTCAATTACCCTGTTGATCTTTGAGGCTTCATTATTGATTATCTTTAGAAGCCTGTAGGTATCAACCGATTGTATCATGCTTATAAAAGGAGCAATATATCTGACCTTATTGCTCTGAAGATGACCGATATAATGCCATTCCACGTCCTGGGGCAACAACTCCTTTTTTGAAATAAGCTCCTGAACCCTGTTCTCACCGAAAATCCTTTGACCGGTGTCATATACTTCAAGGATTTCAGCCGCTGATTTTGTTTTTGATACAGCAACAAGCCTTACAGATGAAGGGATCTGTTGTCTGAGTGAGATGATATTTGAAGCTATATCCGGCACAATCAATCGAGCAGGTGTATTACCAGCCCGCTCCTCAGCTTTGGCTCAAACCAGGTTGTTTTAGGTGGCATGATATTCCCTGAATCAGCAATAGTGATCAGCTGCTTCATGGAAACAGGATATAGTGCGAATGCCACTTTCATCTCACCGCTGTCAACCCTTTTTTTCAGTTCACCTATACCGCGTATACCTCCAACAAAGTCAATACGCTTTGACCGCCTGAGATCCTGTATATCAAGAACCGGGGTCAGAACCTGGTTTGTCAGGATAGTTACATCAAGCATCCCTACAGGATCATTATCATCGTATGTCCCTTTTCTGGCAGTCAGGCAGTACCACTCCCCTTCCAGATACATCGAGAAATTATGAAGCTTCCGCGGTTTATATATCCTGGCTCCCTTCTTTTTAATTTCAAATCCCTTTTCGAGTCTGGCTAGAAATTCTGCGCTGGTCAATCCGTTAAGGTCTTTTATAGTCCGGTTATAATCAATTATCCTCAATTGATTGTCCGGAAAATGTACAGCCAGGAAGTAATTATATTCCTCGGTACCTTTATGCTGCGGATTTTTCTCATGTTTTTCCTTTCCTACCAGCGCAGCTGCTGCTGTTCTGTGGTGACCATCGGCGACATATGTGAATGGTACCTTTTCAGCAAAGATCTGCTGTATCCGGCTATTCGTTTCAGGGTTGCGCACTACCCAGAAATGATGTCCAAATCCATCTTCGGCAGTGAAATCATACTCTGGCTTCCCCTTGCTCACAATCTTCTTTACAATTGTATCCATCTCTTTTACAGCTGGATATGTAAGAAATACCGGCTCAATATTGGCATTATTTGTTCGGATATGTATCATCCTGTCCTGTTCCTTGTCAGGCCTGGTAAGCTCATGTTTCTTAATCTTTCCGTTCAGATAATCATCAACGGAAGCACATCCGACAATGCCATATTGTGTACGGCCGGACATTGTCTGGGCATAAATATAAAAATGAGGATCATCATCCTGAACCAGCCAGCCGTTTTTCTTCCAAAGTGAGAAATTACTCATGGATTTGCTGTAAACTTCCTCGGTATGCGTGTCAATGTCAGGGGAAAGGTCTATTTCAGCCCGGGTAATGTGAAGCAATGAACATTCTTTATTCCTGGCCATTGCCCGTGCTTCTTCCGTATTCATCACATCATAGGGAAGGCAGGCCAGATCTTTAGCTATTTCCCGGGGAGGTCTTACTCCCCTGAATGGTTTAACGATTGCCATAAGCAATTTATATCTACTTGTTTAACTTGTATTTTTCAATTCCCTTTGTGAAATAATCCACTATCTGTCTTGCAGCTGCTACTCCTGCATTAATATTTGCTTCTTCTGTCTGTGCACCCATCTTTTTTGCGGTAAAAATAAATCTTCCTTTGTACTTCTCCTCAAAGACATTTTTGCAATCAGGCTCAATATCAGACAGATAACAAAGATCCTTGCGTTCCTCGAATATTTTCAGAAGTCCTTCTTCATCAATCAGTTCTTTTCTTGCTGTATTGACAAGCACTCCATTCCTCGGCATCTTCTTAAGCAATTCATCCCCTACCGATTTCATGGTTATTTCATTAAGTGGCATATGGAGTGAAATGTACTGACATTTCGTGTACATCTCCTCAATATTGATACATTGCTTTGCATTGTTATTCTTCATTATTCTTTCACTGACGAAAGGGTCATATGCATAAATATCCATACCAAATCCGCGGGCAATATCAGCAACATATTTACCTACATTGCCAAAAGCATGTAATCCAATCGTCTTACCCCTTAGTTCACTTCCTGTTTTACCGCTGAATCCGCTCCTTATCTGGTATAGCATTAATTCGAAAACAAGCTCTGCAACTGCATTGGAATTCTGTCCCGGAGTATTCATGGCCACCACATTATGCGCTGTACATGATTGAAGGTCAAGGTTATCGTACCCTGCACCTGCACGGACAACAATCTTCAATTGCTTAGCGGAGTTTAATACCTCAGCGGTGACTTTATCACTTCTTACAATCAAGCCGTCAGCATCAGAAACTTCATTCAGTAGCTGTAATTTATCAGTGTAATTCTCGAGCAATGCAAGCTTAAAACCTGCAGCCTCAGTCACCTCACGAATTTGTCTGATAGCAACCGGGGAAAAAGCTTTTTCTGTTGCAACAAGGATTTTCATATTTAAGGTTTTTTAGTTGTTCTTCTCAAATTCTTTCATTACATCAACCAGAGCCTGAACGCTTTCCCGGGGCAGTGCATTATATGTGGAAGCTCTGAAGCCCCCTACTGAACGATGGCCTGCAATACCTATCATTCCCTTTGATTTGGCAAAATCAGCAAAAGGTTGTTCAAGCGCCTTATATTCTTCTGCCATAACAAAACAGATATTCATAATTGAGCGATCTTCTGGATCCTTGATCGTCGGAACAAATAATTTATTCCTGTCAATTTCATCATAAAGCAGTTCTGCCTTTTCAATGTTCTTCTTATGCATAACTTTCACACCGCCAAGATCTTTCAGCCATTTCAGGGTCTGCTGTGCTGCAAATACTGTAAACACCGGAGGAGTGTTGAACATTGATTCTGCCTTTATATGTGTCCTGTAATCAAGCATCGTCGGGATTGCACGGGTTACCTTGCCGAGCACATCTTCCTTAATGATAATTAAAGTCACACCTGCAGGAGCCAGGTTCTTCTGTGCGCCGGCATATATGAGGGAATATTTTGATACATCAACAGGCCTGCTGAATATATCGGATGACATATCTGCCACCAGGGGTATTTTTACATCCGGGTCTTTCGTAAGCTCAGTACCGAAAATAGTATTATTGGTTGTAATATGAAAATAGTCGGCATCTGAGGGAACAGTATAACTTTTTGGAATATAATTGAAATTTTTGTCTTTGGAGGAAGCTACTTCCACCGCTTCGCCATAGATCTTTGCTTCCTTGAATGCTTTGCTGGCCCATTCACCTGTCAGAAGATAAGCTGATTTTTTATTCATCAGGTTCATTGGTACCATTGCAAACTGGAGACTGGCACCACCGCCAAGAAATATTACCTGGTATCCCGAAGGGATTTCAAGCAGTTCCCTGACAAGAGCTATTGTATCGTTCATACATGCAATAAACTCTTTGCTGCGATGAGATATCTCCAGAATTGATAAACCTGAACCGGCAAAATCCTTTATCCCTTCAATGCTCTTATCAATTGTGTATTGAGGAAGAATTGAAGGACCTGCATAAAAATTGTGCTTTTTCATAGTGATGATTATTTTAGAGTTAGTGAATATCAATTATCAGTATTGTAAAATTATCAAAATTATTTTGACCGTTAAGTAATTAACACTGCTTCCTATGAAATGATGCTGACAAGGATCCCGTTTTTTATTGAAGGTACTTTATTTGTAGTATCAGTTGTCAGGCAGAAGTTAATACAATCATCCAGTCCTTTGTCCCTCAGGCGCGTCCGCTGGGCGACTTTTTCAATGTAGCCGGTCAGGTCTTCTTTAGCAAAAGACCACAGATCAAGGGCAGCAAGTGTTGAATCGCAGATCGTTTGATACTGATTACTCTTCATCAGCTGTTCAGCAATAGCGCCGGCGCATAATGTATCTTCCAGATTAAATCTGTTTTTCCAACCCGCACAGAAAAGAACGACATTTTTTTCCTGTTTTGTCAGCCATCCTGCAAGTGCGCTTATATTGAGAAAAGAACCTATGATTATATCACTTGCCTTTGAGGCCATGTTAATTATTCCTGTACCGTTGGTTGTACTGTAAACTATGGTTTTACCTTCAACCTTATCACGGGTAAAATTGAAAGGGGAATTGCCAAAATCGGCAAAATCGAGAACAAAGCCATCGCGCTCTGCGGCTACCAGGAATCCGCGGTTCTTATAATCCCTTGCTTCATTTATTTCAGCAACAGGGATAATCGACGCGGCGCCGTTAGCAAATGCCGTGCATATGGCTGATGTTGCACGAAGTATATCAATTATCACAACTACTTCATCGGTATGCAATTCAGGCTCATATAAAGCTGGTGAAAAACAGGTTTCAAGTTTTCTCTTTCCCATAATGAAGGCGTTAGGGTTAAAAGGCCATAGGACTTTAAGGCTGTAAAACCTTGATGCCTTAATGCCTCTATTTATTATAGAATGGCATATTCACAACTTTTGCTTTCAGGTCTTTATTCCTTATACGAATGAATATCTCAGTATCAGGCTTCCAGAATCCTTTGGCAAGGTAAGCTATCCCGATACCCTGCTTCAACATTGGAGACATAGTACCGGAAGTTACCTCTCCGATAATATTTCCGTTAGCATCAACAACCTCATAATGCTGGCGCGGAATGCCGCGTTCAATCATTACAAATCCCTTAAGCCTCCTGTCGGTTCCTTCGTTCTTTTGCTTAAGAAGCAGCGCTTTATCAATAAAATTCTTTGAATCAGTGAATTTGGTGATCCAACCCAGGCCTGCTTCTATTGGTGATGTCTTATCATTAATATCGTTACCGTACAGGCAGAATCCCATTTCAAGTCTCAGAGTATCGCGAGCTCCAAGTCCTATAGGTCTGATACCAAAATCTTTACCGGCTTCAAAAACAGCATTCCACAGCTTGGGACCATCTTCATTCTTAACATATATCTCGCATCCGCCTGCTCCGGTATAACCGGTTGTGGAGAACAGTACATTTTCAATATCCGCAAATTCTATCTCCTTGAATGTGTAATATTCCATGCCAGTTACCGGTTTTTTTGTCAGCTTTTGCATTGCCTTCAGAGCCATTGGTCCCTGAACTGCGAGCTGAGCGATTTCATCAGAAGCGTTTATCAGGTCTTTTCCTGTTTTCAGTCCAAACTTCCCGGCATTTTTTACACACCAGTTCCAGTCTTTATCAATATTTGCAGCATTGACAACGAGAAGATATTTCTCCGGGCTGAACCGGTAAACAAGAAGGTCATCAACTATGCCACCCTGACCATTGGGAAAGCATGAATACTGGATCTTGCCGTCAAACAGGGCAGATACATCGTTTGAAGTAATATACTGAAGATAATCTGTTGCAGCCGGTCCTGTCACATGGAATTCACCCATATGTGAAACATCGAAAACGCCGACTTTCTCCCTTACAGTTATATGTTCGTCATTTATCCCTGTGTATTCTACCGGCATGTTATATCCGGCAAATGGTACCATTTTAGCACCTGCTTCCAGATGGAAATTAGTAAAAGCGGTATTTTTCATTATCACAAGATTAAGTTTAACTGCACAAGTTGCGAAGTAAAACACAAAGGACGCAAATATTGCAGATATAAAGAGTGATGATTATCAGAATTCAAGTATTTTGAACTCAACCCTCCTGTTCATCTTCCTGCCTTCAGCAGTTGCATTATCTGTAATTGGCTGCTGTGGTCCGTAGCCCTTAAATTCAAGACGTGAGCGGTCTATGCCTTTCTGAACCAGGTATTCTACTACTGCCTGTGCCCTGCTCTGAGAAAGCCTGTTGTTCAGATCAAGGCTTCCTGTATTATCGGTATGTCCCGATATCTCTATTCTCATCAGCGGACTGTCCTGAAGAATTCCCAAAAGCCTGTCAAGCTCCGTATATGAGCCTGCTGTGAGTATTGATTTACCGGTTTCAAAGAGTATGTTGTTAAGAACCACTTTCTTTCCGACTTTCACTTTTATGAGTGTCGCATCAAGCTTATATACCTCTGAGGAATAGGTCGCAGGAACATTTATCCTCTTCATATCAGAAAGGAATCCACTTGCCCGCAGATCAATCATATATGATTTCTTTTCCGGGAGTTTTACCCTGTATGTGCCATCAGCGTCAGAGCTTGCGGTCGTTGCAACAATAAGATCGGTTGTAAGATCAATTACATCAATTTTAGCCATCACGGGCTCCTCTGTTTCCGAATCTTTTATTGTGCCTATGAGGTACAATACCTCCTCTTTGGGAGGTTCAGGTTGCGGGACAGGGACAATCTCCTTTATTACTACGACTGTATCTCTTATTACTACCGTATCAGGTTCCGGAGGAGCAACAGGTATAATTACAGGTTCAGGAGGGAGCATTCTTCCGCTGTATATATCAAGTCCACCCATGCCGCCTCCCCTGTTCGAGACAAAATAGAAGGAACTGTCATTACCCTGGGCTGGATGGAAGAACAGCTCATCCCATGGAGTGTTAAGCGGATAGCCGAAACTTATTGCTTTTCCCCATCCGCCGGACGAATCTTTTGCACTAAAGAAGATATCAAAGCCGCCGATTGTGGTATGTCCTCTGGATGCAAACCAGAGGGTATCTCCTTTTACAGAGAATCGGATTGATTCTTCATCATAAGGAGTGTTTATCATGGGACCTGCATTCACTGGCTTGGTCCATTTGCGGTCATTCAGCTTCTTAATGAAATATATGTCACTGCCTCCCAGGCCTTCCTTCCCTTTATCTGACACATACCATATTTCATTGCCTGAAGGTGAAAATGTAAAAGAAGTCTCTGAACCTTTTGTGTTTATCTTATAAGGTATTGGAGCCGGAGATTTCCATTTTCCCCTTTTCTTCAGCGACATCATAATATCTCCGCCGTTTTCATAACCGGCATATATGTATAATTCCTCACCGGTAGGATTCAGATAAAGTGGTGTCTCACATAAATCTGTCACCAGTTTTTTACCTAAAGTGACAGGAAAACTCCATATGCCGCTGTTCAGGGTAGAAAGATAAATGTTTTCATCAAATCGCGAATCGTCATATTTTGTGCTGGATTTTGACAGTTCGCGGCGTGAAGCAAAGTACATTGCCTCGCCGTCTGCTGAAAGGACCTCTGCATAATCATCAGCGTTTGAATTAATATTCGATCCGGCATTCCTGATCGCAATCCTCAGGGTATCCTTTATCACTTCAAGAGCCGAATTACATTCTTCCAGGTATTTTTTTGCAACTGCAATGCTCTGCTTTGGCTTTTTACCGGGGGAATCAAGGTACTCGTTAAGTTTTGTAACTGCTTCGACATATCTCCCTGCATATTGAAGCGCTCTTCCTGTTAAAAGAAGTATATCACCCGGCATATCGGTATTAAGCTGAAGAGCTTTCAGAAAAAATTCTGCAGCTTCTTCCTTATTATCAGAAAAAAGAGCAGCAACACCAGTCTTGTAATTCAACTCGGGATTGACGCCATTATAGGCTACTGCTTTCAAGTATTCATCATATGCACTTCCGTAATATACTCCCTTTACAATGTAATAACTGTCACCGGTTTTTACATGCTTCCATGCTTCCCTAAAACCCTGACGCTCATCTTTAAAATCCTTCTTGCGGACCGCAATATCAGTTTGCGCGTTAAGTATGGAACAGCTGAGCATCAAAACGACACTGAAAGAATGCAGATAATGATTCATGATGTTGCTTTTTGTCACCATAAAAATAGCACTAATTTCCCTTTTTCAAAAAAACCTTTATATCCTTTATTGATATAACGTCATCAGAATAAAATATTGTTATATTTGTTGCTACTCTTTGCACTCCAATAAACTGATCTTATTTTTCATATAATAATGGATTACAAGTACATAAATACTGAATACCTTGATTCGGTATCCGGTGGCGATAGTGAAACATTTTTTGAAATTGTAGCAATTTTCAAAGAACAGGTTGCTGAATTTCATAACGAGATGATTTCTCTGCTGTCTATGAAGGATTATTATAACCTCGGGCTTCTGGCTCATAAGGCAAAATCTTCGGTGGCAATTATGGGAATGAGCAACCTGGCTGTAATGCTTAAGACGTTTGAGCTTCAGGCAAAGGAGGGAAAAGAAGCAGAAAAATATGAATCCTATGTATCAAAATTCAGAAATGATACTTCAGAAGCGTTGAAAGAGCTTGATGATCTTATCAGTAATATGCAAAAAAAGGGGTAAATGATAAATATCGAGAAACAAGATAAAATAGATATAATTAACTTTTCCATAGATAAGATCAATGCTCTGATCACTGAGGATATCAGGAATGAGATCATTAAATTGTTTGAAAATGCAAATGCGAAGGTAGTCATTGATCTTAAGGGGGTACAATATATTGACAGTTCTGGATTCGGGTGTTTTCTTTCAATTATGAAAGCTGCAAGGGGCAATTACGGCTCTCTGAAATTTGCATGTCCTGAACCTGCTGTAATGGAAGTATTTAAGACACTTCATCTCAATACCGTTTTCGAGATCTATGACGACCGGGATGAATGTATCAGGTCTATGAGGTAAATTTCAGATATCTGATCAAATAATTTGCCATTGCCGGACTGGGGACGTTTTGACATCATAAATGTTCCGTTGCATGTCAAACTGTCAAGGCTTTTCCGGATTTAATAAAATAATCTCTATTATTTATTTGGCAAAAAGACCGAGGTTTCATAACTTCAAATCCAAATAAAACTGATCTCCTATGAGTGAAAAGATCCTAGAAACCCTGATGCAGCTTTTTGCACTTATTGCAAAACCTCAGGCAGATGATACTGAGAGAAAGGGTGTTGTTGAGATTTTTCTGAAACGTCTGCTGAACCAGGAGCTTGTAAAGGAATATCTGACAAAATATGACCAGGCATACGAAGAAGCCAGGAAGAAGCTTGAAAAAAGCAGCGCAGAACGTCGTGAAGGTGCTATAGCTATCAGGATAAGGAAACTATGTAAGGACATCAACGAACAGGGGCAGCTTGACCAGGAACAAAGAATTGTAGTTGTCATCCAGGCTCTTGAATTCTGTAAATCAGGCAGCAAGGAGGTTAATCAGCTAGAGCGCGGTTTTATCAGCACTCTTGCAGAAGGATTGAATATTACTGAAGAAGAATATGCATTCATTGAAAGCTATGTACTTAATTCATTTGATAATATCCCTGACAATCAGAACATTCTTTTGGTAGACGGCAATAAGGAATGTGCTTGCAGGGAAGCAAAACATGTTTATAAAGAGCTGCTTAAAGGACAGATATGGATCCTTTTTGTGCCATCTGTCAAAATGTATTTTGCCAGGTTCAAGGGTTCGGGCGAATTATCAATGAACGGACAGCTGATGCAGGAAGAGAAGGTATATCCGTTCGGCCAGGGATCTTCCATAAAGGGATATAAGATCATGCCTCTTTATTACTGGGATGTCACGATGCAGTTCCTCAAAGAGGAGTTTAAGTCCTCGCGGGTGGTTTATGAAGTTAACAATATTGAATACCGTTTCAAAAGCGGGAAAGTTGGTATCCATCATATGAGTTTCAGGGAGGAATCGGGAAGAATGGTAGGTATCATGGGAGCCAGCGGCGCAGGAAAATCAACACTGCTTGGAGTTCTGAATGGAACCAATCCCCCGTTCGATGGAGAGGTCCTTGTTAATGGAATAAGTATACATAAAGAAAGTGACAAAATAAAGGGACTAATAGGATACGTATCCCAGGATGATCTTCTGATTGAAGAACTTACGGTTTTTGAAAATCTTTATTATAATGCCAAACTCTGTTTCGATAACCTGACAGAAGAGGAGATTGTGGAGAGGGTCGATAATACATTAAGGAATCTGGGGTTAAGTGAGATTCGTGATATTCAGGTAGGCAGCCCTCTGAACAAGAAGATAAGCGGAGGACAAAGGAAAAGGCTCAATATCTCTCTCGAACTGATCCGCGAACCTGCCATAATGTTTCTCGATGAACCGACTTCAGGTCTCTCGTCACGGGATTCAGAAAACATCCTCGACCTCCTGAAGGAACTTGCCCGTAAAGGTAAACTGCTTTTCATCGTTATACATCAGCCTTCATCCGATATCTTTAAAATGTTCGATAAACTGATCATTCTTGATACTGGAGGATACCTTATATATAATGGCAATCCAATTGAATCAATAGAATACTTTAAAAGAAAAATTGAGCAGGCCAATTACAACGAAAGCGAATGTTATGTATGCGGCAATGTGAATCCCGAACAGATATTCAATATTGTTGAGACCAAGGTATTCACAGAGAGCGGTCAGCCAACAGATACAAGACGGATCTCACCGGCTGACTGGAGTAATCTCTATAAAGATGAGAAAAAGGAAGATGAGAGGGAACCCGGTGGAGCTATCCCTGAGATAAACTTTAAAACTCCCGGCAAACTCAAACAGACAGTTATCTTCATCAAACGTGATGTTCTCTCGAAAATAGCTGATGCCCAGTATCTTCTGATAACACTGCTTGAAGCTCCAGTTCTTGCTCTTGCTCTTTCATTCCTGATCAGGTATTTTGATAAGAGTGCTGATAGTCCAAAATATACGCTTTATGCAAATGAAAATCTTCCTGTTTATATTTTCATGTCTGTTATAATTGCCATTTTCATGGGACTTACCGTGAGTGCTGAAGAGATCATTAAAGACAGAAAAATCCTTAAAAGGGAAGCATTCCTTAACCTGAGCTGGAACAGTTACCTGATGTCGAAGGTATTTGTTCAGCTAGCAATTTCAGCAATCCAGGCTCTTACATTTGTAATTGTAGGCAACAGCATTACCGGTATCAGGGGAATGTGGTTTGAATACTGGCTGGTGCTCTTCTCTTGCTGGGCAGGTGCAAATATTCTCGGTTTGGTTATCTCTGACACCTTTAAAGCTGTAGCAACAATCTATATGTGGATCCCCTTCCTTGTCATTCCTCAAATAATCCTGAGCGGTATAATGGTAAAATTTGAGAAGCTTAATCCAAGTATGACTTCTCCGGTTTCAATTCCATTTTATGGAGAATTCATTACTGCGCGATGGGGGTATGAAGCCCTGGCAGTAAAACAGTTCAAGGATAATAAATATGAGAAGCAGTTTTATGTTTACGATAAAGCCATAAGCAAGGCAAAATTCAAGAGGGATTTCTGGTATGATGCAATGAGAAAGAACCTTGACAATATTTCAAATGAATTAGGGAATAGCAACGCAAGTGATGAGATGAAGAAAAGGCTGCTGGTAGTTTACAATGAGATTAAAAAGGAAAATGCACTGATACCATCCATTAAATTTGATAATCTCGAATACCTTACCCCTGAGAAAGTTACACCTGAAATTGTCAATTCAGCTAAAGGATATATAGAATTAGTGAAGAAAGCGTATATTACTTTTTACAATAATACTGACTCCAAGAAACAATCTCTTTTGGGCAAACTTCAATCTAAAGATAAAGAAGGATTCTTTAAAATGAGGGATGAATATACCAATGATAAGCTTGAGGAGTTTGTTACCAACAAAAATGAGACAAAGGGTAGTATTGAATATAAAGGTGAAATAGTTCAGAAAGCTCAGCCAATTTTTATGGATCCCAATTATAATCTTATCAAAGCTCATTTCTATGCGCCTGTAAAACGAATATTCGGAATAGATGTCGACACTTTTGTTGTCAACGTTCTTGTCTTATGGGTAATGACAATAGGGCTATATTTAGTGCTCTATTTCAGACTGCTAAAGAGGCTTCTCGATTCCGGGGAGGTGGTGATGGGTAAAAAGCTAAAGGGTTCGGAATAAAAAAGAGGGGCTTATGCAGCCCCTCTTTAGTTTTTGGAAAACCGATCAGTTATATTGAACTCATAATACTTTATTATTCAACAATTTCTATCATCTTGAACGGGACCCTGATGATAGATTCATAATCCTCACCGGCTTCCAGCATATCCTCGTCGTCCTCCTCGTAATACCAGTTGACCTCCACCTCGTTTTTGGCCTTATGGATTGCCTCCAGTTTCTTGAAGACATCAAGGATACATTTTGATGAACTGGTATTGAAATACTCCAGCCTGATATTGACGACAGTTTTTGTCAGAGGAGTCTCTTTATAACCGTCGAGCCAGTCTACAAGAGGCTTGTAGAATTCTACGGAGTTTTCGGGAATTGAACGTCCTTTGATTTCAAATACACCTTCAGATGCATCGAATTTAACAGTTGGGGTTTTCGGTGTTCCTTCAATAATGATCGGTTCCATTTTATTAAATTTTTAGTTTGTTAATTTTTATTTTGCATCAACCTCTTCATCTACCAGTATATTAAGGTAGAAAAATGAGTATTTATCACTATATTCCTTAAACGAATAATCAAGTTTGTTGCCTGTTTTTCTCGCTATATCAACAAGACCAAGTCCGCCACCACCCTTCGCAGAGATCCTCTGATGATTAAGAATGAACTTGTAGAGTTCCTTGATCTCCTCTTGCGACGACCTGTTTATTCTCTTTATTTTTTCCTCAAGCTTTTCTATATTGTCAGAATGTACGAAATTACCGGTGATTATTTTATAACCGGTGTCCACCTTCTGCACAACAACCACGCCATACTTTTCTGAAGACTGATCTTCGAAATCATCAGGGACTTTATCGACATGATGATATAGGTTCTGAAGGCTTTCAACGAGGACATTATAGACCTTTTTCCTGAGCTTTGACTGCTCATTAACTTCTGTCATTTTGTCCTCAACCGTATCAAGAACATGATTAATGACGTCAGAATCAACATTACCCTTATAAAAAAGGATAATGTTACTTTTAGCCTGCTCCTTAACGTAATTCTCTATATCAAAGCCCATTTAAGCTTCTTTTTGGAAAAGGTCTCGCTTTTTCGAATAGCAAATATAATAAAAATATGAAGTTACCAAATTATAACTTGTTCACTTCAATTACATAAAAATAAATGTATTTTTTGATAAACCTATGGAAATGTTGTGATAAATAGCCTGTTTATGGTGATTTCAATCCATTCCTGTGCTTTTTTGTTCCCGGATATATTTCAAACTCAGCCAGGATACATTCCAGGGAACCGTTAAAAAGGATATGCTTTGACTTTGGCTTTAAACCTATGTCAGCAAGATATTCTTTGCCAGGGGTTATTATCCATGCCCTGAACCCCGGGAAAGAGTGCTTTAAGGTTGTACCGATCATTCCGTATACTTCGTCCAGATCATCAGGTTTCAGCCTTTGGCCATAAGGAGGATTCATAAACAGAAACCCTCCGGTAGCAGCCGGCCTCAAATCCTTGAAATCAGATACATCAATGGTAATTTCATCAGAAAGTCCGGCATTTTCTACATTATTAAGCGCCTGGCTGACAGCCTGTTCAGAAATATCGCTTCCGGTTATCCGCACAGGTGACTTACATATCATACCATCATATTCTTTTCTTACCTTATTAAATAATGGTTCATCATAATCTTTCCATCTGGTAAATCCGTAAAATCTTCTGAATTTTCCAGGAGGTATCCGGCATGCTATCATTCCGGCCTCTATTGGTATTGTTCCTGATCCGCACATCGGATCTGTAAGTGAAGCTGAAGCATTCCAGCCCGAAAGCATAAGTATACCTGCAGCAAGAACTTCATTCAGAGGGGCTGTAGCCTGCCCTGTACGGTAACCACGCTTGTACAGCGGTGCACCTGATGAATCAACAGAGATATCAGCATGATCGTTGCTGATGTGCAGATTTATTATTATCCCCGGGTCAGATGTGTTAACGGAAGGTCTTTTCCCGGTCCTCGTGCGGAAATAATCAGCAATCGCATCCTTTACAACCAGTCCCGGAAATGCTGTATGTCCGAACAATTTTGAATTGACAACAGGAACAACGGAAAAAGTGCTGTCAGCATCCATGATTGCCGACCAGTCAATTTCAGATGCCCCTCTGAAGAGATCATCTTTTGATCCGATCCTGAATTCAGCAATTGCCATCAATACCGATAATGCTGTTCTTGAACAATAATTTACCCTGTACATCATTTCCCTGTTGCCTGAAAACAAAACTGCACGGTTTACAGATCTTATTTCTGAAGCGCCAAGCATACCGAGTTCAGCTGCAAGCACACTTTCAAGTCCATATAATGTCTTTGCGATAAATTTCATTGTTAATTTATTAACAGATGACCCCAGTCAAAATTAATATTAAACTACATACAAATGCCAATCAGTTATTATTTCATGATGCAGCAACCTGATTGTATTTTTGCGCTTTATTATGTTCAAAGAAAAAACTACCTTGCCGGAAATTAATTTATCATGTCATGAAAAAATTGTTCTTTATACCCTGTATTACTTTTATAATCCTTACTTCCCTGATGACATCCTGCAAAAAGGAGGTCCCTCTTGCCGAGGCAATAATCGGAAAATGGCAGGTAGAATCGTATACATATGTTGTTTATGTGAGTAACGTAAAAGAGCAGGAAACCACTATTTATCTTAAGAGTAATGAAATGGCTGTGCAGTTTGCTGAAGGCAGCGCCGGAATCATTTATGAAGCGGGGGGTTTAGCAGGGAATTTTACATGGACACTGACAGATAACCACATTACATTAGTTTTTGGCAACGGAACTTTAAACTGGGATATCACAGTTGATGGGGATCAGCTTGAATGGACTTATACAGAGGTTGATGAGCAAGATGCAACCATCACATATGAATTCTTCTATAATGCTAAAAGAACCAGCTAGAAGCTGATTTGAGGAATCTGATATTTTACTTATTAATCCTGTTGTGCTACTTGTAACCAAGGATATTGTTATAAGTATCCTTATCTGATATTATCTCAAGGGCCTTATCAATTACTTTATCCTTCTCGTTGATAATGCGGTAATATTCATTTGATTGCCAGATATTATTTGCCACCAGTGCTTTCAGCACCATAAGCAGCTCACTTTTCGATATGCTGAATTCTGCTTCATTAAATTTGATACCAGCGTCTTCACCTTTCTTAATAAAATCCCTGACTTCCTGTTCCGTAAATTCAAACCGGTTTTTATAGTCTTCAAATGTCTTGAATTCGGAGTTTATCTTCGCCCTGCTACGGTCTGCATACTCAAGAACAAATAAGTTCAGTATCCCTTTTCTTACCATCTCCCTGTAGTAATCTGAGTTATTTGACGTATCTGCAGGAATAAAGATATCGGGCATAATTCCACCGCCTCCGTACACAGTACGTTTATTTATCAGGGTTTTATATTTCAGGGAGTCAGGGAAATGGACACTGTCGGCCGACATCATTTCGCCTGCCGAATACCTTCTATAGAAATTCGCAACATATTTGTCATAACCCTCATTGTATGGACTCTGAATCAAGCGGCCTGTAGGTGTATAATATCGTGCAATGGTAAGTCTGATCATTGATCCGTCAGTAAGATAATACCCGTTCTGAACCAATCCTTTTCCGAAAGTCCGTCTCCCCATTATCACACCCCTGTCCCAATCCTGGAGTGCTCCGGCAAATATCTCGCTGGCTGACGCTGAACCTTCATCAGTCAGAACGACTACCCTGGCTGATGTCAGTCTTCCAGTTCCTGTCGATTTATAATCCTGTCTCGGTGTTTTTCTTCCGATCAGGTAAACCAACAGATTCTGATTTGAGAAGAAGTTATTTGCCAGTTCAGTCGATGCGATCATATATCCTCCGCCGTTACCCCTCAGATCAATTATAACATTCTTCATGTTGTTTTTCTGAAGGATTGCCAGTGCGTCCTCAAATTCCTTCTCTGTGGTTGCAGCAAATTTATTGAGCCTTACATAACCTGTCTCTTTATCAAGCATATAAGCTGCGTCAAGACTGTTTATGGGTATTTTATCACGTACAATGGTAAAGTCAAGGATTCCTTTTTCACTTTTCCTGAAAATGCTCAGGGTTACAATAGTTCCTTTTGGTCCCATAAGCTTGCTCCTCACTCCATTTGTAGAGATGCCTATCCCTGCAACTTTCTCATTGTTGATCGTTATTATCCTGTCTCCTGCACGCAATCCCACCTTTTCGGATGGACCTCCTGACATAGGTTCGATAACAATTATTGTATCATAAAGAACATTGAACTGTATCCCGATACCTTCAAAGTTACCCTGAAGCGGTTCATTCATATCTCTGACGTCCTTTGCAGAAATATAGGTTGAATGAGGATCAAGGTTTCTCAAAATGTCTATTATTACCGTTTCTGTCAGCTTGTCAAGGTTTGTGGTATCGACATAATAAGCATCGATAAGGCCAAGAGTCCTTCCAATCTTGAAAGTACCCTCATTCAATGTCTGCGATACGACAGCTTGAGATAGCAGCATCAATGCTGCCAGAGCTATTATTCCCCTTTTTATAATTTTCATCTATAGTGTTTATTTTTCTCTTACAATTTATGTGCCTTTTTGGTTTATTCCCATTCTATTGTTGCCGGTGGTTTTGAGCTTATGTCATACACCACCCTGTTTATCCCTTTGACTTTATTTATAATTTCGCTTGAAATGGAGGCAAGAAAATCGTGAGGCAGAGGTGACCAGTCCGCTGTCATTCCGTCTGTTGAATTGACTGCCCTGAGAACAATGGTATATTCGTAAGTTCTTTCATCTCCCATAACACCTACAGACTGAACAGGAAGGAGAATAGCTCCTGCCTGCCAGACAGAGTCATAAAGGTCATGTTTACGCAATCCTTCAATGAAAATTTCATCAGCCTCCTTAAGTATATCAAGCTTTTCCCTTGATATCTTCCCGAGCAGCCGTACTGCCAGCCCTGGTCCGGGGAAGGGATGCCTTTTCAGGATAAGATCAGGCAGCCCGAGAGCATCCCCGACCCTCCTTACCTCATCCTTGAAAAGAAGCTTCAGCGGCTCCACAACCTTCAGATGCATTTTTCCCGGCAGTCCTCCTACGTTATGGTGTGACTTGATAGTTGCAGACGGCCCGTTAACGGATATTGATTCAATTACATCAGGGTAAATCGTTCCCTGGGCAAGCCAGCGGACATCCTTAACCTTAAGCGCTTCCTCTTCAAAAACGTCAATAAATACCTTACCTATAATCTTTCTCTTCCTTTCCGGATCGCTCACTCCTTCAAGCTCATTAAGGAACCTGTCACATGCATTGACACCTTTAACATTAAGCCCAAACCCAATGTATGACTCGAGGACCTTTTGAAATTCATTCTTCCTCAGCAGTCCGTTATCAACAAAAATACATGTAAGGTTCTCTCCTATTGCTTTATTGAGAAGAGACGCTGCAACTGAAGAATCGACACCTCCTGAAAGACCAAGAATCACCTTATCATTGCCCAGTAGTTTTTTCAGGTTTGCAATGGATGATTCTGCAAATGAACCAGGCGTCCAGTCAGCTGAACATCTGCATATCCCTGCAACAAAATTTTCAAGCATCTGTTTCCCTTCAATAGTATGCCATACTTCCGGATGGAACTGGATGCCCCATGTATTTTCTCCTTTTATATGAAAAGCTCCCGCTTTTACATCAGCCGTTGATCCGGTTATCTCGTAATCAACGGGCAGATTCTCAATGGTATCTCCGTGTGACATCCACACCTGCGATCCGGGAGTAATGTTTTTAAACAGAGGGTCCCGGGTATTGATGTTTACCAGGTTTGCTCTTCCGTATTCACGACTGCCTGACCTCAATACTTTACCTCCATAACCCTGTACAAGGTACTGGGCGCCGTAGCATACACCAAGCAATGGCAATATCCCTTTTATTTTTCTGAGATCCGGTACGGGCGCATTTTTATCATGGACTGAAGCAGGACTGCCCGAAAGAATTACACCTCTGACATTTTCATCAGGTTCCGGGAACCTGTTAAAAGGATAGATCTCACAATAAACGTTTAATTCTCTTATTCTTCTGGCTATGAGCTGAGTATATTGAGATCCGAAATCGAGTATTAGTATTCTCTCGTGCACACTCCTGGTATTTTATTCTGAAAAGAGCTCAAATATAGATATTCTTTAATTACAGATTCTGATTTTTACCGATCTCATAAGTTTGTCCGTCAATTGCAGGAAAGGTATCTGGAAATAATGTTCTGGCTTCCTCTACCAGTACATTAACATCCTTGTACCTTGCTGAAAAATGACCTATTATCAGCGTTTTAGCCTTTGCTTCAGTTGCCGTTTTAGCAGCATCCAGGGTTGTTGAATGACCGGTGATACATGCCAGCTCCTCCAGATCTTTATCAAATGTAGCTTCATGATAAAGGAGGTCAACCCCATTTACGAAAGCAGGGAGGCGCCTGAAATATTTTGTATCGCTGCAATAGGCATATGAGAGCGGATCAGGACCTGCATATGTAATCTTTTCATTTTTTATCACATCGCCATCAGAGGTAATAAAGTCCTCACCTTTTTTTATTGCAGGTATCCTTACAAAAGGGATCTTATACTTTTCAATGGATTCTTTTATGATATTCCTGTCATACTGTTTTTCCCTGAACAGGAAACCAAATGACGGGACACGGTGTTCAAGAGGGAATGATGTTACCGTGAGGTATTTATCATCCAGTATTTTCACAGGATCGTTGCCCGAAAGAGCAGTGAAATTTATCTCAAAATTGAGATGAATATCAAAATCTGCAAGATGGGATGAGAGAATACTCTGATAATTTTGCGGGACATACAGGTTAAGTGGGCTTTGTCTTCCCATGAGGCTGAAGGTAGATAACAACCCGTAAAGACCGAAAACATGGTCTCCGTGGAGATGGCTTATGAAAATATGATTGATTTTCCCGAATCTTAACCTGCTTTTACGGAGCTGCATCTGTGTTCCTTCCCCGCAGTCTATTAAATACAACCGCTCATGCGCATTAAGCACATGAGCGGTTGGAAATCTTTCTGAAGTTGGCAATGCAGAACTACTGCCAAGTATTGTTACTTTCATCGGCGCTCTGCAATGCTGATAACTTCAGGATATCATTTTTTCGGCATCCGCTACTGTTCCTGTAATTGTCAGGACAGTATCGAGTTGAGAAATAGTGATAAGGCGTTCGACGGCTTCATTTAGTCCGCAAAGGACGAATGTTCCGCCTGCATTTTTGCACAATCTGTTCGCTACAAGGATAGCGCTCAGACCTGAAGAGTCGCAGTACTGACATTTTTCAAGGTCGAGGATGATATTTTTCTCACCCTTACCTGAAACCAGCACAAGTTCAGATTTAAGTGCGGGTGCTATATGAGTATCAAGCTTCTCCGACTGGATCTGGATTACTGTGCTGTTGTTCCGGCTCTCGATATTGAAATCCATAATTTTAAAATTTGATAGCCCTAATTTAGGTAATATTTCTATTCTTTTGAAGCTTTATTCTGTTTTTCTTCCATTTCTTCTTTTAAAGCTGCAAGCTGAGTGATATCACCTAGAGTTGTCTTCTCAGCACCTGACTTGGCTTTCCTTGTTGATTTCCTTGGTTTTTCAGCATCTGATTTCTTTTCCGGGATCTCTATTGATTTCTTTTCATCTTCAAAGGTCCTGCTATGCGAAACAATGATTTTTTTTGCTGATTTGTTGAATTCAATCACCTTGAACATCAGCTTTTCATCAACTTTTACTATTAGTCCATCCTCCTTTACGAGATGTTTTGGCGTGGCAAAACCCTCAACACCGTATGGAAGGGCTATCACAGCTCCCTTGTCAAATACTTCCATAACTGTACCTTCGTGAACTGAATCAACAGTAAAGAGCTTTTCAAATACATCCCACGGATTCTCTTCAAGCTGTTTGTGACCGAGGCTCAATCGCCTGTTTTCCTTATCTATCTCAAGAACAACCACTTCAATCTCAGCATCAATAGCTGTGAATTCAGCGGGATGTTTTATTTTCTTCGTCCATGAGAGATCTGAAATATGTATAAGTCCGTCAACACCTTCCTCAATTTCTACAAAAACACCAAAGTTTGTGAAGTTCCTGACTTTTGCAGTATGCCTGGAGCCTACTGTATATTTCTCATCAATATTCTGCCATGGATCCGGCTTGAGCTGTTTGATGCCAAGTGACATTTTCCTCTCTGTCCTGTCGAGTGTCAGGATAATAGCTTCAACCTCATCGCTCACTTTCATGAACTCCTGTGCACTCCTTAGGTGCTGTGACCATGACATCTCTGAAACATGAATAAGTCCTTCAACACCGGGAGCTATCTCCACGAATGCGCCATAATCTGCCATAACGACAACTTTACCCTTGACCTTGTCACCGATTTTCAGGTTTGGATCTACTGAATCCCATGGATGGGCAGTCAGCTGCTTAAGTCCAAGAGCAATTCTTTTCTTGTCGTCATCAAAATCTAGAATTACGACATTAAGCTTTTGGTCAAGCTGTACTATTTCTTCGGGGTGATTGACCCTACCCCATGATAGATCTGTAATATGGATAAGTCCGTCAACGCCTCCAAGGTCAATGAACACACCATATGATGTAATATTCTTCACGGTTCCTTCAAGAACCTGTCCTTTTTCAAGTTTTGCAATGATCTCCTTTTTCTGCTGTTCAAGTTCTGCTTCAATAAGGGCTTTATGCGAAACGACCACGTTTTTAAATTCCTGGTTGATCTTTACAACCTTGAATTCCATTGTTTTACCAACAAACACATCATAGTCGCGGATTGGCTTGACGTCAATTTGTGAGCCGGGCAGGAATGCCTCAATCCCGAAGACATCAACGATCATACCGCCTTTTGTACGGCACTTGATGTAACCGGTTATGATTTCATCTTTTTCAAGAGATGCATTGACCCTGTCCCATGAATTTATTGCACGTGCTTTCTTGTGCGACAGGAGAAGCTGTCCTTTTTTGTCTTCCTGGCTTTCAACGTATACTTCAACAGTATCGCCTACCTTAAGGTTTGGATTATAACGGAATTCGTTAAGGCTCACAACACCTTCCGACTTATAGCCAATGTTGATTACTACTTCGCGGGAAGTCATCTGGATTACTGTACCCTGAACCACCTCATCAACTGCGACAGTTGACAGAGTTTCATCGTACAGAGCTTCATACTCTTTGTATTTTTGAGAAGTTTTTAGCTCTTCGCTTTCAATACTGTCCCAATCGAATTCATCAGCTGATGGTTTGCTGTCTGAATCAGATTTCAGTTCAACCTCCCGTTCAGCTTTAACTTTCTTTGGCCTTTTCTCTTTTTTTTCTTCCTCAGAAACCTCTTTAACCTCACTTATAACAGCTTCAGGTTCAGGTTCTGTTTCCTTTTCAGGTTCTGCGGCTTTCTTTGAAGCTTTTGGTTTAATATCAGCTTCCACAGTTTCAGGCAGCACTTCTTCTTCAAGTGCCTGCTCAATAAGTTTTTCTTTTGTTTCTTTAACCTTTACTTTTTTTACAGGTTTTACAGCATCCTCTTTTTTTTCAACAACCTCTTTTTTGGTCGTTTTCTTCTTGCTTTCAGTCATAATTTGAATTTAAAAGAACTAATAATTAATAAGTTAGACATTATATTGAAAAAATGGTGTGCAAAGATAAAACTAAAATTTTGAAAAGTCATAATAAATGGAAGATTTTCATTGATTTAAAAGGCGACAGGCATCCGGCTGCAGGCATCAGGCAAAAGAACCTGAAGCCCGACGCCTGAAGCCTCCGGATAGAATTTCGGAAATTCGCAGCTTCTATTATCTTTGCATATTACTATATTAAAACAGGAAAAGTGCTTCTATGAAAATTGCTGTTGTGGGAACCGGATATGTCGGACTGGTTACAGGAACATGTTTTGCTGAAAGCGGTGTCATTGTTACCTGTGTTGATAATGACAAGGAAAAAATCAGACTGTTGAAGGATGATTCTGTTCCGATATATGAACCCGGGCTGGAAAGCATGATACGGAGGAATGTTGAGAAGAAAAGGCTTTCTTTTACTTCCAGGCTGAAAGATGCTGTCAATGGATCTGAAGTGATATTTATCGCAGTCGGAACACCTCCCGGGGATGGTGGAAATGCAGACCTTAGTCATGTCCTCTCAGTTGCAAAAGAAATAGGCTCTTCATTAACAGATTATATTGTTGTCGTTACCAAGAGTACTGTGCCTGCCGGAACATCAGAAAAAATCAGGAAAGTCATTCAGGATCAGCTTGATGAACGAAAATCAAAAGTCTCTTTCGACATGGCATCCAATCCTGAATTTCTTAAAGAAGGCGCTGCGATCGAAGACTTTCTGAAACCTGAACGGATAGTAATTGGTGTAGACAATGAAAAAACAGCCGGTATAATGAACCGTCTGTATATGCCTTTTGTCCTGAATAACCATCCGATACTATTCATGGATATTCTATCCGCTGAGATTACGAAATATGCAGCTAATGCAATGTTGGCAACACGGATAAGCTTCATCAATGAAATTGCCAACCTCTGTGATATTCTGGGCGCTGACATAAACCATGTGCGTAAAGGTATCGGCAGCGATTCAAGGATAGGAAGTAAATTCCTTTATCCGGGTTCCGGTTATGGTGGTTCGTGTTTTCCGAAAGACGTCAAGGCAATAATTAAGACAGCAGAGGAACATGGCTATGAGCTAAAGGTGATCAAAGCTGTGGAAAAAGCAAATGAATACCAGAAAAATGTGATATTCAATAAGGTAGCCAAATTCTTCAATAATAAATTGACCCGAAAGACCATTGGCATCTGGGGATTGTCATTCAAACCCAAAACCGATGATATAAGGGAATCATCATCAATATACCTCATTGAAAGACTACTGAAGGAAGGCGCTGTCATTAAAGCCTATGATCCGGCTGCAATAACTGAAGCCGGAAAACGATTGGGGAACAGGATCAGCTTTACTTCAAATCCCTATGAAGCATTAAAGGGAGCTGATGCCATGGTACTGATGACAGAATGGTCGGAGTTCCATCTTCCTGATTTTAAGAAGATGTCAGATATTATGAAAGGCAGGGTAATCTTCGATGGAAGAAATATTTATGACCCGGCAAATATCAGGAAAATGGGATTTATATATTTTGGAATCGGACGAAAATAAGGGGGAAGCGACCCCCGTTCCGCTATGCGGGACTGCCCCCTGAAGGGGGCCTGAATTGAAAATAAATTAAATCAATCCACCAGATTAGCCCCCCTTCAGGGGGGATTGGGGGTTGATCAAAATAAAGAAAAATGAAAGGTATAATTCTCGCAGGAGGTTCAGGCACAAGACTTTACCCGATCACGAGCTCAATATCCAAGCAAATGCTGCCGGTATACGACAAGCCGATGATCTATTACCCGTTGTCAGTCCTTATGCTTGCCGGTATCAGGGAAATACTGATTATCTCCACTCCGCGCGATCTCCCTGGATTCCGCAGCCTTCTTGGTAACGGCAAACCGCTGGGACTGAGGTTCAGCTATGTTGAGCAACCATCACCGGATGGCCTTGCGCAGGCATTTATCCTCGGAGAAAAATTTATCGGAAACGATCAGGTCTGCATGATACTGGGAGATAACATCTTTTACGGTCACGGATTCGGGGACACTCTAATGAACACTGCGGAACTTAAAAAAGGAGCATGTATTTTCGGGTATTATGTAACTGATCCTGAACGTTATGGTGTCGTTGAGTTTGATAAATACCACAAGGTTATCTGCTTAGAGGAGAAACCGTCAAAACCGAAATCGAACTTTGCAGTTACTGGCCTCTACTTCTACGATAATACAGTTGTTAAGAAAGCTAAATCGCTTAAGCCGTCAGCACGCGGCGAACTTGAAATAACAGATCTTAACAGGCTCTACCTTGTTGAAGGCACTCTTGAAGTAAAGCTGATGGGAAGAGGAATGGCATGGCTTGATACCGGTACCTGCGAAAGCCTGCTCCAGGCAGCCAACTTCATTGCAACCCTCGAACAGAGACAGGGATTGAAAGCATCATGCATTGAAGAGATAGCATATAAAAGAGGCTTTATAAATAAAAACCAGCTTATCGCCTTCGCAGAGCCAATAAGAAAGAGCCAGTATGGCAAATACCTGTTAAGAATAGCCTCGGAAGATATCAGCTTTTATGAAAACTCAAAATAATAAAAGCGTTAAAAATGGAAATAGTTGAAACAGGATTTGAGGGACTTTATATTATTGAACCGACAGTTTATTCAGATAAAAGAGGATATTTTTTCGAAAGCTATAACCACGAAACCTTCCTGAAAGCAGGGATCTCCTTTACTCCGGTCCAGGATAATGAGTCAAGATCATCAAAGGGAGTAATCCGCGGACTGCATTACCAGCTCAAACCTCATGACCAGGCAAAGCTTATAAGGGTGGTGACTGGAAGAATATTTGATGTAGCACTTGATCTGCGCCGGGACAAGCCCACTTATGGAAAATGGTTTGGCGTGGAGCTGGATTCCGAAAGCAAGCGCCAGCTTTTCATCCCCAGAGGATTCGCTCATGGATTTTCAGTCCTTAGCGATATTGCATTAATACAATATAAGGTCGATAATGTTTATAACAAGCTGGCAGAAAGAGGTATATTGCTTAGCGATCCTTATCTTGAAATCGAATGGAGAACAGGAGATATTGTTCCTGTTATAAGTGAAAAGGACCAGAATAATCCTGCATTTAAGAAAGCTGATAACAATTTTTGAATTTATTCTAGCAGAGCATGGCAGCAATCCTGATCACCGGAGCAAACGGACAGCTGGGCAATGAGCTCAGAACAGCTTCAAAGAACTATTATGGTTACGATTTTGTCTTTACCGATATTGATACCCTGGATATCTCTTCCAGTGATAAAACAGCCTCTTTTATATCGAAAACCCAGCCTGACTGGATAATAAATTGCGCGGCTTATAATTTTGTTGATAAAGCGGAAAGCGAATTTGATAAAGCCTTGCTGATAAATGGTACAGCAGTGAAAAACATTACGAAAGCCATAAAGGGATCAGGCTGCAAGTTCATTCATATATCTTCCGATTATGTTTTTGACGGCAATGCAAACATCCCGTACTGCGAGAGTTCAGCAACCAATCCCCTGTCTGCATACGGGAGGTCAAAGCTTGAGGGAGAGAAAAGTGCCCTTCTCCATCACGCATCTATGATCATAAGGACATCCTGGCTCTATTCCTCATTCGGATCCAATTTTGTAAAGACGATTCTGAACAAGGCGAAAGAAAAGGATTCGCTGAAGGTCGTCTGCGATCAGACAGGAACACCAACATATGCAGCCGACCTGGCAGAAGCTATCATGACGATCGTTTCAGGAGTTATAAGGAACCAGATAGCATTTATCCCGGGAATTTATCATTATTCCAATGAAGGTGTATGCAGCTGGTATGATCTTGCCATGGAAACCGTGAAAGAAGCTGAATTGAATTGTCTGGTGGTGCCGATACTGTCAAAGGAGTATCCATCAGCAGTAATGAGACCATTTTATTCCGTTCTTGACAAATCCAAAATAAAGGAAACCTATAACCTTCAAATACCCCACTGGAGGACAAGCTTAGGAAAATGCATTAAACAGTTAATATAATATCTATCAATATGTTATCAATAGACGATATCAAAAAGAAAGCCCAGTCATGGCTTGGAAATGAATTCAATGAAGAGACCCGTAAAGAGGTCCGTGAAATGCTCGAAAAAGATGAAAAAAAGCTTATTGACGCCTTCTACCAGGATCTTGAGTTTGGCACCGGAGGCTTAAGAGGCATTATGGGAGCCGGAACCAACAGGATGAACATTTACACCCTTGGAATGGCAACGCAGGGGCTTTCAAATTATATCATCAAACAATGCGGTAATAAAGGCATTAGAGTTGCAATTGCCTATGATTGCCGCCATAATAGCAGGTTATTTGCTGAATGTACCGCTGATATTTTTTCCGCCAATGGATTCGAGGTATATCTTTTTGAATCCCTCCGCCCTACTCCTGAGCTTTCATTTGCCATCCGCCATTATAAATGCCACAGCGGTGTTGTAATTACGGCTTCTCATAATCCCCCGGAATACAATGGCTATAAAGCATACTGGAATGATGGCGGACAGGTCGTGGCTCCGCATGATGAAGGGATCATTGATGAAGTGCGTAACATTAAATCGGTAAGCGAGATAAAATTCAACGGAAATAAGAATAAAATAAAGATTATAGGGAAAGAGACAGATGATGCATTCCTGAAAGAGGTTCTGAAAATGAGTATCAATCCGGAAATCATAAGAAAATACAGTGATATGGGAATAATCTATACCCCTATTCATGGTTCAGGTGTTATGCTCATTCCTCCCGCTCTCAAATTATTCGGATTCAGGAATATCATCAGCGTTCCCGAACAGGAAAAGCCTGATGGCAACTTCCCGACAGTCAAATCGCCCAATCCTGAAGAGCCGGGTGCACTGAAGCTGGCTATTCTGAAAGCTGCTGAAACAGGAGCAGATCTTGTGATGGCTTCCGATCCTGATGCCGACAGGCTTGGAATTGCCTGCAAGAATAAGAAGGGCGAGTTTATTCTTCTTAACGGCAACCAGACCGGCGTTATCCTGACATATTATATACTGTCACAGTTTAAGGAAAAGAAGAAATACAAGGGTAACGAATACATCATTAAAACAATAGTCTCAACCGACCTCATGGACATGATCGCTGAGAAGCACAGGGTAAAATGTTATAATGTCCTTACAGGATTTAAATTCTTTGCTGAGCTGATCAGGAACCTGGAGGGAAAAGAAAAATATATAGGAGGCGGCGAAGAGAGTTATGGCTTCCTGCCGGGAGATTATGTCCGGGATAAAGATGCTGTTGCTTCATGTGCGCTTGTTGCGGAAGCTGGAGCATGGGCAAAGAGTAAGGGCAAATCGCTTTATGAGATGCTGATTGATATCTACCTTGAATACGGATTGTACAAGGAAAAGCTGATAAATATAGTCCGGAAAGGCGCTGAAGGGGCTAATGAGATCAAGGCAATGATGATGGCTTACAGGAAGAATCCACCTGAAATAATCAACAACAGCAGAGTAGTGAAGATCAACGATTATGAAACGCTTGTTTCAACAGATTGTGCATCAGGCAAGAATACGAAGATTGATCTGCTTAAATCTGATGTTCTGCAGTTCTTCCTTGAAGATGGTTCAAAGATCTCTGTCCGTCCGTCTGGTACCGAGCCCAAGATAAAATTCTATTTCAGTGTAAATACGAAGTTGGAATCAACAGGTAAATTTGAGGAAACAGAAAAACTTCTTGATCTGAGGATACAGGGGATAATTACTGATATGAAGCTATCCTGAATACCCCCCATCGCCCCTGCCTTGCTCCGCCGAAGCGGCTACGCGAAGGCGAAGAAGGGGGCTAAACTGTGGTTATAAATTAATTTTAAAAATGTGCATAAGGTAGTCCCCATTTAGGGGGAAGCCGCGAAGCGGCAGGGGATTTATGTCTATTCCCCTATTATTTTGACAAGAACCCGTTTGCGGCGTTTGCCATCAAATTCTCCATAAAAGATCTGTTCCCAGGGACCAAAATCCATCTGTCCTTTTGTAACGGCTACCACCACTTCCCTGCCCATCAGAGTACGCTTGATATGGGCATCCGCATTATCTTCAAAACCGTTATGCTTATACTGTGAATATGGTTTTTCAGGAGCCAGCTTCTCAAGCCATACTTCAAAATCATGGTGCAGTCCTGCTTCGTCGTCATTGATGAAAACAGAAGCGCTTATATGCATTGCATTCACGAGTATAAGTCCTTCCAGAATTCCTGACTCATTCAGGCATCTTTCAACTTGTTCTGTAATGTTCACGAATGCTCTGCGGGTCGAAATTTCAAACCAGAGTTCTTTACGATATGATTTCATGTTTTTTCTGGAAAGTTAAAGAATAATCTGAAAACCCTGTCTGTCAATTCATATCATCTGTTCGTGAATTCGTAATCAATTATTATCCCGTCATTTTAGTAATTTTGATTATACACTATTAAAACGATGAAAACACTGAAAATTACCCTAATTACATGGATTTTTACCGCTTTTTTTTCTCATGCGGCAAGTGGACAAATGAATGCTGTGGCAGATACAACAGGCGATTATGCCGCAGTGAAACACACAATTGAGCAGGGTATCGGCTGGGCAATTGAGAAGGACTTTGAAGCCATGTACAAAATGTGGGCAGATAATCTGTTCCTCTTCTGGCTGACTTCAGACAGCAAAGTAATAGGACTGGAGGACTTTAAAAAATACTCTGAAGTCTGGAAAGATCCGGAATTCCGCGGGACTCACTTCGCATTCAGGGATTTGCGCATTATCTTTTCGCAATCCCGTGACGTAGCCTGGTACTCCTGCTTTCTCGATGATTGCAGCTCCTACAAGGGTAAAGAGTCCTGCCTGAAAAATGTTTTCCAGACAGGTGTATTGGAGAAGCGCGACGGCCACTGGGTTCACGTGCTGATGCACGGAGCTTACCCTATCGATAAGATCCCTGAGAATTATGTCAGAAAGTTCTATTCGGATCTCTTTGAGAATCAGGATTGATTTTATTCTCCCGGTATATTTTTTACTTTTGAACTGTCAATTCTTGTGACAGAATCATGATAAGACCTGGTGTAACCATTGTGTTTGTTTTTTTTTCATCCCCTTTTCTGGCTGCACAGGCAATTATACCTACCCTTGATAATGCCATTTTAAAAGCAGAGAACAGGATTGAAAACAGCAGCATGCCTTCTTTCAGAAATCTTGAGAGTTTTCTTGTCTGGTCTGAAGACAGCTTAAGGCATAAAAAGTATTATAATGGTGTGTCAGGAGAGTCTCTTCACCAGGTCCAGTCGCAAACAAAAAGCATTGTGTCGCTGCTGATGGGGATTGCAATAGATCAAGGATTTGTAACTAGTGAATTGGAAAAGGTCTCAAACTTTTTTCCGGAATACTTTCATAAGGAAGACAGTCTGAAATCATTGGTTACAATCCGCGACCTGTTGACAATGTCATCAGGTTTTGAATGGGAGGAGATGATCCCGTTTAATGATCAGCGCAATGATAATATAAAGATGAATTATAGCGGCAGTTACCTTCAGTATGCCCTTTCCCGTCCGATGGCAGCTAAACCATCTGTCGAATTCAAGTACAACAGCGGATCTCCCATGATCGTGGCAGGTATCATCGAGAAAACAACAAAAATGTCACTGGATAAATTCGCGGAAAAGTATCTATTCAATCCGTTGAATATTGTTGAATATAGATGGATAAAGGATTCGAAAGGTTTCTGCCATGCAGGAGGGGGGTTGTTCCTGAAGCCTGAAGATATGGTAAAAATCGGCATTTTGATACTCGACAAAGGTAAATGGAATAGAAACACAATTATTTCAGAAGACTGGATCCGGAAAAGTTGCCAACCTAATTTATTAACCACATTCAGCGAACAAAGCTATGGCTATTTCTGGTGGATTCAGGAGATAAAAGTTAGTGATGCCAAGACAACTAAAGTGATATCAGCACAGGGAGCAGGCGGTCAGTATATGTACATTATCCCTGAATATAGTTTAATAGTAGCCTTCACTGAAAATAATTTCGGAACACCTCTCGTGGGACCATTTCTTTTTAGTACTTATATATTGCCGGCATTGCAGCATGTGCCATAACTCCTGGAGACAGGCTCATGGACTTTTTTAGCAAACTGTATTGATTTGTGATCAATCAGGAAACTCCCCTGAACAATTTGTAAATTGTATAATATTCAATTTAAGTAGTCTTAATAAATTAGTTAAAGAAGCCAAAAGAAATGAACAAATTTGATGAGATCAACCGGAAACGGAAAGAATCAAATGCCCGCTTTGAAACGCTTAATTCAAAAGTCTATAAACTCTATCTCGAAATGAGTGATGCGACCTTTTGCGACGGAGCACTGGCAAAGAAAACAAAGGAGCTTATTGCAGTGGCAATAGGTGCGGTAACCAACTGTGAATCATGCATGCAATGGCATATAGAACAGGCTTACAAGGATGGTGCTACCATCCACGAAGTACTTGAAGCGCTGGAAGTTGCCATAGATATGGGAGTAGGTCCGGTTACTGTAAATTCAAGGTTCGCCCTTGATGTGATGGAACATACTTTCGGAAAAATATAGCAGCCTCTGAAAGTCAGCAAAAAACATTTTCAAATTTTTAAATTTTTAAATTAATGAAACAAACTTTTCTCATCTTATGGATTCTCAGCTTACTGACATCCTGCAGCGGTCAAAATGACCAGCTTCCGGCACCATCCGGAAAGTATCTGACAGGTGTTTCTTATATCGCCCTGACAGATTCATCCCGTAAAGAATTGTTTGACAATGACTTAAAGAGTAACCGTGTACTGACAATCAAAGTATGGTATCCGGCCGACGAGAAAACTCATGATGAATTATATCTGGAGAACCCTGAAATACTAATTACCAATTTCGGATTTACAGATATTTACAGGACACTTAAAACGAGTTCGTCGCGTGATGTCCCGGTATCTTCGAATGAACATTCTTACCCGGTACTGATCTATTCGCACGGATGGGGTGAGCACTTTTCCCAGAATACGATCCTGATGGAAGAGCTGGCCAGCCATGGATATATTGTCTTCAGCATAGCTCATCATTTCGAATGTAAATTCTCTGCTTACCCTGATGGCCGCATAATAATTCTTAATCCAAACAGCAACAGGTTTAACCAGTTCATGAAGGAACAGAGCAATCCTGAAGCGCTGGCAATTTTCGGAAAGATGGCTAAAACATCAGATGATGACCAACGGGCAGATATTTTTACTGAAACCAATAATATTATGCCTGTACTGATGAAGGAGAGTCCTGCGTACTGGGCCGGTGATATTACATTCTTCTTAAGTGAGCTGGAAAAAATAAATAGTTCCGATGCAATATTTAAAGGGAAGCTTGACCTGTCCGGGATCGGAGTACTAGGAATGTCGATGGGCGGCATTGCAACAAACGAGGTATGTATCTCTGATAACAGGGTAAAAGCCGGTGTAAATATTGACGGTGCAATTTATGGATCAGCGGTAAATGAGAAGATTAAAACACCATACCTGTTTCTTAACAGCCAGCGGTATCTTGGCTACGGAAATCTTTTTACCAGCAGGGTAGTTAACGACTCATATTCTGTTACAGTCAGAAATTCAGACCATTATAACTTTACCGATTATGCATTATTCCCAATCCGAAACCTCAGTCAGATTGGGACTATTGATCCTGAAATACCAATCCGGCTAATGAATAGTCTGACGATCCTGTTCTTTGATAAATACCTTATGAAGTCAGGGAATGGTGATTTAGAATTATCTTGTAAAAAATTCGATGTTGAGTATGTTACCAACAAAAAGGAATAAAAATTAAGGGTAAATGAAGAAAAACAAAATTGATTTCCGGGTAATAGACTGGAACAGCATCCTGCCACAGGAATATCCCGGAACAAAAGGTGTTGCATACTGGCAGACACTTCAGATGCAGGGTATAAGGCTCCGGATAGTGGAATATTCAAAAGGTTATCTTGCGGATCACTGGTGCCAGAAAGGCCATATCGTTTATTGTATTGAAGGTGAGTTTACCAGCGAACTTAAGGATGGCAGAAAGTTTGTTATGACTCCAGGTATGACTTATATTGTATCGGACGAAATGAGTTCACATCGTTCCACGACAGAAACAGGTGTTAAGGTCCTTATAATAGATGGCGACTTTTTAAAGTAACTTTATTGTTAAGATTATATTATTGAACCTCAAATGATTAAATAGAATGGTGAAGCATCTCTTCATTTATATATTGCTGCTGGCTTTATCCTCTCCTGACCTGCTCTCACAGGAAATGAAAGTCCCTGTTGAACCCTCCGAAACCTGGAGTAATAACCAGCATAAGCCTGAAAAACTGATGGATGCCATCGGGCTTAAGGAAGGTATGACTATAGCTGATATCGGTGCCGGCCGCGGACGGATGACAGTCTTCTTTTCACTTAAAGTGGGGGAAACAGGAAAAGTATTTGCAAATGAAATCGATGAGACTGCCCTTGAATATCTGAAAGAACGATGCAAGAAGAACAACATGGATAATGTTACAACTTTCCTGGGAACGGTTGACAGTCCCATGCTGCCAGCCGGTGAGGCAGATATTGCATTTATGATCATGACTTACCATCACCTTGCAAAGCCTGTTGAGATGATGAAGAATACGATCCCATGCCTGAAAAAAGATGGCGTTCTTGTTGTTGTCGAACATGACCCTGTCAGGTCTGGCGAGACCGGAAGCGAAAGCACTTCAAGGGAAAAGCTTGCAAGAGAGGCAGATGAAGCCGGATTTAAGATTGTTGATGTCAACAGCGAACTTCTTGAAAGGGACAATATTTTTTTCCTGAAAGAAAAATAGGGTTTTATCGATATGCAGGGTCTTATAATAAATACTGGTAATCAAAATCCTCCGGATGAAACTATCATCCTTATATTATAATCCCGGTAAAATTTTCATTTTCTTTATTTTCGTTTTAACTGTTTTACAGACTGGCTGTGAAAAGGAAGAAAAATATCCGGAAGTTTATGAATATAAAACTCCAGATCAACTCAGTGACGGATGGATCACACAGTCCCTGAGTGATGCAGGAATAAATGAAAAAATCCTGTATAACATGATGAACAGGATTCTTGCAACTTCTGAGCATAATATCCACAGCATTCTCATCTTAAAAGACAGTAAACTTTTTTTTGAGGAATATTTTGAAGGAGAAAAGTTTAAACTGGGGAAATATACCGGTGAATACGGATATGACAGAGACGATCTTCATACACTTTGCTCAGCCACAAAGAGTTTTGCTTCCGCACTACTGGGTATCGCTTTGGATAAGGGATATATTGCATCAGTGGATATGAAGGTATACGATTTCTTCCCTGAAAACTCTGACCTTGTATCTCTCACTCCTGACAAAGGAAATATGACTATAAGACATCTTCTTACCATGACATCCGGGTTGCAATGGGATGATGAATCCACCTCATATTATGATCCTGCCAATGATATGTACCAGCTTTTCACCAGGAGTGATCCCATGAGATTCATACTTTCTAAAGACCTTATTAAAGCACCTGGAACATTTTTTGAATATGCAAACTGCAATACAAACTTGCTGGGTGAAATTGTTCACCGGGTAACAAAGATAAGGCTCGATCTGTTTTGCGACTCATTGTTGTTTTCAAAACTTGGTATTAAAGTATATGAGTGGCAAAAGATCAAACCTGAAATAATTTTTACATCGGGAGATCTTATGCTCCGTCCAAGAGATATGGCAAAATTCGGACAGCTATTTCTTAACAAAGGTGTCTGGGATGGTGAGCAGGTGATCTCTGAAGAATGGTGCACACTTTCAACATCCAAACATATTGATCCAAACGATTATTCAGACAATTTTGACTGGTCAGATGGATATGGCTTTCAATGGTGGCAAAAAGATTATACCAGCAACAAGAAAGTATATCATTCGTATTTTGCCTCCGGATGGGGTGGCCAGCGGATAATAGTAATTCCTGAGCTTGAAACAGTTATAGTTTTTACAGGAGGCAATTATTACACGAATGAAAAAATATCCTGTTATACTATTGTTGAAGATTATATAATACCTGCTTTGCAGGATTAGATAAATTATTGATTAAAAGTAAAGTATATGAATAAGTTTAAGAATCTAATATTGTTTCAGTCAATTCTGCTGATAATTATCTTCTTTCCCTCGTGCCGGAAGCAAGAAGAGAACGATAGGTTCCCTCTGGCTGATCAGTATAATATTAACGGTGAACAGCTTACTGCGGCTTTTGATGAAATGAGGACGGTTGAGGGAGCACTAAGCCTTATTGTCTGCCGTGAAGGAACTATTGTTGCTGAAGAATATACAAACTACAAAACTTACGGCGCCGACAGTATAAAAAACATAATGTCAGTGACAAAAACCTTTACCGGTGTGCTTGTAGGGCTGGCGATAGAAAAAGGTTTCATTGAAAGCGTTAATGATCCCATCAGCAAATACCTGACAGGTATCGTGACTTTCCCTGACAATATTAAACCAAACATAACCATTGACCAGCTTCTTAAAATGTCTTTCGGGCACTCCTGGAACGGAACCTCGGAGGCCAGCCTGTTTGAGGAATGTTTCTTCGACTCGGAAGATAATCTGCAGTATATCATTGACCTTCCTCTGGTAAGCACCCCGGGTGCTGTATTCAATTACAGCGACGGTGCTTCTCATCTGCTTTCAGTGATAATTACAGAAGCCTCCGGCATGAATACCCTTGATTTTGCTAAAGAGAATCTCTTTGATCCTCTTGGCATTACAAAGTTCACCTGGGCAACTGATAACAGGGGATACCCTCTCGGTGCGGCTTATTTACGGATCACTCCTGCTGATATGGTAAAATTCGGAAACCTGATTCTTAACAAGGGAAAATACGACAGCAAGCAGATTGTACCCGAAAGCTGGATCAACACAATGACCACCACAAAAATCTCCACTAATAACGATGTGCTTTATGGTCCTGAATATGGCTACCAGATTTGGCTGGGAAGTGCATCAGGACACCGGTATTATATGGCAATGGGCTGGGGCGGACAGTTTATATTCATTGTTCCCGATCAGGATCTTGTCGTTACTGCCACCTGCTGGACAAGTGATATCACCTATCAGCAGGCAGGAGAACAGTGGGTCAGTATTATCAGGATCATAGTTGAACAGATCTTCCCGGCAGTGAATTAGAAAAATGAAAAAGTTACTTTTCCCCCTCCTCGTTCTGGCAGTCTGGATTTTAGTTTCCTGCAATAAATCCAATGACGGGTACGATTTTGAGTGGCCGGTTTCCACTCCTTCTGCAGAAGGAATGAATCAGCAAAAACTCGATTCTGCCTGTATAAAAGCTGATGAACTGGGCTTCGTTGATGCCCTATTGGTTTTAAGGAACGGGCACCTTGTTGCAGAAAAATATTACAATGGTTATGGTGTTAATACCGAACATCAGATATACTCAGATACAAAGAGCTTTATGTCTGCACTGGTAGGAATTGCCCTTGAGAACGGACTGATAGAGAACCTTGATAAGAAAATAATGGATTATTTTCCTGAATATATTTATTCCGGAATGGATAGCCGGTTCTTTGATATTACAGTCAGGCACCTCCTTACAATGAGGATGGGTATAGATAAAGAAGAGAATACACTTATACCAATTGTTCAAACAAACGACTGGATAAGAGAGACATTCAATCTTCCGTTACTTTTTGATCCCGGACAAAAGTTTTCCTATAACTCACTTGAGACTCATCTGCTGTCTGCGATATTGACTAAAGTAACCGGGAAGAGCGCCTTAGAGTTTGCAGTAGAAAATCTGACCGGTCCAATGGGTATTGAGATCATTCAATGGAATCATGATCCGCTTGGAAATAATACAGGTGGATATGATATTTACATGAAACCCCGCGATATGGCCGTTCTGGGATATATGTATCTGAATGACGGAATGATTAATAACACTCAGATTGTCTCAAAGGAATGGGTGGATGTTTCGCTTACAAGGACATGGGCTGCCAATTCAAAAAAATGGGGACCTTTGACCGATTATAATTATGGTTACCTGTGGTGGCTCGGCAAGATGAACGGATATGATCTCTTCATGGCGCTGGGTATGGGAGGACAGTACGTTATTAATTTCCCTGATCTGGATCTGATTGTTGTAACGACCGCAAACAAGGATATCAGCTGGGATAATGAACAGGAGATCCCCATCCTGGAAATAGTATCAAAATATATCCTAACAGCAATAAATTGAAGAATATCTTCTTTTTGCCCTGTCGCCTGTCGCCATTCATTTAAACCAGTTCTCTGAGAAATTTACCAGATATACCCTGTCTGTTGATCTTGTAAGTGCCGTGTAGAACCACCTCAGGTAGTCGATTGTGATCTCATTTCGATTGAACATCCCCTGATCAATGAAGACCCTCTCCCACTGTCCTCCCTGGGCTTTGTGGCAGGTAACCGCATAAGCAAATTTTATCTGTAATGCATTGAACCATGGATCCTTCCGGACAGCTTCATATTGCTTTCGCCTTGTCCTGATATAAAGGTAATCAGCAAGAACATTCTGGAACAGCTCCCTGTTTTTCTCTGCCGGAAGTGCCGGAGTATCAAGGTGAAGGACATCCATAATAACCTTTGATTCGACCTCGAAATCATAATCGGGAAAATAGAGCGTCATCTCGGCAAACCTGAAACCATAGCGCTCCTCATACTTTCTTATCTTCTTTATTTCTGCAATATCCCCGTTGGCTATGAACCCCGGACCCTCCTCGTCTTCCTCAACCAGGAAATAATTGTTTTTAACCACCATCACCATATCTCCAGGACTTATCTCCTCCTCCCTGAAAAAGATCCTGTTGCGTATTCCCTGGTTATAGCGGTTAGCCTGCTTGTTTGAGTTGACAACGATTATCGTACCTTCCAGTCCGCAGGTGCCATATGAAGCAGAAAGCTCGTCAATGAGCGCCTCCCCGCTCAGTCTTATCATATCTTTAAAATTAACGCAATCCATTGAAGGATGAACAAGGTTATTTTCAGAGATCTGCAACCTGACACGGGTAGCATTCATCAGGACACCTGAGGTCTCACTCTGACGGACCACCTGCTTTAATTCAGCGCTCCTCAATCCAAATCCGTACTCTTCGAGCGCTTTCAGATCAAGTGCCGTGCTCAGGATCGATCCTACCGGAGGCAGCTGGGCTGAATCACCAACGAGAATAAGCTTGCAGTCGGTTCCGGAATAAACATATTCAATCAGGTCGTCAAGAACTTTCCCGCTTCCGAAGAGGGAGGTATCGGAAGAGATATTGGATATCATAGATGCCTCATCCACAATAAAATAAGTATCCTTATGAATGTTCCTGTCAAGGATGAAGCTGCCCATACCGTCCTTTGATGATTTCTGGCGGTAGATCTTCTTGTGAATAGTAAAGGCCTGCCTCCCCGAGTAAGATCCCAGCACCTTTGCAGCCCTTCCGGTTGGAGCCAGCAAAACCGATCTCATCCTCAGAAGTTCAAGTGTCCTGACAATAGTGCTGATAACACTCGTTTTTCCGGTACCGGCATAGCCAGTCAGAAGAAAAATAACATCGTTGCTATTTTCTGTTATGTATGATGCTATTCTCTTTAGCGCCTCCGACTGATCATCTGTCGGAGTGTTTCCGAGGTTCTTGCAGAGGTTGTTGTAAATTATCGTATCCCTCATTAATAAAACTTAACCACAAAGGACAAAAAGGAAGGCACAAAGGTACACAAAGTAGACCTCTGCCAGATTGGAGTTTGCAACATATTGCTATATTTGTTCACAAATTTTGGTTGTTCAAATGCCTTTTCTGGAGCTGTTTGATGAGACACTTGATATTAACTCGACAGAAAACTACGAACTGTCGGTGCAGATGAGCCGTGACGGATTTGCATTCACTATTCTCGATACTCTCAGGAATAAATATGTACTGCTCCGCTCCCATGGCCCGGACGATAATAAATACCTTTCACCTGACAGGATTAATGAGATCATCAGCAAGGATGATTTTCTTACTAAACGCTATAAAAAGGTGAATATCGTTCTTCCATCGCCCAGGTTCACCCTTATTCCGGCGCCGCTTTACGATCCGGGGAAAAAAGAAGAGTGTTTCATCCTGAATCATATCAGGGAAGAGAGTGACGTGATCCTTGTCAACAGGATCGCTGATCCGGATGCCTTTATTGTTTTTTCCGTTTCAAAACCTGTTGCAGATATTTCGTCAGGCTTTTATCCTGCTGCCCATCTTCTTCATCATACAAAGACTCTGATGAATCAGCTCACGTACAACAGCAGAAGCATTGATGGTTTTTATGTGCATGTCCATGTTGAAAGAGAGTTTTTCAATCTCTTTATTTTCAATCATAACTCATTGAAATTCAGCAACACTTTCAATTACAGGAACATTACCGATATCCTCTACTATGTTCTGAATGTATTCAAGAACATGGGTCTCAGTCACGATGAAACGGTTCATTTCAGCGGACTGACAGAGAAGTTTGATGATCTCTATTCAAATTTTACTTTGTATATCAGGAATCTGAAGTTCATTGGGCCTTCAGGAAGCTTTACCTTCAGCTATGTATTCAACGATATTGAGCTTCACAGGTTCATTAATCTTTTCACTGCAGCCAGTTGCGAATAATAGGAGGAAAATACAGGGGAAGAAAGATTGTTCCGCCTTACGGTTTTAAAGCACGGCCAACTACTGACTTTGCCCGGGAAGGTCTTTTTAACGTACTCAATAATCGTGTTGATTTTGAAGCGATTAGCGTACTTGATCTCTTTGCCGGGACAGGCAGCATAAGTTATGAATTTGCATCCCGGGGTGCACTGGAGGTTCATTCTATTGAACAGGACATGAAACATATTTCAGGTATAAAACGTATAATAAAAGATATAGGCTTCACAAATATCAAACATGTTCACATAGACGTAAGGGCATATCTGAAGACCTGTTCGGTAAAATATGACGTTGTTTTTGCAGATCCCCCCTATGAGCTGTCATGGCTGAAAGAGATCCCTGATCTTGTAACAGGATCAGGCGTAATTAAGGATGATGGTTTCTTTATCCTTGAACATCCAAGGAATATTAGCTTCAGCGGTCACAAATTATTTTTTGAGCATCGCAATTATGGCGGAGTGAATTTCAGCTTCTTCAGGCCAGTCTGATCTACTCGTACATATCATTTATATCCGCTTTCACCAGGTCAAGCATAAGTTCGCTTACTTTCCCGGTTACTGCCCTGAAATATTTTTCACCTTTCTGAGGATTTGCTTTTGACGGATCTCCGATTCCGGTATCTTTCGTCACTTTGGACCATTTGCGTTCCGACCATGCCCATTTCTCATTCAATGCTTTTATCCTGAATTTTTTAGCTGATCCCTTTCCTGCTTCTTCTAGCGGAAGAACCAGCTCCGGAGCGAGGAACTGCAGAAGACTGGTTTCCATCTCATCAGCATGGCCTCCTCCGTTTTCAAAAAATTCCGAATTATCCACCGACTGGTACCAGTTGCATGTGCATATGAACATCTTCGGGTAGAGAACCCCTAATTCCCTGATCATCTGTTTGAAATCATTGCCCCCATGACCATTAAGAATGAGGAATTTGAATATCCCATGCCGGTTCAGCACATCGGCAATGTCTTTCAGGATGGCAAGCTGTGTGCTGGGATTCATATTAATGTTTACCCTTATATCCATCTGGCCTGTATTCACGCCGAACGGGATCACAGGAAGTACAATTACTTTTGCCCCTTTTTCCCATGCTTTGCCTGCTGCTTCGGCAGCTATTCTTTCCGTTTCAATATTATCAGTGCTGAAAGGGAGATGAAGATTATGAGCTTCCATTGCTCCCCATGGCAGAACGGCAAGCTCTATTAAAGCGTCCTTTAAAGTTTTCCAGGTAGTCTCGGCTAAAATGTATGGTCTCATAAGGTAAGTTTTATAACAGGTTTCCAAAGATAACAACTTTTTATACTCACCCCTAACTCCCCCAGGGGGGACTTCTCATAAAAAAATTTGTTTTGTTTGTAAGTGTTTAATAATTTTATAGTTTGATAACCCTATGAAACTAACCTGATCCTGATGAAGAAGAATTCTTTTGCGTTTGAGTTGATTAAGAGTCCTCCTTTCCTGATCTTCATTGTCCTGGTACTGGCAATAGTTATTGGGGTGATTTTATCCAACAGGAGGGAAAAGGTTGTACAGATGAAGGAGGATGTTCTATATATAAAGCCAACACCGGGCGAAACAGACGATCCCGTTGAATGATCCCCTTAATCGGATGCTTTTCATTCCTGCACCACATTGTGACTGACTTTCCTGGCATAAGGCTTAATCTTTATAGGCAATCTGGTAAAGATTAAGAATCCTCTTAAATTTGGAATCAGGAGAATTATTTGTATATTGCAATTAGTAAAGGGGAATTTAAATTGAAATCTTAAGTATTAATTATGGATAAAGTTCATATTCTGCCGACAAACACAACTCCTGAAGTAATGCTTGACCCCAGGGGTTTTATCAAGATAAAAGGGCGGGCAATAGATGAGAGGAGGTCAAAAAGTCCTGAACAGATAACGGACTGGATTGATGCTTATGTTCTCAATCCTGCCGGTATGACCGAGGTCACCGTTGCACTTGAATTCCTTAACAGCTTTAATACATTGATTTTAACATCTTTATTAAGGAAAATTGTACAGGTCATACAGCACGGGAAGAATATTACAGTCAAGTGGTATTATGAAGAGGACGATGTTGATCTCTTTGAAAGAGGTGAATATATTTCGAATACTATAGATGTCCCATTTGAATTTATCGCCACTGATAAGATTGCCAATTGCTAAGTTAATTCTTCATAAAGGCTAAAGAAATTTCGTTCTCCGGGATCTGAGGTCCCGGATTTTTTTATGCTGCGAAAGCTTGTTGAGAGACGGGATTGCGAGTCCCTCGGATGCGGGACTCGCGAACCCTTTTTATATCTCAGGCAGGGCTTTTCTTAAAATAAATTTGACTTTGTCTTTTTGCTGGTGTAACTTTATATAAGAATTTGGGTGATAAATTCTTAAGGGAATTTTTATCGTAAATACTTTCATCTTATTTCTTATTGTTAACTAAAACCTCTCATTTATGAAAACGAAGACACTTTTATTGCTATGCCTTTTATTGGTCTTTTCTGTGACCCGGCTTTCTGCACAAACCTTAAAGAAAGGTGCTGTTTGTGGTATTCATACTTTTACACTTAACATTAATCCTGATGCAACCCTGAATCAGGTTATAGACTTATTTTTAAATAAATACATTCCTGAAGTTGAGAAAAACTTTCCAGGCACTAAAGTGTATCTGTTAAGTGGTGATAGAGGAGAGAATATAAATAAGCTTGCACTTATGACTGTTTTTGAATCTGTTGCCGTAAGAGATAAATACTACCCAGGCTCAGATAAAACATCCCCTGAATCAGATGCTGCAAATGAAAAAGTAGTGGCTGCAATAGGAGATGTAAGTAATATATTATTGAGCTACACCACAATATACACTGACTGGATTGTAAAATAGCCTATTATTACTTGTGAATGGTTACAAAAATAGCCCTCGGAAATCACCTCCGGGGGCTTTTCATTGAATAAAGAAGCCAGTGCAGTTTAAATTATAAGCGAAAGTCAAATAATTGTATGTGTCGTGTAACGACATAGGATACACCGGCCAATAACAAAAATAAAAAATTCATTGTACCCCGGAATAATAAGTCGTGGTTTTCTTTATCTGTTATAATATTTCTTTGTTTGAAAGGGCAAGTTTAAGGTCTATCCAGACAGGAGTACCTTTTGTCGGGTCACTCAATTGTTTTTGATTTTTTGGTAACATAAATACAACTGTGATACCTTCATTTAAACCAGCTTTTACACTTCTAATTTTCGCAATAATAAATCTATAACCAATATA